>JARGNK010000160.1:1331-16124 GCA_029213145.1 Rubripirellula sp. | reverse complement strand
TCGGTTACATCCTATTCTGGTTTTTGTTCGTTCCAGGCAAGCCATCCTGGTTTCTTTGGGCACTACCGTTTCATTCATTCGGGATTGGTGGCCTGTTTACTCTCATGATGTCGATGACGGCGGATGTTTGCGATCTGGACGAATTCAACACCGGCAAACGACGAGAAGGGACGCTCGGTGCTGTGTATTGGTGGATGGTCAAATTTGGACATGCATTCGCAGGTCTGCTCGGCGGCCTGATCATGTGGTTCGTCGGTTTTGATCCTGGCAATGTGACGGAATCATCATTGACGGGCCTCCGGATTTTCTACTCGTTCCTACCGATTGCTGGGGTCGTGGGCGCGATTTTGATCATGTCCCGCTACGAGATCACGGAATCGAGCGCCCACGAGATCCGTGTCGAACTGGAACGACGGCGAGCAGAGGCGGCCACTGCTTCTGAATAAACGCGACACCTCGCCGTTTCGCCACGCATCTTCATTCAATCAACACATCGATTGAACCAACAAGCTCCGATTTGAATCAATCACCACTCCGCAAACGCCAACCACCAGTAACTCTCGACCGATGACGATGACCATGAACGATGTGGCCCCAGCAAGGGGAGTGACCGGCGAATATGCATCACTAGATGGTGAACGCTACTACCGTATCGCCAACAGCCAACAGATGTCCGAATTCTTCATGTCACTGGTGGGGGCCAGCGACCATTGGATGTTCATTTCCAGTTCGGGTGCATTGACGGCCGGCCGCTGCGATCCTGATACAGCCTTATTCCCTTACGCTTCAGATGATCAGATCTCTGCGTGCCGCGCCACCACAGGTTCGATAACGCTGATTCGCGCGAGTTGTCAGGGACACAACGAGAGCGAATCCATCTGGGAACCCTTTTCGTCACATGATCAATCCGACGAAATCCACCGCAATCTCTACAAGACGCCACTCGGTAACAAGGTCGTCTTTGAGGAAATCAACGAGACGAAAAAACTCGCTTTCCGATACCGCTGGGTGTTCAGCGAGCGATATGGTTTCGTTCGCACCTGTCGGCTGCAGAACAGAGGCGATTCAGTCTGTTCGATTGATTTGCTCGATGGCTTGCAAAACTTGCTTCCGTACGGCGTGAGCAGTGAATTCATGATGCGCTACAGCAATCTCGGAAACGCTTACAAGAAAAGTGAATTGCTGCCAAAATCGCAACTCGCGTTGTTTTACCTTAGTTCAATCCCCACCGATCGTGCGGAGCCGAGCGAAGGCTTAAAAACAACAACGGTTTGGCAGTCAGGACTGACTCCCCAAGCCGTTCTGCTATCCACCGAACAAGTCGATGACTTCCGCCGCGGAAAGTCGTTGCAAACAGAGACCGATGTGCGGGGAAAAGCGGGCGCGTTTCTCCTGAACCAGTCGATCGAACTCGCGCCCGGCGAATCAATTCATTGGCAGGTCGTCGCTGAATTGGAACAAGATCACACTGACGTGATTAATCTCGATCACTGGTTGCAGCATTCAAGCGACGTGACGAGCGATGTTGAATCCGACATCGCATCGGGTGAACAGGAGTTCCTGAAAATCATCTCGTCTTCCGACGCAAGACAATGCGGCGCAAACGAGCGCCGCAGTGATCGACATTGCTCCAACACGATTTTCAATGTGATGCGGGGTGGTATTCCGTTGGAGGGTTACCGCGTTGATGCGGACGATTTCCGTAGGCATATCCGCGGATTTAACAAATCAACGTTTGCGAAACACCAAGCTCTACTTGAGGATCTTCCACCGGTGGTCCTGATCACCGATCTATTGTCGTCAATCGCTGGAGCTTCCGATCCCGATCTGACCCGTTTGTCCCTGGAGTATTTACCCCTGGCGTTTAGCCGTCGGCACGGTGATCCTACACGGCCGTGGAACCGGTTCGCAATTCGGCTTCGCACAGCCAACGGCGAAACAAACCTAGATTACCAGGGAAATTGGCGTGACATCTTCCAAAACTGGGAAGCGTTAGCGGTTTCGTTTCCGAAATTCAATACCGCAATGATCTGCCGCTTCGTGAATGCGACGACTGCTGACGGATACAATCCATATCGCTTAACAAAAGATGGCTTCGAGTGGGAAGAACCAACGCCAGATGATCCCTGGGCAAACATTGGCTACTGGGGAGATCACCAAATCATCTACCTGCTCCGCTTACTGGAGAGCAATCGCCGAACGGAACCCGATGCCCTGCAGCAACTGCTGAATTCGCAAGTGTTCGTACACGCCAACGTTCCATATCGCATCAAGAATTTTGAACAGATCAAACAAGATCCTCAATCGACAATCGTTTTTGATGGTGATCTGTCCGCTGAAATTTCCGCCCGAGTTGAGGAACTGGGTGTCGACGGAAAACTGCTGCAAAATCAAGCGGGTGAGATCCAGCGAGTGACGCTACTCGAAAAGTTGTTAACTCTATCGCTCGCAAAGCTTTCCAACTTCATTCCAGATGGTGGCATTTGGCTGAACACACAGCGCCCAGAATGGAACGATGCTAATAATGCGTTGGTTGGCAACGGGCTTTCCATGGTGACCACCTGCTATCTGTACCGCTGGTTCCACTACCTGGAAAATTGGCTGGCGGAAACAACAGACGAAATCTTCGATGTTTCGACTGAAGTGGTAATGTTCTTCAATCAGATCAATTCCACTTTGTCCACGATGGCGGATCACCTGCCAGACTCTGCAGAACAAGATTCGTCGACCTCTCAACGAACCGTAGCCTCGCCTGCACAACGCCGCGAAATCACGGAGGCACTTGGCCGTGCCGGCAGCAACTATCGAAGCCGCCAGTATGAAGCGGGCCCCAGTGGGGAATTAGCCCAACTCTCGCGCCAACAATGCCTCGAATTTTTCAAGATCGCAAAGAGACATCTCGAAACAACGATCCTCAACAACCATCGCAGTGACGGGCTATTCCATGCTTACAACTTGCTTCAATGGGGCGAGGATGGCATTGAAATCGAACATCTTTACGAGATGCTTGAAGGACAAGTTGCAGTCCTGAGTTCAGGGCTGCTGCCACCAAGCGAAGCGGTCTCGCTGCTCGATGCGTTGCGAAGCAGTGATCTGTATCGGGAAAACCAGAACAGTTATCTGCTTTACCCTGACCGAAAGCTGCCGCGATTCCTGGCAAAAAATGCGATCGATGCGAAAGCGTTGCAGTCAAGCAAACTGCTGCAACGACTCCTAAAAGATGGCAATGAAGAGATTGTTCGGCGTGACTCACAAGACGGCATTCATTTCAACGGCGGCTTTCGCAATGCAGCCAACCTGAACGCGGCGCTCGAGGCATTACCAAGTGAGTATCAAGCTGATTGCGAAGTCGAGAAATCAATCCTCAATGCTCTATTCGTTTCCTTGTTTGGCCACCGTCAATTCACAGGACGCTCGGGCACATTTTTCGCCTACGAAGGACTTGGATCAATCTACTGGCACATGGTGTCCAAACTGGGTCTTGCTGTCGCGGAAAATTACTTTCGCGCCATTGACGAAGGCGCGGATGAAATAACGATCAAATCGTTACGTAAACATTTCGAATCCATTCGAAGCGGAATCGGCGCCGAAAAAACGCCGTCACAGTACGGTGCCTTTCCTTCCGACCCCTATTCTCATACGCCTGAGAATGCTGGCGTTAAACAGCCCGGCATGACCGGCCAAGTCAAAGAAGATGTGCTCGCTCGATTTGCCGAAGTCGGTGCACACTTCGAGAATGGCTGCGTCCGATTCCGATTGAACTTGTTTGATCGCAATGAACTACTCGACGATAAGACAGAATTCAGTCTCTACGACATAGCTGGAAACCTACAAACGATTTCCGTGCCGGCGAGTGGGTTCGGATTCACTCTTTGCCAGGTGCCAGTGATTTATCAATTTGGCGACCGAGAGACCGTGACGATTGAATACGCCGATGGCAACACGCGCACGATCGATGGACTGCAACTCGATTTGGATACCAGCCATCAACTGTTTTCACGCAGCGGTAAAATCAAAACAATCGTCTGCGAATCTGAAACGTTTTCGCGTGCCCAATAAAAACGTTTATCTTTTTTCAATATGCTCTGTTTGACATCCTACGACCTCAGCTTCTGCCCACGCCGAGCCTTTGCAATGCTTAAATCCTGCTCTTACCTGCCACTGCTGATCTGCATCAACCTGCTCGTCAATCCACAAACAGCCAGTGCTCAATCAAAAGTATCGTTTGAGCGACATGCTGGCGGTGTAAAGTTGATTCGCAATGGTAAACCGTACGCCATCCGCGGCGTCGGTGGCGACACCGAACTGGCGACGCTTGCTGCTGCGGGGGGCAACTCAATCCGAACCTGGGGTGTTGATGACTTGGGTCGCATTTTAGACGAAGCGCATCAGCATGGTCTCACGGTCTGTGCCGGCCTGTGGCTAGGCCACCAACGTCACGGCTTTAATTACCAAGATCAAACGGCAGTGCTTAAACAACTGGAAGAATCGCTTGCCGCCGTTCACAAATACAAAGATCATCCGGCGTTGTTGCTATGGGGAGTTGGCAATGAAGCCGAGGGTGCCGGAACCGATCCGTCCGTATGGTACGCAATCAACCATGTGGCGAGAGAGATCAAGCGTATCGATCCGAATCATCCAACGGTGACCGTAATCGCAGAGGTAGGAGAAAATGCAGAAAAGGTTCGCAGCATCGAAACCTTTTGCCCTCACATCGACATCGTTGGGGTGAACTCGTATGGGGGAATTGAATCGCTCGCCCAACGCTACCAAACCGCAAACAGCACAAAACCTTACATCGTTACCGAACATGGAACCCATGGGCCGTGGGAAGTTGGCAAAACCGGCTGGGGATCGCCCTTGGAATTTAGCAGCACTGCAAAGGGGGATTTCTATGCAAAGGGATACCAAGCCAACGTTGTCGACAACTCCGCAACCTGCCTTGGCTCTTACGCGTTTCTATGGGGACAGAAACAGGAAACGACCGCAACTTGGTTTGGCATGCTGTTGCCAGATGGAACTCGACTGGCGGCGGTCGATGCGATGTCAGAGGCCTGGACTGGTTCACCACCCGCCAACCGCTGCCCAAAAATCGCGTCGCTGGAATTGGACGGCAACCCTCGCCTGAAGCCAGGCGAAACGATCAACGCGGTGGTAAAAGCCTCTGACCCCGAACAAGACGAATTAACCATTAAATGGGTACTGCGTTCTGACTCTGGCACCATTGGGGTTGGCGGGGATCGTCAAGATCAAGAATCGTCGATCGCGAATGCGGTCAAAGCAACAGGAAATCGCGCTACCGTCACTCTGCCCAAACAGGATGGATCGTATCGCTTGTTCGCCTACGTTTACGACGGGCAAGGTGGAGCGGCCGTCGCCAATGTCCCGCTGCATGCGGGCAGCCCGATGAAACTATCGACAAAGTTACCAGTCGCCAACCTTCCGTATGTCGTCTACGGCGATGCCGCCAAGCCGAGCGTATTCACACCTTCAGGCTACATGGGAAATACAGCCGCGATTCGCATGAAATTAGACAGCACCGACAAGCCACACAGCGGTGAACATTGCTTGAAAGCCGAATACCGCAGCGGCGACGATTGGGGAGGAGTGCTCTGGCAGTCGCCACCCGAAGATTGGGATGGCAAGCAACCAGGAGGAGCGAATCTGAGTGGGGCAACCCAATTGCAATTTTGGGCTCGTGGCGCAGAGGGCGGAGAGAAAGTGAACTTTGTGTTCGGTGTGATCGATGGCAATCAACCCTATCGAGACTCCGCCAAGGGAGAACTCCAAGACGTCACGCTGACGAAAGAATGGAATAAACTGACGATCCCGTTGCGGGGACTGGACCTGCGGCAGATCAAAACCGGATTCGGCTGGTCACTGGCGGGGCAAGGCAAGCCGGTCACTTTCTACATCGACGACATCCAATACGTCAAAGAGTGATCGAAGCGAGCAGCAGCGGGCAGCAGCGGGCGACCGGGCAGCAGCGGGCGACCGGGCAGCAGCGGGCGACCGGGCAGCAGCGGACGACCGGGCAGCGACTCGACCTCTCAAATTTGCTGCCGACAATTAGACAATTACGGGACTGGAACAGTCGGCGACTGATTCGGGGATTAGCTCACATCGTTGTGACGACTTCGATCAACATGATCGACTCTCGGCGGCGCATTAACACTCTGGCCAATTGCGAATGCAAGCCGCCCAACCATCGAGAAATAGGCAAACGCAACACCAATCGCCGCGGTGACCCCGATCATCGTTGCTGCCGTAATCCCGAACGCGCTCGTGACCGTAAGCAGCAAAAACAAGCCACCAAACAGCAGACCCGAGGAGAAATAAAACCCGCCCCACGCTTCTGAACTTTGCGTTGCACTGCGCGCGAGTTCTGCCGAAAACGGCATCATAAAGCTGTTCATGTCGAGCATCGACAAGAACACAAATGGAAACGTGACATAAACGACAACCATGGTGAGGAAGATGCTGGTCAACGTGGGCAAGCCAACCAACATGCAAACTGTCCAGATTGGGATCACGCACAAAGACGCAGCAGCCACCACGATCGCTAACTGCCCCAGCCACGCGAAGGGATCCAAGGTTGGCCATTCACTCACCGATTCCTCTTCGTTGGCCACCGCATGCATGATTGCAAACCCACAGCTAACGACAAGCACCCCAAGAAAGAACCCAGCTGGGAACAACCCGAGAATCAATATTTGTTGTTCGGAATGAAGCACCAACGCTGCTGGAATCGCCGCAAGCGCTGACAAGCCAAGCCAATGAGCCACCACGCTCAAATCCCGAAAGATGCCAAATACATTCAGCACCCAATCTTTCACACTTGGGACATCTTGATAAGTCGGCTCGGCGTTTACTTCCTCCTCCCGAGACGCCTCTTCCAGCAGCTTGTCCGCTGATCTCTTGAATGGATCTGGGCCACGCTTGGAAGCTGCTGACTCCGCAAATTGAAACGTCTCGGCATTCGCCACGTTGATCTTGGTTCCCCCGGTAACCTTGGGAGGCGGAGGGACGGTAACGGGTGAATGACAATCGGAGCATTTAAGATTTGACCCCGCCTGATGCGCCTTTGCATAAAGGTAGGTCCCACATATTTTGCATTTCACCCGATACTCCGACGCATACTCGATCGGGGTTGCTGGCTTTGGTGCAGGCGAATTTGTTTGCGAAGCTCCCAGCGGTGCAGGCATCGAAGTGCCGGTCGGTGCTGACTGGGACTTTGGAGGCAGTTCGGTATCAGCCGCGAAATCATCGGTGTCACTGGCGAAACCAGCCAGCAATGCCTCTTCCTCCTTGCTCAACGGAGGTAAGCCGCGATTGGGCGAGCTGTTTGGCTGCGGAGTGGTTAACGGAGGAAGCGCGAACTCACCAAGGATATCATCCTCATCCGAGATACCGTTACCAACGGGCGAGGTGGTTTCCGTCGGTGGTGTCGCGGGAGTTGACTTGAGTGGTTTTTCGTCCAGTGACAACCAATCATCTTCGTCGTCCACCTTCTCCATTGCCGAAATCCCTGGTGCCAAGAAAGATTCGGCACAATGTGGGCACTTCACTCGCTTCCCAGCCGCCTGGTCAGCAATTGAAACAGCACCGTTACAGCGAGGACACTGAACCAAGATGGACATGGCAAACAAACGTTGAGGCGGGATGGATTACTGATAGATTTAGTCTACCGTTTTCAGGCTATTGAAAACAGCATTGCCGTTTTCAGGCTACTCGCCATGGCATTGTCGTTTTCAGGCTGCTCGCCACAGCATTGCGGGCGCGCTTTTCATCGCGATTCCCGAGGGAGGCTTCTTCGAACACCGCTAAGAGAAAGTTTTTCAAAACCTGGCTGACGGCGAGCCTGATGGAAGCTGTGACGACCAATTCGGTGCCTGTGGCAATCGATTCCCCTGCGGCGGCTCGCCGTCCCATTCCCGCCTTCCGCATTTTTTCCGGTCATTGAAACGCTGCTTGCAGAAATTTTTCCATTTCCCACATGGTCCACTGAAAGTAACGGTTCTCATTTCGCCCGTAGTTGAAAAAAGCGTGTGTCGCTTCGGGATACTCGATAAAATCGCATCGATTGCCTGCTTTTTTCATCCGCTCCTGAAACGCCCGGATCAAGTTTGGGGGAATCAGTGCATCTTTGCTTCCGCTCAGCACCAACACCGGAGGCAGCCCTGACCGGACATGGTGAGCCGGGGAGAAGCTAACTGGATCAATTCCACTTCTTTCGCATCGCTCGCGCCCGACACTCCAACCATCCACCAAGTCAATCACCGGATTGAACAAGACAAACCCTCGTGGTGGATGCTCGATCACAGGGTCTCCGGGTAATTCAATCGTTGAGAGTGCCAACGACAAGTGACCACCAGCCGATCCACCGGAAACGACAATTCGTTCGACATCGACTTGCAATCGCTCGCCATTTTCGATCAGCCAACGGTAAGCCATCCGCGCATCCCGTAACGAATCGGCAGGTGTCCGTTTGTTTCCAGGCGGCCGAAAGTGAATGGTTACCGCGTTGTAGCCAAGCCGCTGCACCGCAACACACTGAGCCGCCAATAATTCGGGACGACCTCCCCATCCCCCCCCATGGATGAAGAACACGCAAGGTCTCTTTTCCCCAACCTCGAGATCAAGCGGCTTAAACAACCACAACCGATGTTGATCCACCTCGGCGTTACCGTAGACATATTCCTCTGCTCCATCGAGCATCGCTCGCGTGGCTTGCAGAGTCTCTTCCCGACTCTCGGGAACCGCTAGTAAATCTGGCTCGGGTTTCCCATATGCGTCGACCAAGGGCGGCTCATCGACGCCGCTCAGCGCTGCATCAATGACCGCTTGCAATTGCGACTTGGCTTGACGATCAGCCACAGACATTGCCAACGGACTGATCTCAATCTCCTCCAAAGGACGCTCGGTCAAACGATAGAATCGACCAGTTCGAAACAATTTGTAATCGCGATTTAGAGCAAATACGTGGCGACCAAAACGTTCCTTGTCCCAACCTGGACGCGGGTCGTACCAAAAGAAAGCGGCCTCGCGTTCTGGCCCTTTATCGCCGAACAGCCAAGGAGCAAAACTGATCCCGTCGCTGCCAACTGCAGCTGGCAAGTCGGCTCCCGCCAACTCCAAGAAGGTCGGCACAAAATCAGACGCATCGACGATCCGATCGCAGATTCCCTGGGGAACATGATCAGGCCAGTAAGCGATCAACGGAACGTGAATCCCGGTTTGCCGGGGAGTTGCTTTACCTCCGATAATGCGACGGCCATCTTGCATCTCAGAAATGACCTTCGCGTGCGTCCCATTATCGCTATAGAACAACACGATCGTATTCTTGAGCAAGTCCCGACTGCGCAAACCAGACACCAAGCGGCCAACGATCTCGTCTAGGTACTGAACCATATCGGGAAACAGTTCATTGTCTTCCCTTTGTTCTGCAGCGGGATCCCAGCCATCCGAAATCGGCGTCGGTACAAAGGGCCAATGTGGCAAAGCCATCGGATAATAGGCGAACGTCGGTGTGCCGCGATGATCATCAAAGAAACCGAGTATTTTTTCGACCCAAACATCTTCAC
The DNA here is from genome assembly GCA_029213145.1 of Rubripirellula sp. GTDB lineage: Bacteria > Planctomycetota > Planctomycetia > Pirellulales > Pirellulaceae > Rubripirellula. The sequence continues at coordinate 6,540 of JARGNK010000160.1, read as the reverse complement.
CATACCGACCACGATAGGTTTTCAACGAGCCATCGTCTCCACTTGTTCCCTCTAACATTGTCGGATTGGCATAGCGAGAACCCTTGTCCTCAGTCTCTAAAGCATGGAACAGTGAGTAACGGTCAAAGCCAGCATCTTTCGGATGCATCCCCGTCCCGCGCCGGTTGGTTGCGCCAGGAAGATCGGGCGGATCATAAGAAGTCAGTTGCCACTTACCAAAAATTCCGGTCGCGTACCCAGCAGACTTCATCAGATGCCCGAACGTGGTTTCACCAGGGTCCAGAATCCCAAAGTACTTCCAATTTCGGTGGTTGTACTTGCCGGTCATGATCTGAACGCGAGTTGGCGTGCAGAGCGGCTGGGAAAAAGCATGTGTGAATCGCAGACCGTCAGCCGCCAGCGAGTCCAAATGGGGCGTTTGATACGACGCGCCGCCGTAGCAGCCCAAACCTTCAATGCCGACATCATCTGCCATGATCAGCAGGATGTTCGGCTGTTCCGCTCCCCAGGCACCCGCCATGCCGAATGGCAAGAGCAAAGCGAGGGTGCCAATCATTCGCGCTATCATGGTACGTTCCGGGTCAATAAAATTGAAATTTCAGAGTCAAATCCGGGCAATTCAATCGTCGGATGCATCTTAGCTGGCAGAGTCGAGCCCTGCTGATGCGATTGGACCGGCGGTATTACGATTTTGGCCGATCCGATAGACTTGGGCTCCACGAACGACCTCTTACCGAGATCGTTAAGCTTTCGAATTTCACCTCACGCCGCCTGATTTCCATGCTTGTTTCGCTGAAATGGCTTGCCCGATACATCGAACTCCCGATGAGCCACGAGGAATTGGCACATCGCCTCAGTTTGTCCGGCCTCAATCACGAGGGGACTGACGAAATCAATGGCGACATCGTGCTGGACTTGGAAGTGACCAGTAATCGTGGTGACTGCCTCGGCCACATCGGAGTGGCTCGAGAAATTGGAGTACTGTACGACCATCCACTGCAGTTGCCCTCGCCAGCACTGCAAACTTCGAACACCTCGGTCGAGGACCTGCTGACCGTCGAAAACCAATTCGTCGATGCCTGTCCCCGGTACACCGCTCGTGTGATTCAAGGCGTCAAAGTGGGAAAAAGCCCCGACTGGATGGTCGAGGCATTGCAATCGGTGTTTTGGAAACGGAAAGCCGATGGCACTTTGGAAACTTACCAGAGCATCAATAACGTTGTCGACGCAACGAATTACGTGCTGATGGAGTGCGGCCAACCTCTTCACGCATTTGATTACTCCAAAGTCGCGAACTCGCACATCATCGTGCGACCAGGCCACAAAGACGAAACGATCGAAGCGATTGATCACCGCAGTTATGCACTCGATCCAACGATGTGCATGATCGCCGATGCCAACCAAGCTTGTGCGGTAGCTGGCGTGATGGGTGGTGCCGAATCGGAAGTCACCGAAACCACAACGGACCTTGTGATCGAGTCAGCCGTTTTCACACCACTGTCGGTGCGTCGAACGGCGCGAACGCTCAAGTTGCACAGCCCATCGTCTTACCGGTTCGAACGCAAGGTCGATCCGGTCGGGGTTGATTGGGCGAGTCGTCGAGTCTGCGAAATCATCGTTGACGTGGCGGGTGGCAAAGTCGCCGACGGCGTGATCGATACAGCAGCCAACATTGCTCCGCGTGAACCGATCTTGTTGCGAAAGTATCAGCTAGAACGAATCCTGGGAATTCAAATCGACGAAACCGAAGTCATACGAATCCTGACCGCACTAGGATGCCAAGCGAATGGGACTAGCAATGACATCAAATACGTCCCTCCCTCTTGGCGTCATGACCTGACCCGCGAGGTCGACCTGATTGAGGAGGTGGCGAGGATTCACGGATACGACAAGATCCCAGAAGATTCGCCCATCCCGGTCGCTCCCAGTTCCAAACGCGACTTTGATACCGCGATTGACCGTGTTCGGTTGATCATGACGGCCGCCGGTTTGAGCGAGGCGATGACACCAAGCGTCGTCACCAAAAAACTTGATCAGGCACTTTCTCCTTGGACGGACCGACCTGCCTTGGAGACTAAGACTCCAATGCTCAAGGGGGCCAAACGCCTACGAAGGACCCTATTACCCAGCCTGCTAGAGGGACGCGGTAACAACTGGGCTTCCTCGAGCATCGCGGCTGATCTATTCGAAATTGCGCATATTTACTTGCCCAACGCAGCCAACGACACCCTGCCAGCAGAACAGTATTCGCTCGGGATCATTTCCGGACGCGATTTCTTTGAATTGAAGGGCGTGCTGGAAACGCTCGTCCAGCGAATGGGTGTTGAAGCACCGATGTCGGTAACACCGATTCAGCGGGACGGTATGACCAAGGGGAGTGCAGTCGAGCTAAAACTTGGTGACAAACCGTTCGGATATCTCGGCATGGTCGACCCAAAAACGCTCAAGGGATGGAAACTGCCTCCCCCTGTCGTGGTCGCCGAAATCTCGCTCGACCAGTTGCTTGAATCCTCAGATCTTGTTCCCAAGCAACGACCGATCAGTTCGTTTCCATCGATCCAACGAGACCTGAACTTCATCGTCGAAGAAAAAGTTCGTTGGAGTGAAATGGAAAATGTGGTCCGAGCAGCTGTCGGCTCCGAGCTGACGCACATCACTTATCGCGAAACCTACCGGAACGAAAAGAAGGACGGAAAGGATCGCAAACGCGTGCTAATGACCGTCGAATTGCAACGGCACGACGCAACGCTCAGCGGCCAAGAAGCCGATGAGCTGATCGCGAAAGTTGTGGGCGCCTGTGAGCAACAGCTCGCCGCACAACTGCTGTCTTAGACAAGACTGCTGTCTTAGACAAAAACGTGTCGCGTTGCGTTAGTCCTCGATCGGCGTCTCTTTGTCGCCGTTCCGCAAATAAGGTTGACGGACCTGTTCACCTTTCGCCGACTGGAAGGGACGCACCCAAATATTGCGGAAACCGACGGGGTTACCATGGTCCTGCAACGAGATCGGTCCGGTCGGGGGATGGGCCTGATACTTAGGCGGCCGATTGTACGGAGTATCGCCCTTCAACTCGAAGTGATTCAGAATCAAAACCCCGTTGTGGATCGCGGTGATGTAAGCCGGTGAGACCAGCTTGCCACCATCATCAAAGCGGGGCGCAGTCCAAAAAATGTCATAAGTATTCCACTGGCTCGGCGGCCGCATCGCGTTGACCGCGGGCGGCGTCTGCTTGTAAATCGCACCAGCCTGACCATCGTGATAGGTTTCGTTATCGTAGGAATCGAGCACCTGAATCTCATAGCGGTCCATAAGAAACACACCGCTATTGCCACGTCCTTGACCGCTTCCCTTGACTGGTTCAGGAGCCTTCCATTCAAGATGCAATTGACAATCACCAAAGGACTCGTTGCTCACCAACTTACCTCGCCCCGAATAGGCGACCCCGTCTTTGACTGACCAATTGTCCCCATTCTTCCATTTTGAAAGATCGGCTCCGTCGAACAGAACGATCGCATCGGACGGGGGATCAGCATTGGCATCGCCCGGGGTGACAATCGCCGGCGGTTCCCACTTGATCCCATTCAGATACTCTTCGCCATGAGCGAAGTCGCTAAGCCCTGCGGCAGCTAAACCGACTACGGAAACGGCTGCCAATACTGATAATCTCGTTTTTAAATTGTGAAACATATTTTTCTATCTGCTACGTACATCGATAAAGCCCGCAATCACATCTTCGGGTCGAACCTCCACATAATACCGAAGCCAGAACCTGGATTGCTTTGAAGTCGCAAAGTTTGATAGTCCACATCCCCATGGGCTCTTTAAACCAACGAATCGCGATGCTTGCCACCGTTTTGATGGCATTGACCACCACCGTTTGCTCCCAAACAGCAGATGTCGGGGACACTCCGCACGAGGTGTCGTCACCCCGATCGAATTCGACCCGATCGAATTCGCCCAATCTCACCCCATCCCCACCGCCCGACGGCTGCGTGCTGCTGAAAAACGACCATGTTTTGTTTGGCCAGGCCCGCCAATTAGGCGAATACGTCATCGTACGGTCTCGGAAGGGAGGCGAGATCCGCCTCCGACGGGAACAAGTCGCATGCTGGGCACCGTCAATTCGTAATCTCTATCAATTCAGGGTCGACCACCAGCAACCGGGGGATCTAAACACCCACCTTGCCGACGCAAGCTGGTGCTTACGCTATGACTTGTTCGATTTAGCGGCTGCGGAGTTACGTGCCGCCTATGCCATCGATGCGACAAGCCCCGAAGCGAGACGGATCGAACAGCGACTCGACCGCCGGATCTCCCAGGATCGTACCCGTCCAAAAGAAAATCACTCGACTGCGGAACCACCGCAGATTGCTCCGGTTCAGTTTGAATCACCAGTCATCGAAAATGCTTCTAAGTCCATTGAAGGACGTCCTTTGCAGTTGTTCGCTAGCCAAATTCAGCCGATGCTTGTCAATCGCTGCAGCAATTGCCATTCACATCGACTAGCCGATCAAACCAATGTTAAGTGGAGAATTTTTGCTCCGCCCTCTGGAACACGAGCCTCCGCAGAATTTACGCGATTCAACTTGGACGCCACGCTGCCGTACCTTGATAACGACAATCCGGCCGACAGCCCCTTACTGAAGTATGCGACCACCAAACATGGTGGTGGGGAAACGCCACTGGGTCTACGTAATGCGAAAGCCGTCAATGGTTTGCAGCGTTGGGTCGGAATGACTGCCGGTGCCCTGAACGCAGAAACTGCCTCCCTAGAGAGCGCAAACAAAACCACCACGAATGAGGCGGCTTTCTCCCCGGTTTCTACTCCCCAATCAGTCGCTGCTCCCCAATTAACGGACTCCGAATTAACCTCGGGTTCAACAATGCAGGAGAATGAGGGAAATACGTCAGACCAAGTTGAGCCTCAAGACGTCTCGTCCACGGGCCCCTCTCGCTTGCCAATCGTCGAAAACCCCTTCGATCCCGATCTCTTCAATCGTCGCTTTCATATGAAAACTGATGGCCGGCCGTAGGGGCTCTTTGCAAGTTGCCTGCCGCAGCAGCCTTGTTTCAACGCGATAGCAGTTCGTAGAACGCCAGCAGTGACTGCAAGGCTGGGTTAACAAACCAGTGTTCGGGCCAAAACCGCATTCGGCAATATCCCAACACGGCAGACGCGACTGCCGGATCCCAACACGGCAGACGCGAC
>JARGNK010000160.1:0-1231 GCA_029213145.1 Rubripirellula sp. | reverse complement strand
ATCCCAACACGGCAGACGCGACTGCCGGATCCCAACACGGCAGACGCGACGCCCAGCACTCTCGTCTCGCCCGGCATCTGCAGGCCACGATCGGTCGAGGGATCATCATCAGAAGGCAGTGCCACCCCCATCGCGTTACCAGAATGCATGGATGTTGTGAACCTTTTTGCAGGCGAGCGATCCCACAACCTTCACCTTCTCCGCTGGTGTCCGACATATAATCGGTTGTTCCACTCCCCGCCTCAGCGAGCCATTCATGCGTTCAATCTGCCTAATCATTTTCTTGCTGATTTCGACTATTCAAGCAGGATTCGCGCAACAGCAGCGTCAGCAACGTCCACCCCAGGTGCCTGCTGGAGTCACTGTCGACCTTGATATGGAATATGCCAAGGTAGGTGATCGTTCTCTAAAGCTGGACCTGTACCGACCAAAATCAGAGGCCCCAACCCCGCTGGTAATCTGGGTTCACGGCGGCGGTTGGCAGGGTGGATCCAAGCGGGGTGCTGGTCCCGCGCGGGTACTCTTGCAGCATGGATTCGCGGTTGCTTCTGTTGAGTACCGATTAAGCGGCGAAGCAATCTTTCCGGCCGCAATCGAAGACTGCAAAGCAGCCGTAAGCTTTTTACGGAATCAATCAGAGCGATTTCACTTGGATCCCAATCGGTTCGGAGCCTGGGGATCTTCTGCCGGCGGACACCTAGTCGCCATGCTGGGCACGACGGGTGACGTTGACGTTTTCGAAACACATCCGATTTCGCAACAAACCCCCTCTCACGTACAAGCGGTTTGCAATTGGTTCGGTCCGTCCGATTTTTTGCGAATGAATGATTTTCCATCGAACATCGATCACAACTCCCCCGATTCTCCCGAATCCAAATTCATCGGCGGCCCCATCCAGCAGAATCGAGATAAGTGCCGCGAGGCAAATCCAATCACTTATGTCAGTCCACAGGACCCTCCCTTTTTGCATCTGCACGGCGACAAAGATCGCCTGGTTGCGTACAACCAAAGCGAACTACTGCATGCCGCACTACAAAAAGCAGGTGTTGCAACAACACTGCACAAAGTGATCGATGGCGGCCATGGTTTTCGCGGAGCAGCAGAAAGTCGCGAGCAAATTGCCCAACGATCAATTGACTTCTTCAACAACCAACTGAAAATCAATCAATCAAGTCAAAACAATGGCGACTGAAAAGTGACGAACCGTAAGACGCCACGCGGCATCCTGGAA
>JARGNK010000159.1:8741-16255 GCA_029213145.1 Rubripirellula sp. | reverse complement strand
CAAAGAGGTAGATCGGACTCAGAAACGGTTCGTAGCACATACAACACCGCGGCTGTCACGATTGCCGGTGTCGCGTTGAACCCATGGGGATGCACACCAGCAGTATCGAAAACAATCTTTAGGCGCTGATCCGTTCTTTGCATCGAAATCGCGATGCTTGTGCCGTCATCCAACTGATCTTGATACTGAAGAGGTTTCTCGGGAAGACTTTCGATCCAGCTGACGATACCGAGTCTCGCGACCTCCAATAGCCGGCTCATTAGTCCGTCCAAGACTTCCATCGAGTACTGCTGCGCGAGTTCCGCCAGTGCTCGGCTGCCATGAGCTCCAGCTGCTTGCTGTGCTTTGATGTCAGCCAGGTTCTCATCGACGCAGCGAGAGGGGAAAGGACCGGACGATAAGAGTTCACGAAGGTCGTTGAGGTTGGTTTGGCCTGCGCGAATCAATGGGAAATCACGGATCACAACCCCCTCCTCGGCAAGTGATTTTGCATCGGGAGGCATTGACCCAGGTGTGCGCCCACCGATCTCGGCATGGTGAGCGCGGGAGGCTACAAAGAAATCGGGGCGTCTGCCTGTTTGATTTTCAGTGTCACAAAATACTGGCGAAACGGCGGTGACATCGGGTAGGTGAGAGCCACCCGAAAATGGATCGTTGCTGAGGTAGCAATCACCGGCTGACATCTCGGGAAACACCTGCATCAGGTGTCGAACGGTGTGCCCCATGGCGCCGAGGTGAACCGGGACGTGAGGTGCGTTGGCGACCAAGGATCCATCGCCACGGAATATTGCGCAACTGTAATCCCGTCGTTCTTTTACATTGACGCTGATGGAAGTGCGTCGCAAAACCTCGCCCATCGCATCCGCAATGCCTTGCCAACGCCTGGCGAGTACTTCCAACAGGACGGGATCGCTACTTGCCTGTCCCACAGGCCGTTGTGCCTGGATGGTGTCGAGCGAGTGTTTTGATTCGGTGATTGGCGTTAATTCGATCGTTTGCTCCGCAATCACTTTTGCACGCCAGCCCGGTTCAACCACCAACGTGGAATTGGAACCCGCAATGATGGCTGGACCAACGATTGAATCACTTGGTTTGACTGTGCCGCGATCGATTTGGGTGGCTAGTATCCACTCACCGCGGTGCCACAATTTTACCTGCTCTTTATCCGCTGTTGCACTGACTGCCGGCGAAGCTTCAGCGACGCGATTCGACTGTAGTGTGGCTTCGCATCGAATCGCTACTAATTCGATTTCGCGTTGTGGTTGTGCATATCCAAACGTTCTTTCGTGCGTTTGATGAAAGCGAGTCACAAGGGAATCAAATGGATCGATCGCGAGTGACAAGGAGGCTTCGGTACCGTGGTAACGCAAGTCGCATTGCAAGTGATAAGCCGTTTGCCCATTCGATTCCGGTTCAGATTGCAGCAGCGTGTCGGCTTCGTGACGGAGTGAATCGGCGATTTCCTCAATTTGCTGTGCACTGCAGCATGACAAGCTTTTGTAAACGCCTCGGGTGACGACGCGTCCAACGTCGGCCAAGCCAATGCCGACCGCACTCAGCATGCTGGCGTCGGCGTGATCCACAATTCGTTTCATTCCCAATGCTTGAGCGACTCGACAAAGATGTTGGCCCGCTGCGCCGCCGAATCCCACCAATGCCATCGTGCGAACATCACTTCCCTGCGTGGTGCTAACGGTGCGAACCGCTTCAGCCATATGGGTGACTGCGATGTCCAGCAGTCCTTCCGCTAAATCTTCTGTGGACAGATAACGGCTGCTATCAGGGAGCTGCTTTAGTAATGATTGAAGATGTTGCTGTGCCGCGTCACGCCGAAGTGGAAAGGGGAAACGACTTTCCGGGATTCGACCGAGGATCAAATTGACATCTGTGATGGTCAGCGGGCCGCCGTGCCCGTAGCAGGCCGGACCTGGGTCAGCACCCGCACTGTCGGGCCCAACTGCCAAGCGACCTTCCGCGGTCCAGCTGCAGATCGATCCGCCACCTGCCGCCACCGTTTCGATGTCCATCATGGGAGTCATTACGCGGATGCCGGCAACGCGTGATTCGTAGCGTCGGCCCACCTTGCCTTCAAACCGACTGACATCGGTACTGGTGCCGCCCATGTCCAACCCGATGGCAGCCTCTGCTTTGGCGAGTCGGGCAACGTGCCCCAAACCAACAACCCCTCCGGCAGGTCCGGAAAGGATACTATCACGTCCCCGAAAAGCGGCAGGCGAAACAAGATTGCCACTGCTGGTCATCAATCGAAAGCAACAGTTGGATTCCCCTCCGAACTGGTTCCAGACTCGGGTTAAGTAACCAGCGAGAATGGGGTTCAGGTAGGCATCTAGCGTCGTCGTCTCGGCTCGCGAAACAAGTTTGATTAGCGGTGCCACTTCACTTGATCGCGACACGTTGGCAAAGTCGCATTGTTCCGCCAATCGTTGCGCGATCCGTTCATGTTGATCGTTGATGTGCGCGTGCAGGAAACAAATCGCGATGGATTCGATGCCCATGGATTTGAGCCGTTGCAGCTGCTCAAGCACCTGACTGGGCTTGATGGGCTGCACCAATTTCCCTTGCGCATCTAACCGTTCGTCAACTTCGATAACCTCTGTGGTAAGAGGAACTGTTTTTTTAATCGCCAGCGAAAATAATTCTGGACGGTCTTGTTCTCCGATTTGGAGAACATCGCCGAATCCTCGCGTGACTAGCAGTGCCGTGGGAGCACCTTGGCGGGTGAGCAGCGCATTGGTGCCCCGCGTTGTTCCGAGTCGGACATCAAGTGCAGGAAGTGGTTGCGAGAGTGGAATCCCCAGCAGCACGCGTGTCGCAAGCACGGGTGATTCTAAACCGGCATCGAGTTCTACGACAAAACCGTCTTGCTGGGATGGTAATTTTACAGGGAGCGAAAACTGCAGTTCGGATTCTGTATGGGCGGTTACGTTGCCGATCGATGAACGCAATCCATCGGGTTTGACCAACCAGCCTGACGCTCCGACCCAGAAATCAGGCGTCGATAGTCCAGGCGTGGCATCGATTTGCAGTTTGTTTTGTGATGGCTGTCCCGCACATCGTCCCAGGACTCGACCGCAGCTCAACAATTTAAGTGTGCGACGTTGTCCATCTCGGTGCACCAGGCAATCGGTGAACGTTCCGCCCACATCGGCCCAAACTTCGATACTCATTGATTGAATAGTGCCAGGCTGTCTTCGGTGTTCGACGGATCAATCAAGGCCACGACCACGTCTCCCGCCTTCAGGCGATCATCGGCCTGAGGTACGCGGACAAAACCATCACGCTCGATGGCGCCGATCAAACAGCGGCCAGCTAGCGGCAATTCAGCGAGGCTGGCGTTGGTCACACGGGCTCCTTCAACCACTTCCAGTTCGTAGACGCCGATCGACCCATTAGGTAGACGGCGTTGACTGATAATGGCACCTTCATTGAGAAAGCCAAGGATTTGGCGAGCGGCTACGTCTCGTTCACTGACCGCCCGGTCAATTCCTAGTTTTCCAACCACGTTGGCATAGTCTGGCCGCCCGACGACGCACATGACTCTAGCCGCGCCGAGTTCTCTTGCCTCCACTCCGGCCATAATGTTGCTCTCGTCGTTCCCGGTACAGGCGACAAAATAATCCACTGTACCGGCACCTTCATCCTCCAACACCGTGCGGCGATTGGCATTTGCGTGGATGATCGTAGCTTTCGGCAGGAGCTTGGCTAGCCGATCACAGTGATTTGAATCGCGTTCGAGAATCACCGTTCTATAGTCGCGTCGCGTTAGCGAATCCGCGAGGTGATATCCTGTTTCACCGCCACCCGCGATCATTACACGTTGTCGAATCCGTTTTTCAGGACCGAACAAAAAGAGTGAGCGTGTTTTGGCGACAGCTTCTGGGCTGCCAATCAAACTGACCCGGTCCCCGCCGTGCAACTCATCTTCGCCGCTGGCGATCCACATTCGGTCGCCACGGGAAATGGATCCAATGCGAACCGAGCCGGGTACTTTTAAGTCTCGTAATTTATGGCAGGCAGCGAGAGATTTGGCGTGAACTTCTAGTTCATAAACTTCCAATTGCCCTCGCGCGAAATGTTCCAGCGGAATCGCGTCGGGATTGCGAATGGATCGTGCAAGTTCAAACGCGGAGAGTTGCTCCAGGCTGAGCAGACTGTCGATGTTGAAGTGACGTTGGTAGTCAAACGTACTGAGGTCACGAAATGCAGGCGCGTAGACACGGGCGATGCTGCGTCGTGCGCCCAGTGCTTTGGCCATGCTTGCGGCAACGATGTTGACCTCGTCATCGCCTGTTACTGCCAAGCACATGTCAGCCGCGCAGACATCTGCCTGGAACAACACAGTGCTTCTCGAAGCACTGCCGACAATCGCCCGCACATCCAACTCGCTATTGATCCGCTGCACATTGTGTGGATTTGTGTCGACTACTGTCACACTATGACCACGTCGACAGAGCATATCGGCAACCCAGCGTCCGACCGTTCCTGCGCCCAGAGTGAGAACTCGCATGTTTAACCTGTGTCGTTACGTCGATTGCGGGATAGCGTAGCGGGGTTGGCGAAAATCGGGTGCACCGCGACTAGTCTGATATCGATTCGGCTGATTTTGTTCAGTTCGGCTTGTGACCACGTGGCATATGTCACTTCCTGCATTCTACGGTCCGACAGTTGGATCGTTCGTCGCTGGGTACTGGCTACACCATTGCCGAATGGTGGATCCCTTTATTTACGTCAATGATTTCGCTTGGTCGTAGCTCATCGATCAATGATCGTTCCTGTCATTTCGTGTCGCGAGCGATTCGGTCGAGCGAGGGTTTCTCGAATATCAAGCGGTCCGTTGGATTCTCTTCGGCTTAGATCAGAGCAGAGATTCCGTGGGCGAGTTATGCGTATTGAGATTCGGGTGTATTGATTTGGCGATCAATTAGGCCCACCAATCCAGGATGCAGAGTATCAGGAAAATGACGAGCATGAATCCGGTAATCCAACGAGCCGTATGCCAGCTATGGCGAAGGATCAAAGCCGGGTCTTCGTGTCGCGTTGCGCCAAAAACCACCGCGATCGAGATGATCAGCGGCAGGTAATTGAGCAGGTAGCCAGGAGAAATTTCTAACATCTGTTTCGTTTCGTTCGGGGCCACCAAAGGTTAATTACTGGTTTCAGGAGTTTCGTCGTTTTGATCTTTGACTTTTTCTTTTTTTCGGCCGCTGATCGGTACCGCAAGCGGTCCACCATAAGCGTCGTAGATGACCAAAATATTCAGCAGCCCAGCGATGACGGTATACCAGGTGCCCATTTCATAACCGGCACCTTTTTGGGCGTACCACGCAGCCACTTCGTCTGCTTCACTTTCAATGACTGGGCGAAGGGGTGGTGCCATGAAGCCATTCCAAAGCGGTTCGTAGCCGGGCAGTGTGCGTCCGTTCTCCGTTGCCTTTCGCATGCGGTTGCCTTGAATCAAAGCTGGCATCGCGACAGCCCCCGCACCCGCCTGCATTAGATAGTGCCAACGTTTGTCCCCTGGTTGCCAGGAGGCATAGACGACACGACTGCCACCAATCGCGAGCCCGAGGATCCAAGCCGTCAAGATACAGACCAAAAACAGGCCGCCCTTGGTGTATCGCTTTTGATAGAAGTGACCCAGACCAGGAACCAGCCAGGCCAAGAACGCCGCCAGGTTGCGATTCCGTAAGTCAACCAGCTGGCCATCCACGGCAATGGTCGTTGAAGAATCCGAAGGCATCGTGTCAGTGCTGCTTATGCTGGGGGATCGGTTGGGCTGGATCTCGGTTGGGCTGGATCGCTGGGAAGCCGTGCTATTGTGAAAGAAACCTATTCGGGACGAAAGGTGAAGTCTTGGGATTGATGTAAATCAGGCGCTCGCGGAATGATTTTTGGTGCCATTTGTGATACCGCAGCGCAATCGGACTGGGCGTGAAAGTGAAAACTTGTCTTGACGGCCGCTCGCGAATTTCAGTACACCGTCGGTCAGTCTTTGCCAACTTCTTTCCCATCTATGGCTGACGAAGCATGAATCGTCTGGTATTTCTCCCAATCTTCACCGGTTTTCTTGCCTTCGTTGGTTGTGGTTCTGATTCGGACCCGGTCGCTGAGGCTCCAGCGTCTCCGCAATCCGAAACGGTGACAGCGACCCCTGTGGCGGTCGCCCCTGTTAGTCAGTCACCCGCAGACGTGGTCAGTCAGTTTTTGGATGAAATTCGCCGAGGTGGCGAGGATACACGTGCCAATGAATTACTGACCCAAAAAGCCAACAGCGAGCTGAAGCGAATCGGCCAGTCGGTTCAACCGATTGGCTCGCCTGATGCTCGATTCGAGGTAACTCGTTTCGAAAACGTGCCAAATGATCCCTCTTCGGCACTTGTTCACAGTATTTGGAGTGAGCCGAACGAGGATGGTACCAGCAGCCAATACCAAGTTGGTTGGGCGGTTCATCAGGAGTCGGCTGCTTGGCGTATTTCCGGGCTAGCGATGGAACTGAATCCGAACGAACCGCCGATGGTGATTGATTTTGAAAACGGGGACCTGATGGCAAAGTTACTTTCACCGCCAGCAACAGAGAATCAACCGGTGAATCCCGCTCAAGCCACCTCCACAGAGGGGGCGATTTCCCGCTGAGACGAGGAAATCGAAATTTGTTTTCAAAGGCAGAAAAGCCTTGATTTGTTGGAACGGCCTCGTCGGAGGCCGTTTTTTCATGGTTTCGCGCGAAAAACTGGATGTTCCGCTGCGGGATTTACCCGCCATTGGAAACAAAATCGCTCCAATTGGACTTCAGGCCCAATTGACACCGGGTCCCCGAGGGTTACTTTATCCCTCGAATTTGCGTGAGCGATAAAGTTTGCTCAAGCTGCCTATTTTGCTTCGGTTAGCTTTCGCTCCTGCAGATGTCGATTCGCCGCCGGTATGTGGCCGGTAGCTCGACAAACAGTGGAGCTCCAGGGATCGGGCTCATAAACAAGATGTGCGAATTCGGATCGCACCTTACACTCCGAACTCTTGGGAGAATACGATGAATCGGACTGTGGTGAGCGGCATTGCCGCATTCGCACTATTGATTGGTGCGAGCTTGGCGATGAATGAAACAAAAGTTGAAGCTGGCAACTGTGGCGGAGGTCTGTTCTCAGGTCTTCACGCTCGAAGTTGTGGCGGCGGATTGTTCAGTGGTCACAAGAGCCGCAACTGTGGCGGTGGCTTGTTCAGCGGTCACGCTAGCCGTCACTGTGGCGGTGGCCTGTTCAGCGGTCTCAAGAGCCGCAGCTGTGGCGGCGGTTTGTTGGCACGCCTGAAGGCACGTCACGCTTCGAACTGCTGTGCACCTGAGCCAGCATGTGCTGCTCCTTGCGAGGCTGCTCCTTGCGAGGCTGCTCCATGCGACGGTTGTGCAACCGCAACTCCTTGCGAAACCGCTCCTTGCGGTGGCTGTGCAACTTCGAGCCCATGTGCAACTTCGAGCCCATGTGGCTCAACTCCATGTG
>JARGNK010000159.1:0-8641 GCA_029213145.1 Rubripirellula sp. | reverse complement strand
TGTGCAACTTCGAGCCCATGTGCAACTTCGAGCCCATGTGGCTCAACTCCATGTGCTGGATGTGGCACGGTCGAAATGGCTTCGCCTGAAATGCCTGCACCAGAGAGCGCCAGCGACGACGTACCTCCAGCACCAGAAGTCGATGCTGCAACCGACGCATAAGCGTTGCTAAAACGTCAATTAAACAGAGACCCTGCTGATCACACGATCAGCAGGGTTTTTTTAATAGTTCAGTCAACTCCCGCAAGTATCAGTTCCCGCAAGTATCAGCTCCCGCAAGTATCAGTTCCCGCAAGTATCAGTTCCCGGCTAGGCTGATTCAATTGGGATGCCGAATTCAATCGGGGTGACGAAAGCCACTCACGATTTCCTTTCGGACGCGTGCGACATCATTGCAGTCTTCAACATCATCAGGTTTCAGGAACAGTGACTCCCCCAGATCTTGCTCTTGAACGTAGAACCAATGTGGCGTTGTGATTGCGCGAAGGACGTGCTTTGAAGATGTTTCGACTTGATTTTTAGGATCCGAATCGGCCTCGATTTGTTCCGGCAAGATCTGCGGTCTTTCTTGGGCCAGCATCCGCAGTAGGTCAGTGACGACTCCGCTGGCTGTTAGCCGCGGAATACGCAGCGGTCCTAGATCGCTGACGATTAAAGGTAAGTGGATGTCGGCGCTGCGGAGCGTTCTGCCTCTCGATCCGATCCAGCCTGCTTGTCCCAGGCGATATCCGGAGGTGCCAGTCAGCAAGAACCAGGGGTCTTCGACCTGTAGCGATTCAAGCAGGACTTCGATCAGCAAATCGACGAGTCGGATCTGGCAGGCGTAGGTCCGCATCCACGAGCTGAGCCAGTCTGGGTGGTCATCCTCGCGTCGCTGATATTGCGGCGGCGACGTGCAATTAAAGATCCGTTCGAGTGGAGGTGGTAGAGGATTCTGGGGGGCGTCCGGGTCGAATGATTCTCCCTCCTCGGGAGGTTCCAGATCGTCGTCCTCATCAAGTTGTTCATCGGGAAAAAGGTGTCTCGGTGCGTCCCAGCAGCGTGTCAGCGCATTGCTATGAATCCAAAGCACGCTCCAGTCGTCAAGATTCTGATCGCGATCGATTGCTGCGGCGATCACACGGCCAAGCTGCGTTTCGACAACATCCTCGACCGGGTGTTCGGGGGTGGCGGTCGCAGGCACGCAGGTGACGTGGTCAAAACAGCTCGATACCGGGTCTACGGTATCGGTGACGAGTTCGACCGATCCGACTTGCCGCCAAGGTTCCGCCCAGTCGGAGTTGAACCACGCTTTCAGAACCTCGGAGGAATCATCGGATTCGGCGGTCATACGGTCCCAGACGACGCCTTCACCGGCAATCGAATCGATGGCGGGTGTGCGGTTCCAGGAGCACCCGTAGCAGCTGAGGGCGGCACGGGCGAATCCTTCCAGTGACAACACAATTAGGGGGCGGGACGGCGATGGAGTCTTCATGTAACAGATCATGATCGCCGCGACGCGATCCGCACAGCCGTCAGGGTCCGATAAATGAATGATCAGAGGGGGGCTTCGACGTGACTGTCTTACTGCGCGGTGCTGTCAATTGCAGAAATCGACGTAGTCTTCGGTGTAATCGGCCATGGAAATGTGTCTTTCCAGCCGCTGCCAGCATCACCAGTCACCGACGTTCGTCTATGTTTCATCGACATTCTTTGGTTTAGGACTCCGTGACTGCTACCTGCTCGATCGGCTCAAGCCGTGGTGCTGGCTCGGCCGAACCGGTTGTCGTTGCGAGCCAGTTTCCTTCACTTCAGGCTGATAATCCACACGCGGACGAGCCTAATGGTGATTCGGCGGCAAGTTGCCTTGTCTGGGATGCTCCTTTTGATGCCGTTTGCCTCGCTGAAGCAGTCGATCGAATCGAAAAGCTGATTCAAGGCGAAGCGCCGAGTTATGTGATCACGGCGAACCTGGATTACGTGATGCTTCATCATCAGCAGCCCGAGTTGATGCAGGTTACTGAGGATGCTGACCTAATCCTCGCTGACGGCCAGCCAATTGTGTGGCAGAGTCGTCGAAGCGGTATGCCACTACCTGAACGGGCTGCCGGGAGCGAAATGATTTTCACTTGGCTCAGCGGGGGGCGGAGCGTGGTTGGGGAATTTACTTCTTGGGTGGTGTTCCGGGGGTTGGGCAGAAGTGTGACGAAAGAATGCAGGAGCTTTGCCCCGGACTGAGGATCGCCGGTGTGGAGTCACCCACCATTTCGCCCGTTGACCCTGCAGAGGCAGCGAGAGTAACGAGCTCGTATTCAGCGTGCACGCCATGAATTACTGCTCGTTGCGTTTGGCCAGCCCAAGGGTGAGTTGTGGATTCATCAGCGCTACAATGACCATGGAGTGCCTGTCAGCATTCAATTGGGCGCATCCTTTGCCTTCGTCGCCGCAACCGCCAGGCGAGCACCACAAGTCTGGCAGCGATGTGGGATGGAATAGGCCTACCTGATGCTCAACGATCCTAGGCGGCTGGTTCCCCGCTGTGCTGCCAATGCTCGATTCTTATCGCGTGCCTTGCTCCGCGGCTGAGGTTAGGTACCCGTTGCGGCGGGTTTCTTTTTGGGTTTGTAGATTTCGGTCGCGGTGCCGAAGTGAATTTCACCCGCATTCATCAAGGTTTCGCTGAGTGTCGGATGGGGGTGAACGCTTTCGGTGATGTCCTCGACTTCGCAGCCCATCTCGATCGCCAAGACCGCTTCGGCGATCAGTTCGCCTGCTCCCGAGCCAACGATCCCACAGCCGAGCACTCGACTTGTTTCTGGATCGACAAGCCACTTGGTCAAGCCGTTGGTGATGCCAAGTGCTTGAGCACGCCCGCTGGCCGCCCATGGGTAGACCTCCACGTCGACCTTTCGCCCTTCGCTTTTGGCTTCTTCTTCTGTCAATCCGGCCCAAGCGACCTCGGGATCAGTGAAGACGACGGCTGGTATTGCGGCTTTGTCGAAGGAAGCTGATTTGCCCGCCAAGATTTCGGCGGCAACACGACCTTCGTGAGTCGCTTTGTGTGCCAACATGGGATCACCGGCGACATCACCGATTGCCATGATGTGTGGATCGGCGGTTCGCTGGTGCTTGTCGCAAACCACAAAGCCTCGGTCGTTCACCTCGACTTGGGTGTTTTCCAGCCCCAGTCCGTTGGTGACCGGGCGTCGGCCGATGCTGACCAGGACGCGGTCAAATTGTTCGTTACCAAACTTACCGGGACCCTCGAAGGTGACGATCACTTGGTCATTCACCTCGGTCAGTGAACCGACTCGTGTATTCAGATAAACTCGCCCTTCACAAAGTTTGTCGATCTCCTTGGCAAGGGGTTTGACAAGGTCACGATCGGCGCCGGGCAGCAGGCCATCCATCAACTCGACAACGGTCACTTTCGACCCCAGGCCCGCGTAAACGCTGCCCATTTCGAGGCCGATATATCCGCCCCCCACGACCAGCATCGTTTCTGGTATGTCGACTAGATTCAACGCGCCGGTGCTATCCATCACGCGGTCACTGCCGATATCGAATGCCGGAGGCATCGCCGGGACGCTGCCGGTTGCCAGGATGCAGTGGTCAAACGTCAGCTGATTGCCTTCGGGGATCGATTCGTGATCTCCCTCCAATTGGAGCGTGGTGGAATTAAGGAATTTGCCTCGCGCCTGAATGACCCGGACCTTGCGGCGTTTGGCGAGTTGTCCCAAGCCGCCGGTTAAGTTGGCGATGACCTTGTCTTTACGGGCTCGCACCTTGTCGATGTCGATCTTGGGTGAAGCGTCGTACTCAACACCCCAATCAGCGCGCAGTTCATCCACTTCGCCGATCACTTTGGCGACGTGCAGCAACGCTTTGCTGGGGATGCAGCCACGTAACAGACAGGTGCCCCCGAGACGCGGTTCGGCTTCGACAATAGTGACGTCCAGGCCTTCATCGGCCGCCAGGAATGCAGCAGCGTATCCACCGGGACCGCCACCGAGAACAACAACGGGAGCATGCATCACAGAAAAAGATTCTCACAAGAGGATGGGTCAAAAGACCCTATTGAGAGTAGGGCGGCCGGCATCTGTAGCGAGCCCCTTGGCTGCGCAGTCAATCGTCGACCGCAGCAGCCGTTCTGACCTTCATTGCGACGAATTCAATTCGTCACTAGCGTGACAGGAATTCGACCACGCTGTTTGCGTCCACTGGCAAGCTGATGTCGCTCGCGCCGGGAAGACCGAGGATGGTGGCCTTCAGGTTTTCGCTGTCGAAGGTAACCCAATCCAAAGCGTCTGGGGTCGCGTTTGCGATCACACCGCGATAGAGGTTCTTCAGGCCTTCACGGCTGCGAACTTCCACGATATCGCCGGGACGCAAAAGGTAACTCGGCTTGGTCACTTTGACGCCATTCACGCGGAAATGACCGTGGGCGATTCCCTGGCGGGCTTGCGGGCGAGTTTTAGTAAAGCCAACCCGTCGAACCACATTGTCCAAACGTCGCTCGCACATCAGCAAGAGCAGTTCCCCCGTGTTACCAGGTTTCCGCCCGACCGCGTCGAAGTACCGTCGCAGCTGTCGTTCACCCAAGCCGTAGTAATGCTTGATCTTTTGCTTCTCCATCAACGCCAAGCCGTAGTTACTTGGGCGTCGTCCGCGAGTGTGCATTCCAGGAGGCGATGGGCGTCGGTCGAGAGCCCGCGCGGCCCCTGCTGTTTCGTAAATTAGAGTGCCCAAACGACGGTTAATACGAGCTTTTGGACCAGTATATCGAGCCATTTAAGTGCCTTTCGCGAGCCACGATTGGGCCTGCGGATGGGGGGACTAGCTGCGTGATCCGGCACCCCAGCTGCACATTTCAGCCGAGGGGGTCACGCGACGGTTTCAATCGGTCCACAGAGTGTCGCGATTTATGGTGGTTTTGGCAAGATGGTCGTGTGGGAAGGGGCCAGAATTTCAGTGATCTAATTGTTCAGGGCCCAGAGAGTGATCTAGTTGTTCAGGAGCCCAGAGATCGTTCAGGAGCCCAGAGATCGTTCGGGAGCCCAGTGATACAGTTCCCCGATAGGCAGAGAAGCCCAGCTCTCTACCTCGCTACCCTGATTCGCGTTCCTACCGGCAGCCAAAACCCACCACTGGAACCACCCGCTGGCAGCCACAAGCTAGCAGTCAGAAATTACCGGTCGAGGAAACGGACGAGAAAATGGATCACTTGAGCGGCGGCGTCTCCCGAGCAGGCGGGGTCATCGAGGTCGGGCGTCAAAGCTGACTCGACCGGGGCTGTCGCGTCTTTTTCGACCTGTGACACCTGTTTCTGACGACGGTGGGAATGGAGGCGGCTTGATGAATCCCTTTCCGAGGGGTCCACATTTCGGGTAGGTTGTCCCGACTTTCGGATTGTTTTGTCCGAGGAATCAGGAATCCACATAGCCCGCGTGAGACGGCAGCCATGGCAGAATATGACGTATTTGGTGTTGGGAATGCATTGGTTGACATCCAGGCCGATGTTGAAGATTCACTCTTGGACCAATTGGTCATCGAAAAAGGCATCATGACGCTCGTTGATGACGAGCAACAAGCCAATGTGCTGGGCGGGCTGAATGGCCGTACCCTGCACCGGTGTGCTGGTGGGTCTGCTGCGAACACAGTCGTCGCGATGGCTGATTTAGGTGGTTCAGCAGCCTATGTCGGGAAAGTCGGGAAAGATGAGGTCGGCAAATTCTTCCTCGAAGAAATGCGAAAGCTTGGGGTGGCGATCGATGTTGTTCCGGCCGATGCTCCCACCGGAACTTGTGCCGTGCTAATCACCGAGGATGCGCAGCGAACCATGCTGACAAACCTCGGTGCCTCCTCGACCTTGACCGCTGAAGACATCCACGAACCGCTCATCAAGGCGGCCAAGTACGTTTACGTCGAAGGTTATTTGCTAACAGGAACGACCACGAGGGAGGCTGCCTACCAAGCGATGGATCTGGCGAAGAAGCATGGGACGAAAATTGCTTTGACGGCCTCCGATCCATTCTTGATCAACCTGATCCGTGATGAAATCTGGGATCTTGTTACCGGGCCGGTCGATCTGCTTTTCTGCAATGAGGAGGAAGCCAAGAGCTTGACCAATGAGTCCGATCCGATCGCCTGTGCCGCCAAGTTACACGAGCATGCCGAGAACGTTGCAATGACACTCGGAGAAAAGGGCTCGTTGGTAATGCACGGGGGCGAGGCATTTCCGATCGAAGGCGTTTCTGTCCAAGCGCGAGACACGACCGGTGCTGGCGACATGTATGCCGGGGCCTTGCTGTATGGAATCACCAATGGCATGAGTTGGCGTCAAGCGGGACACCTCGCTTCCCATGCTGCTGCCCGAATTGTCACGCAGATGGGGGCTCGTCTAAATAACAAGTTCACGCGAGATGAAATTGAACACTTCGCAACGCTTCCCTGAGCACCCAGCGTTGATCCGCGTAAGAATTATGGCCCGCAGGCCTGAACGTTTTCGCTCGGCACGGCGAGCGGCCCGCAGTTTGTGCTAACCGGCACAAAATTCTGCCGATTATTAAATCCCGTTTCTCTGCTTGTCGCCGACGTTTCTGTGCGGCTTGGACAACTATACCTGCAAGGATTCAGATTGATGGCTGTGAAGATTGATGCTGTTTATTCCGGTAAGCTTCGGGTTGACGCGACACATAAGCCGAGTGGTATGACGCTGCATACCGATGCACCGACCGACAATGGCGGTCAGGGCGCTTCCTTTTCGCCGACTGACTTGGTTGCTACAGCGCTGGGAACTTGCGTGATGACCATCTTGGGATTGGTCGCCGAGCGACACGCAATCGATCTGAGCGGATCGACTGTCGAAGTGACCAAAGAGATGGTGACTCAACCGGTGCGACGGATTGGTGCCTTGCGGACGGTGGTGAAGGTCGTCGCCGGCGCGGTGTCTGATCAGGCGATGCGTGATCGCATGGAAAGTGCTGCTCGCAAATGTCCCGTGCATCAAAGCTTGCACCCTGAAATCGATGCCCCGATCGATTTTCACTATGCCGAGTGACAGGTCGCGGTGACCAATCTCATTTCGCAGTTGCTAGTTGGTAGTTGCTAGCGGCAGGATTCAAAGTTGCAAGTCATCCGGACGTTCGAGTTTGCGGATTGTCGGGGTTGGGTCGGTTCGGCAGGTGAGGCTTGCTTGAGGTGGCCGCAAATGCCGATTGGTAGGTCTAGGACGGTTCCGTCTGTCCGTGCGCTCCCGCGCGACCATCTTCTGCATAGAACCCATCGGCTTTTCCATGGCGACAGCACCTCTCCAAGAGATCGAAGAAGAAACAGAGCGAACGCCGAATCTGACTCGGGATATCAGCGCGATCATTTTGGTAGCGATCACCTTGATGATCACGGTGTCGGTCGTGACGCGAAGTCCTGCTGATCCGATCGATACCCCGCTGTGGCCGATCAATGCCGTCTACTCGCCCGACATCAGCGTCTATCCAGCTAACCAAACGATCACGAATGCTTGTGGTTACTGGGGAGCTTTGATTGCAGCGATTCTGTTCGACAATCTGGGGATCGCATCGGCGATGGTGATTGCCGCGTTGGGAGGGATTTCCACGGCCTTGTTATTTCGCGGACATGTCAATGCGCCTGTTCTGCGCTCGCTGGGTGGCACGATCATTGTGATTGGCGTGGCGACCGCTGGATCGCTTTCGCCAATGCAACCTGAATCGATGCCTGTGTGGGGGAGCGGAGGATTGTTAGGCGCCATGACGTCAACGTGGTTGTTGGAGCACTTTGCACCCGCGGGGGCTTGGATTCTGACTCTCACTTTGTTGTCTGTTGGTGTCTTGCTGACGACCGACTACGCCTTGGTGTACGCCAGTAAAAACCTTGTCTCGAAGGGGGCAAGGGCCTCTCAACGCGGAATGAGGCGAGCTGCTGCCGTGCTCCCATCGCCACGCCGAAGAAGACAGCCTTTCACGGATCTGGAAGAGCCGATCACGTTGGAAGGTGAGCAAGAGGAGTCTGAGGCAGGGGAAGAAAAACGCTCAGAACCGAAGATCAAGTTCATGCGGCCAAAACGAAAGCAGGCCGATGCAGACGAGGATCAACAATCGCTCGATGAGGGTCATCCAGAAGATGGCGAAACGGATTCCGAAACTGACCCGTACAACGCGGATCCGGGCGACGGATACGAGTATGAAGATGAAGAGGAATCAGAAGAGGAAAGTGACGTTCAAGCGACTCGTGACGTCGAAGTCGGGGATGAGACGCTACAAGTGCGAAATGATCAATCGCATGATGTGCCGCAACCCAAAGTGCGTGTACCGAAACCCAAGGTGCGTGGGGCGGAGGCCAAAGTCGATCCACGAAAAGAGTTGTTCAAAAACGTTCAGGAAGCCGCACCTTCGGGATTCGAGGACTATCGGTTGCCGAGCTTGGAACTGTTAGAGCAGAGTGATGATATTTGCTATGAGGAACAGTTGCATGAGGTCCGCCGGAAAGCACGCATCCTCGAAGAAACCTTTCAAGATTTTGGTTTTAATATCCGCGTCGTGGAGATCGAAACCGGTCCGGTGATCGCTCAGTATGAAATTGAATTGGAAGCCGGTTTGCGATTAAGCAAAATCACCGGACTGGCAGATGACCTTGCCATCGCGCT
>JARGNK010000158.1:8936-16536 GCA_029213145.1 Rubripirellula sp. | reverse complement strand
TCGGACCTTCCACTATCTTAATCTTATTGGGTTGTGATCGATAACGATCAAAAAGCATAGGAAAAAGAGGAATCGTTCAGTATCTTGGGGCCAAAATTCAGCCCATCTTGTCAATTTGTACGGACTGCGACCATCCTGTTGTCATGGGCGGCCTGCTGTCGTCACCGCTCCCCTGTCACTCTTCGGCAGGCTTCGCGGCCTGAATACTCGCAACCGAGTTGAATATTGTGAATCGTATTGCCATCTCTGAATTAACTGATGGTCTCCACCTAGAGCAAGCTTTCCGCGCGGCAGACAAACAATTGCGGGTCAATCGCCAAGGGGGAAAATACATCCTCATGCGACTAGCTGATCGTTCCGGAGTGATCGCAGGCATGCTTTGGAATGCTGATGAGCATATTTTCGAATGTTTCGATCGAGGTGATTACATTTTTTGTCGCGGTCGCACGCAAATTCACAACGGTGCGCTGCAGGTCATCGTTTCGAACATCGAACGTATGGATCCTTCTGAAGTCGATGCAGCTGACTTCGAACGCTACGACCGTGCTGAATCAGATCGTTTACTGGAGCACCTGCAGAAAACGATTGGCGGCTTCAAAAATGTGTCTCTCCGTCAGTTAGGAGAAGCGTACTTGGCTGATGCTGAGCTCATGCGGCGATTTCAGAAGTCAGCTGCGGCGGTCACCAATCATCACGCGTACCCAGGTGGATTGATTCGTCACACGGTGGATTTGATGGACCTGGCTGCACTCATCGGCCCGCGTTACCCAGAAATCGATACAGAGCTCTTGATGATGGGAGCGTTCTTGCATGATTCAGGGAAGATCGAAGAGTTGGCGGGCGATGGTGAGATTGCTTATACCGACCGTGGTCAACTCGTGGGGCACATCGTGATTGGGGTTCAGATGTTGGGTGAGAAAATAGCGATGCTGGCGTCGCAGGGACATCCGGTCCCCGAGGAACTGCGATATCAACTGGAACATTTGATTGTCAGTCATCATGGTCAATTGGAATTCGGTAGCCCGAAGGTGCCCGTGACGCTTGAGGCGGTGGCCTTGCACCATCTGGATAATCTAGACGCTAAGTTGGCATCCTATGTGAGCGTGATGGAGTCGGATGTGTCGGTCGATGGGAATTGGACCAACTACAGCCCGTCGATTGGTCGCAAACTGTGGAAGAAATAAGCGTAAAGAGGATTCGCAATGTCAGATGGTGATCCCGCGGTTGTCTTGCTTTCTGGTGGGTTGGATAGCGCGACTTGTTTAGCAATTGCGTTAGCGGAGGGATTTGCGCCTCATGCGATCAGCTTTCAATACGGCCAGCGTCATTGTTACGAGCTGGATCGTGCCAAGAAAATTGCGGGGCAGATGGGAGCGGTTTCTCATCGTGTTGTTGAGATCGACTTAGCGCAATTCGGTGGTTCGGCGCTGACCGATGAAACGATTCAGGTTCCCAAATCGGAGTCGGTCGATGATCTAGGTGATGGCATTCCTGTCACTTATGTGCCAGCACGGAACACGGTTTTCTTGTCACTCGCACTCGCTTTCGCCGAAACAATTTCATCCCGAGATCTCTTTATCGGCGTCAACGCACTGGATTACAGTGGCTATCCAGATTGCCGGCCAGAGTTTGTTTCTGCCTACGAGGCAATGGCGAACTTGGCGACAAAGGATAGTGTTAATCGGTCTAGAAAACTCACCATCCACACGCCTTTAATTCATCTGAGCAAGGCTCAAATCATCGCTCGGGGAATGGAGCTCGGTGTTGATTACGGAGCTACGCTATCTTGTTATGACCCTGGTGAGGGAGGAAGGCCGTGCGGAAAATGCGATGCCTGTTTGTTGAGAGCAAAAGGCTTCAACGAGAATGGCTGTCCTGACCCCGCATTAACAGAATTCAATTCGTGATTGCCGCGTGATAGGCCGCACTCGCAAGGTCAGTACAGCTGATACGAGTCGGTCGCTTCGAATGCGGATTCGTAGTGCTCGATTCGAGTAGGCACAGAGTGGTCACTCGGCCACCAAACGGCAACGACATCGAACCTTGTCGCGGTTCCTAGAAGGCGTTTTCTTTTTAGGTAACGCAAGGCTGTTCGCGTTATTTTTTGCTGCTTGATGCGGTCGATTCGATCGGCAGGATGGCCTGGTTTGGTGGTGGCAAGTGTTTTGACCTCCACAAATACGAGCGTCTGTTTTCTGCGATCAACCGCGATGAGATCGATTTCACCGAACCGATCCGATTCACTCTGTGCGATGACCAAGAGGCCTTTCCGCCGCAGTAGTTGTGCAGCCGCCTGTTCGCCTCGTACACCTACCGCAGCTGTCGCATCGATGGCGCCGAAACGCCATTCGGTATAAGCACGTTGAAAATGAGTGAATAGCGAGAACCGATTCAATTTCACGAGCTGCCCCTGCCGGTGAAATGGATACGAAGAACGATCCAGCACCAAGAGGGTACTGAATCGTTTTGATATTGTTGGAACTAGACGATTCGCTTTGAAGCTCTTTGTTTAGTTGCGACGGCGTTCTTTCAAGCGAACGGCTTTACCGACACGATCTCGGAGGAAGTAAAGCTTTGCGCGTCGAACGACGCCGCTTCGTTTGACTTCGACTTTTTCAATGCGCGGGCTGTGAACGGGGAACTTTCGTTCAACGCCTTCACCGGCGACGATTCGTCGAACAGCGAACATTTCGCGGCTTCCACTACCGCTGCGTCCGATGACCACACCTGTAAAGACCTGGATGCGCTCTTTGTTGCCTTCCAGGATTTTCAGGTGGACATCGACGGTATCGCCAATTTCAAATTCGGGCGGATTTTCTTTCAATGCCGTCTTTTCAACCAAATCCATGATGACTTGGGACATGATATCGATCTCACTTTGAGGGATTGTTATCTGTTTGGTCGCCCAGTAAGTCGCTTCTTCGCTGCAACGTTCGTTGGTGGCTTTGCTCAGCTCGCCATTTGGCGATTGCCGCATGATTTCCACCTAGCAAAACGTCGGGAACTTTGTGTCCGCGAAACTCTCTGGGGCGTGTGTATTGGGGAAATTCCAACAACCGATTTCCGCGGCTGAAGGAATCATCAATGTTACTCTGTTCGTCGCCGAGGACGCCCGGCAATAGCCTGACGACCGCATCGATGATGACCATCGCAGCGACTTCGCCTCCATTCAAGACGAAATCACCAACGCTGACCTCTTCCGGTTGCAGGATATCCATAACCCGCTGGTCAAATCCTTCGTAGCGACCGCATAACAGCATCAGCCGTTGGCTGGTCGCGAACTCTTCGGCCATCGGTTGGTCGAAGCGTTTTCCTTGAGGAGTCAGTACGATCCGTCGCGTCGATCCAGGTGGGGATGAAGTCTCCATCGCCTGAACATCTTCGACACATCGAACGGTTGGTTCAACTTGGATCAGCATTCCCGGGCCGCCGCCAAACGGTTTGTCATCGACTGGGCGGTGCGGTGTATCTGGCGCCCAGTCCCTCAGGTTGTGTCGCTGGACATCGACTAGCTCTCGCTGAATCGCCTTTTCCAACAGACCTTGACTGAGGTAACCGTCGAAGATCGCCGGGAACAAGGTGACGATGTCAAATCGCATCAGACTTTTTCCTACTGCGTTCTGAATTCGTCACCATCCGTTGATTACTCCTCGGACTTTTCCTCCGTTGCCGCTTCATCGCTGGAAGCCTCTTCCGATGGCTTCTCCTCAGCAGCAGCTTCGGCCTTTGGTTCTTCTTTCTTCTTTTTAGCTTTCGGCTCTTCGGGGGCCGGTGCGTAATCTTTTCGCTTGGCTAGGCGTTCCAGAGCCTCTTTGCGAGCCTCGAGGTGGGTGCCATCGGTCCCATACTTTTTGATCAGGGTGGCCACTTTCTCGCTGGGTTGTGCACCAACACCTAGCCAATAATCGATTCGCTCGGTTTTCAAGCTTACTCGAGCATCGGTCTCGGGACACATTGGATCGTAAGTGCCAAGTTGCTCAATTACACGACCGTCGCGTGGACTGCGTTGATCCATCGCACAGACGCGGTAGTAAGGTCGGTGGGTGCGACCCATCTTTTTCATTCTGATTCGGACTGCCATTAGACGATTCGTCTCCGTTTGTTGGTGATAACTCCAGTTCGACTGCCTGGGATCGATCGCTCCGGTAGGAGTTTCGACCGACGCCGGGTCGGTGCCAGTACGTCTGGCATCGTGATTTGTAGAGCGTTTAACGCTTCTTTCGTTTTGAACGCCTCAGCATCTTGTCGCGTTCTTTTTTCTGTTTTGCTCGTTCCGAGGCACTGAGCCGCTTGCCGGTGCCCTTTTTTACTCGCATTCCCTTCATCGTCGGGTCGTTCATGGCGCCGCTGGACTGCAGTTGCTGCATCATTTTCATGCGATCGCCGACACCTTTGCCTGCCATCCCCTGCATCATTGGCTTCATTACTTCGAACTGTTTGATCAGTTGCGAAACGACAGGTGTCTGCACACCCGCTCCACTGGCGATTCTTGTTCGCCGCTGAGAATCAATGAGTTTAGGATTGCGGCGTTCTTCCATCGTCATGCTGTTGATGGCACCGATCGTTTGCCGTATCCCGCTGGATGCCTCATCGCTTTCCAACGCATCCTTGAACTGCCCCATACCGGGCATCAAGCCAACCATTTTTCCCATCAGGCCGGGTTTCGCGACCTTTTGCATCATGTTTTTAAAGTCGTCGAGCGTAAATTCACCGGACGCCATCTTGGCTTCCAGTTCCTCTCGCTCTTTTTCGTCGACGATCCGGTGGGCTTCCCGAGCAGCGGCGACAATGTCACCCATCTGCAAGATTCGTCCCGCCATTCCTTCGGGGCGGAATGGCTCTAACGCATCAAAATGCTCACCGGTACCGATGAACTTGATCGGGACGCCCGTGACATGTTTGACCGAAAGCAAGGCACCGCCTCGGGCGTCGCCGTCCAGTTTGGTCATGATGACGCCGTCGAGTTCAAGTGCTTCGTTAAAAGCACCGGCGCTGTTGACCGCATCCTGACCGGTCATGCCATCGACGACCAAATAAACTTGGTCTGGGCTGACACGCTTGTCGATTTTCTGCAGCTCTTGCATCAACTCTTCGTCGATGGCCAAGCGGCCCGCAGTGTCCAAGATGACAACTCGCGCGCCCTCTGCTTTCGCTTTCTCAACGCCAGCCTGACAGACTTTAACCGGGTTTTTGTTATCCGGATCGCTGTAAACGGGCACGTCCAACTGACGCCCGATCACATGCAATTGCTCGATCGCGGCTGGTCGTTGTAAGTCAGCTGCGACCAGCAACGGCTTGATGTTCTCTTCTTTGAGTAGCTGAGAGAGCTTTCCGCAAGTTGTTGTTTTACCACTGCCCTGCAGTCCGCAGAGCATGATGATCGTTGGACCTTCTTTCTTCAGATGAAGCGACGGGTCGACTGGGCCGAGAATCGACACCAACTCGCTTTGGACGATCCTGATCAGTTCCTCGTGTGGCCGCAGGCTCAATAGCACGCGTTTTCCGAGCGCCTGCTCGGTCACGTGATCCATGAAATCCTGGACAACCGGATAACTGACATCCGCCTCCAACATCGCTTTGCGGACGATGTCCAGACCTTCGCGCATATTGCCTTCGGTCAGCTTGCCTTTGCCGGACAAGCTTTTGAACGCCGATTGCAGACCTTCAGAGAGGGATTCAAACACGGGCTTTCTGCCGTTCCACTCTAGCGAGGGGTGGCGGGGCGGCGCGGTAGCCGCGACGTCCCAAGAATGGGTCCAACAGTGTAGGGTTCGAGACAGAGTTTTGACAAGGACGAAGGTGCGATAAGTCGCTGTTCTCTGGGGTTTGGTCGGTCATCATCGTCCCCTAGAGAGTTTTTTTAGCATCGCTGGAGGAGCTTTAGCGTCTCCGGATGAAGCCGACCGTTGGTCCCCACGCCATCACCGCCCCGCGTGGTCGCATTACCTTGCCAGTCGGTGAATTGACCACCTGCTTCGGTTAGGACAGGCAAAATTGCCGCGACATCCCATGGATTGCAGACAGGGTCAACCATGATTTCCGCCCGCCCGGTTGCGACCAGCAAATAGCCGTAACCGTCTCCCCAGCTCCGGGTGATCCAGGCGTCTTTTTCCAGCTGTCGGTAGGCATCGCTCGCCCCGCGGGTGGTAAAGCTGTCCACCTGGCTGGTGACGAAGGTCGCTTGATCGAGTTGGCTTTTGCTTGAAACTTTTGCCTGAATCCAATCGCTTGGGCTGTCACCTGGGAAGCGGCCGGTATTGCGGTACCAGCTGCCGCGTCCCATCGCTGCGACCAATAATTCCCCTAAGGCGGGAATGAAAATGGCTCCAGCCAGGGCTTCGCCTTCGTGTTCCAAGGCGAGCAATGTGGAATAGAGCGGCACACCACAGATAAAAGATTTGGTTCCATCAATCGGATCGACGATCCATCGATAGTCGCTGGTTCCAGACTGCTCGGCGAATTCTTCGCCCTGAAGAGTGTCTTCGGGAAACTGCTCGGCGAGCTGATTTCGGACCAATTGCTCTGCCTCGCGGTCCGCGATCGTGACCGGTGAGTCATCTGCCTTTGCATCGATGGTCAAATTGCTCGTGCGAAAGTGTTTCAGCGTATGGTGGCCGGCGGCCCGTACCACTTCCACGATCGCCTGCAGGCGACCCCCATGAAAATCTTTCCAGCTCTGTGGTCCCTGTGTCATCGGTCCCTGTGTCATCGTTTATTCGGCCTCTTTTTCGGGAAAGAAGGATTGATACATCAGCATGCAAGCACCGATGACCAGCAGCGAATCGGCGATGTTGAAGTTGGGCCAGGGATCAAAAAATGGAACGCTTTCAATGCGGAACAGGATCCAATCTCGCACGCCACTCTGCCATTCCAGCGGATAGCCGGTTTGCCACCAGAGCCCGAGTCGGTCGTACAGATTCCCAACGATGCCCCCGGTGATCATGCCAAGAGCCCACGTCAACCAGAGTGAGGTCGCAGCGCGAAACTTAAACAGCCAAACGAGGATTCCGATGGCTGCAATGACGGAAAAAGCCGCGAAAAAAAGCCCCTTCCCTGCCCCAAGCCCGAATACTGCACCGATGTTCACGGCTGTTTCGATACCGAAATAATCCTCCACGATCCACCAAATGTCGCTTTGGCCGGGCAAACCTCGCCAATCAAAAATGATTTGTTTGGTCCACAGGTCAGCGATGCCGCCAACCGCTGCCAAAACAAAAAATATTACGATGTGACTGGCGGGGATCGCCTCACCGCTGGTCGCCGAATCTTGCTCTAGCACAGGCTTGCTGGCTGGATTCGGTGATTTCTCGTCCTCTGCCCCGTTCGTTTTTGGAGCGTCGGTTTCTTTGTCCTGGGAGTCGGGATGGGGCTGATCTGCAGAGGAAGATGGGCCATTCATGGGAAGTGGCGGCAATTTTAGTGGGGAGTGCTTGGTGGCTAAGGGCTGCGCCACGTTAGAATGCTTGGCAGATCCTGCCCAGTCGAATTTATTTGTTCAATCCGTATCTTTGTCGCATTTTTACAGACCAGCACGGGGATCGGCTATTTCAGGAGCCAGTTGGTTTCAGGAGCCAGTTGGTTTCAGGAGCCAGTTGGTTTC
>JARGNK010000158.1:4693-8836 GCA_029213145.1 Rubripirellula sp. | reverse complement strand
CAGTTGGTTTCAGGAGCCAGTTGGTTTCAGGAGCCAGTTGGTTTCAGGAGCCAGTTGGTTTCAGGAGCCAGTGGCGATTCGCCGGCGGCTGGATGTTGGTGGAGGGTCGGATTCGGACAAAAATTCTTTCCCTGAAGTGATTTTAGCGACAGGTTGAGCTCTGCCGATCTAACCTTCAGGGTTCCTTTTCTTTCGATTTGCCTGCAAATTTTCGCCATGTTGCAAACCGCGCAAGTTCATAACGCCACCCAGACCGATCTCGCATACCAGAAGTGCATCAATCCTGCTTGTGGTGCGACCTATGACGCCCGGAGTGTGCGCACAGCCTGTGATCGATGTGGGGACCTGCTAGATATCGCTTACGATTGGGATCGTGCTGCGGTGCCAAGCAAATTAAGCGATTTTGAATCGACTTGGTCGCAGCGGACGGACCCAGTCCGGTTCAGTGGTGTCTGGCGTTTTCACGAGTTGCTGCCATTTGCGCCCCAGAAAGATTTGGTCACCGTCGGTGAGGGGCAGACTCTCTTGCAGCAGGCTGATCGCGTTGGTCAATTCGTTGGCATGAATGATGGGCAGTTGTTCTTGCAATACGAGGGAATGAATCCATCGGGAAGCTTTAAAGACAATGGTATGTGCGCGGCGGTCACGCATGCGAATTTGATGGGCGCTAAACGGGCTGCCTGCGCGAGCACTGGCAACACGAGCGCCTCTTTGGCCCTCTATTGCAGCGCGACGAACCTGATGAAGGCTGTCATCTTCATCGGTAGTGGAAAGATCAGTTATGGAAAGTTGAGTCAGGCACTCGATTACGGTGCATTGACGATCCAAATCGCAGGCGACTTCGACGATGCGATGATTCGTGTACGCCAAGTCTCGCAAGAGTTGGGTATTTACTTGGTAAACAGTGTGAATCCCTTCCGGTTGGAGGGACAAAAAACGATCATGTTCCGCGTGCTGGAGGCGTTGCGGTGGCAGGTGCCAGATTGGATCGTGGTGCCCGGTGGCAATCTCGGTAACAGCAGTGCTTTTGGCAAAGCTTTCATCGAGCTGCACCAACACGGTTTGATTGATCGCATTCCCCGATTGGCAGTGATTAACGCCGCGGG
Organism: Rubripirellula sp.; assembly: GCA_029213145.1. Classification (GTDB taxonomy): domain Bacteria; phylum Planctomycetota; class Planctomycetia; order Pirellulales; family Pirellulaceae; genus Rubripirellula. The sequence goes on along the minus strand of JARGNK010000158.1, from coordinate 7,730 downwards.
CGCAGATACTTTGTACGAATTGTTTGAACGTCGCGGTGTTCGTTGGAACGGTGGCCAGGTAGGGATGGATCCAATCGTTCAATACAACGATGAAATGGATCGGCACAGCAAGAAAGCGGATACGATCGCGAGCGCGATCGAGATCAATCGCCCGGTCAATTTAAAGAAATGTCTGAGGGCACTCGACGCCATGAATGGAGTCGTTCGCCAAGTCAGCGATCAAGAGATCCTGGATGCGAAAGCTCGTGTTGGTGCGGGTGGTTTCGGTTGTGAGCCGGCTTCGGCAGCCAGCGTGGCTGGGGCCAAGTTGCTACGACGCGAGGGGGTGATCGCGCCAAGTGACCGCGTGGTCTGCATTCTGACCGGGCACGAGTTGAAAGATCCGACGGCAACCGTCGCCTACCACACGACCGATCAGGATGTCTTTAACAAGACATTGGGTAGTCGTGGTGTGAAAAAGGCAAGCTTTGCCAATCGCGCAGTTGCCGTGCCCAACGAGTTGGACGACATCATCAAAACGATCCAGCTGTACGCGTAGCCAGCTGTAGGCGTAATCGGCGACGATTCTTGGCTGCTTGGTCGGCAGGTGCTGTTCAATCCCAGTCGCTGCCCGCTACATTCGTGGTATGAGCAATCACATTCAACTTGCGGTTCATGGAGCCGCTGGCCGTATGGGCCGCCGAGTCATCGCGTTGGCAGCACAAGATTCTGATTTCAGAATCGTTTCTGGCATTGATCACGCGGAAAACCCGCTGCTCGATCAAGACGTCGGAGCGATCGCTGGTGTCGACCCTGTCGATGTTCCACTGCAAAGTCAGTGGCTCAGCCATGCCGATGTTGTGATCGATTTCTCCTTGCCGACAGCTGTCGATGCATGTGTTGCAAAGTGTGTTGAAAGTGACATCCCCTTGGTGGTGGCAACGACTGGATTGAGTGAGGCCCAGAAAACGATGTTGGCCGACGCCGCGACTGCCATCCCCGTGGTGTGGGCGCCGAGTATGTCATTGGCGGTCAATTTGACGATGAAGCTCGCTCAAGAAGTCACCACAAAATTAAAAGATGTTGCAGGCGGCATCGACATTGAAATTTTGGAAAGACATCATCGATTCAAGGCGGATGCACCAAGTGGGACCGCTCTGCGATTTGGCGAGTTGATCGCAGAGCAGCTTGATAGTGAGATTCAGCACGTGCATGGTCGTGAGGGTGAAACGGGGACCCGAACTAGGAACGAGATCGGTTACCATGCTATTCGCGTGGGTGATAATCCGGGTGAGCACACGATCGTCTTCGGTATGCTCGGTGAGAAAATAGAGTTGAACGTCGCCGCAAGCAATCGGGACTGTTACGCAAGTGGTGCATTGGCCGCAGCCAAGTGGCTGCAAGGTCGCCCGGTTGGCTTGTACAACATGTTCGATGTGCTTGGGCTTGTCGAATAATTCGAATCTTTTCTCGCCGCGTGTGACCGGCCATCAAGCGGAAGCATCGTTTTCTGAAGGATTTTTTGTTCCCCTCGGCGACCTCCTCGAATAAGGGAAACATCGGTGGCGAAGTGTGATGAAGGTTATCGATGCGAGGTTTGTGGGGAGGATGTCATGTCGATTGTCGATAGTGACCTCTACCTCCGGTTCGTAATCGGCGAACTTGACGCAGAGGTTCTACACACCAGTCCCGAGAGGCATATTCGCTGTAATCCGGTGTTGGGGCAATTCATCCGTAATGATAGGTTTCAGGTGGTTTCCGTCGACGGTGCGTTCGATCGGGCTCATTTAGACCCGGCGTTTGTTGCCCAGCGAGAGTCACTGGTCTCAAGAGGTTACGCGAGGCTGTTAGAGTTGGCTGCCATGGAAGGTGATTGTGATTTGCGTCAGTATCCCCTGCCGGGTGTCCACTCCGAAGCTCGTTAGGGTAAACCGTCAACTGCCAAGTTCGGGTAAGCCGAGGTCGAGTTCGACCTGCTAAACTTGAGGCCTCCTCACGCCAGAAGCAAAGTAAGCACTGTGAAAAGTAATCTGCTCAAACGCGGTTTTATGTCTTTGGTGGCGACCCAGTTTTTTGGCGCCATGAATGACAATATCCTCAAGGGCGTGCTGACATTCATGGTGCTTGACGGGATTTGGAGCGGTTCGCTCGGTCGCGGTGGGCAAGGAATTGTAAGCATGTGCTTCACGATTCCGTTCATTCTGCTTTCCGGTTATGCGGGCCAAGTCGCTGACCGATTTAGCAAGCGGACGGTCACGTTTTGGGTCAAGTCGTTAGAAATTCCGATAGCCTTACTTGCTGGGATCGGTTTCTACACCAATAACCTTTGGATCACGCTCTCTGCCCTGGTGGCCTTAACCTGCCAGAGCGCTTTCTTTGGGCCAGCCAAATATGGAATGATCCTGGAGTTCGTGGGCGATCGTGATCTCAGTCGCGCCAACGGTACGATCAATATGATGACCAACTTGGCCGTGATTGTGGGGACTCTATTAGCCGGATCTGTGAGCGATCGATACAGCCCGCAACCTGTTGCGAATGCAATCACGCCAGCGGCCGTGAGCTGGTTGCCTGGGGCCGTGATGGTAGGAGTTGCGATTGCCGGGTTGATGGCGGCTCTTTTCATGACACCGCTTCAAGCAGGTGATCGAGCGTTGAAATGGGATCCGAATCCATTTACGACCTATCTAGAAACCATCAGGGAAATGGCTAGAGGACGTTTGATCATGGTGATGATGGCTTGGGGGTACTTTTACATGTTGGCTTGGATTGCCCTGATGATCCTGCCCGAATACACCGACGTGCTGAAAATCACGCGCGAGCAGGCAAGCGTATTAATGGGCGTGATGGGAATTGCGATTGGTTTGGGGTGTGCAGTCGCCGGTTTGATTTCCGGTCATCGAATCGAACCACGATTGGTTCCCATCGGCGCCGCTGGGATGGTTATATTTTTTGCTCTATTAGGGGGTGTTAAGCCCAAGCTGGGCGGTATCACGTCCGCAACCGAAGAAGTTACGTCCGCAACCGAAGAAGTCGCACCTGCAACCGAAGAAGTCGCACC
>JARGNK010000158.1:0-4593 GCA_029213145.1 Rubripirellula sp. | reverse complement strand
GCAACCGAAGAAGTCGCACCTGCAACCGAAGAAGTCGCACCGCCAGAATCGATCTACAGCCCCAGGGTCAGTGTCGCCCTTAGCAATGTTTCTTTCTTTGTTTTGGGTGCCGGATTCTTTGCCGGCTTTTACATAATCCCCTTGCAAGCACTTCTGCAAAAACTTTCGCCCGATGACGAGCGTGGGCGTTTTCTTGGAACTGCGAATGCTGTTTCGTTTGCCTTCTTGACGATTGGCGCACTGCTGTATTGGGTGATCCGCCCCGCATTTGGTGAGAATCCCCAGCATATCTTTTTTGTCAGCAGTGCTTTGATGGCAACGGGAGCTGGTTTCTTTTTGTGGCGATTATGGGGAACTGGGGTGTTGGTCGCCGGACGCGACGAAGTATCGGTTGGAAAAGCTGAGTAGGGTGATAAAACCCGCGTAGGTAGTTTTTCGACCTCTCCTGCGATCACCGACCGCGGCTGGATCAAGGCCGGCCGCGGTGCCTCATGGCAGACTAGGTGCCAATTGGATCACTCGCCAGTAGGTAGCTGCACCAATGGCTTTTCCTTTGCCATTTGACGAATTTCTTCGGTGATTTTCATCGAGCAATACTTAGGACCGCACATGCTGCAGAAGTGGGCACTCTTGAAAGTGTCCTGCGGCAGCGTTTCGTCGTGATATCTGCGAGCGGTTTCGGGGTCCAGCGACAAGCGGAACTGTTCATTCCAGTCAAACTCGAACCTAGCCTTGCTCAGGGCATCGTCGCGATCCTGTGCGCCCTTCCGCCCACGAGCAACATCCGCAGCATGAGCCGCGATTTTGTAGGCGATCACGCCTTGTTTGACGTCCTCTTCGTTCGGTAATCCGAGGTGTTCTTTCGGTGTTACGTAGCAGAGCATTGCAGCGCCATGCCATCCCGCCATTGCTGCACCGATGCCGCTAGTGATGTGGTCGTATCCCGGGGCGATATCGGTAACCAAGGGACCAAGTACATAAAACGGAGCACCATTGCAGAGTTCGATCTGCTTCTCGATGTTCATCTGAATCTGGTCCAATGGAATGTGCCCTGGTCCTTCAACCATGACCTGAGTTCCATTCTCTTGTCCCCGGCGAGTTAACTCACCAAGAATTTCCAGTTCCGCAAATTGGGCATCATCGGACGCATCTGCAATCGAACCAGGACGCAAACCATCGCCAAGCGACCAAGTAACATCGTACTGACGCATAATGTCGCAGAGGTCATCAAAGGCCTCGTAGAGTGGATTTTGCTTGTTGTGGGCCATCATCCATTTGGCGATCAATGATCCGCCCCGGCTGACAATTCCGGTCACTCGGTTCACTGTCAAATGCAGGTGCTCGAGCATGATGCCACAGTGGATGGTCATGTAGTCGACACCTTGCTTGGCTTGGTGTTCGACCATGTCCAAGAAGTGTTGGGCCTTCATGTCCTCGATATTACCACCGAGTTCTTCCAGCATCTGATAGATCGGTACCGTGCCGATCGGGACTGGGCTCTTCCCGATGATTTTTCGGCGGATCTCGTCGATATCTTTGCCGGTGGATAAATCCATCACGGTATCGGCACCGAAGTGGACTGCAGTATGTAATTTCTCGAGTTCTTCGCCTGCATTGCTGGTGACAGCACTATTGCCAATATTGGCGTTGATTTTGCATTTTGCTGCGATTCCGATGCACATGGGCTCGAGAGCCCCTTCCGCATGTACGCGGTTAGCTGGGATCACCATCCGTCCGGCGGCGACCTCGTCGCGAATCGTTTCGACCGGCAGGTCCTCGCGTCCCGCACAGGATTCCATTTCCGGGGTGATCTCACCGGCCCGAGCGGCCAAAATTTGCGTATTGCTCATTCTTTTTCCTGACGAAGCGTGAAGCGGAAGCACCCACACTTTATACGCATGACTGCCCTCAGCGAGTAGACGCCCTCAAGGTTTGCTCACGAACTACAACGTCTTGAGATACTCGAGTACATCCTGTTTTTCTGATTCGGTCAGTTGATCCGGGTAATTGTGGCCGGAGTTGCTTTTTCCAAATCGACGGGTGTCAAAATAAGAACGCCTAATCGCAGGGTCTTTTTCCGCCAGCGGAACTCGATCAAGCTCTCTAATCTTGAATCCTACTTTCTCTTCATCCATCGACTGATCCGTTCGTTGCCATACCGTGGGTCGATCCTCGGGATGAAGGACGTGCCACAGCGTGGGCACGCTGCCGTTGTGAAAATAGGGCGGGCTGGCCCAAATCCCATCCAGCGGTGGTGCGACATAACCGTCCGGGTCAGTTTCGGTTTTGTGGGGGGTGTCCGTGTCCGCGTGCGCGAACCAGCTACGTCCGTATTTTTCGCGACCCGCCACGGTTAACGCTGTCAGCCGAACGGGATCAGTACCGATGTCGGCGAGCGGGATTCTGCGATTCGGATAAGTTGCTTCCTTCCCGTAGTATCCGTGACACTCAGCGCAATTGGATTCAAAAGCAGCTCGCCCGCGTTCGGCAGCTTCCTTATCGATCACGCTCTCGTACTTTGGTGCTCGAAGTGAATCGAGTAAAGCATAAACGGCTCGAAAATCATCTTCGCGATCCCGAAAGAAATCGGGACCGTTTTCCGGAATCAACATAAATTGCATCAGTGCTCGATGGCCTTTCTGCGCGAAGCCATCAATGTAGATGCTCGGCTTCTTGTGAAAATTCCACCAAGGGGGAGCATCCATGTCGTGATGAACGAAAGTCTCGGGAATCTTTGGAATCACATTCAGCTGCTCATCGCGATGACTCATGAGCCCCATTCCAAACACGACCGCGTTGGTGGTTCCGTGAGTCGTTCCCAGCGGAATGACCACGGAACCAAGATCCAATCGTGACAGGGGCTCACCGAGCCGAAATTTGATCGCGCGTATCTCTTCGGTCATCGTTTGCAAAGCAAAACGGTTGTTGGGTGCGCCGACCGTTACCTTTCCGTACACACTGCCGCCGTGGCAAGACAAGCAATTCATTGTCCATTTGCCGTCATCGTCGACGACATATTGCAGCGGCTTTCCGGAGTCGTCGCCGGGGCGTGTCGTCAATCCATAGCGATCGAACGCCATTTCGCGGCGTTGCTCTTTCGTCGCTCGTTCCGCTTTTGTGCGAAGTGGCTCGGGCCAGACCTGCCATACCTGATCAAAAACTCGCTGCGTAAAATCGCTCGTAAGTGTCGCTTTCTCGGTTAACACTGAGTAACCGCGATCAGCAGACGAATCTTCCCCATGCACCGCAGTGGATGGGGGCACCGCAGGCAGGCAAAGGGCCAGCAGTAGGACGACACGATTCGATTCAAATAGCATTCGTTTCAACTGTCTTTAGCCATGCTGAAGAGCGGATTTGGGGGATCCCAACGAAACAGCGATTTCCAGACGTCGAAAAACCTAGTCACTGTCACCATTAGTTTACCCCGCCGGCAATTTTACTCTGCGGGCAATGAAAGCTCGTTCTTTCTGTGAGTCGTCTAATTCCGCTTTTTTTCGCCGATTCACTTGCTTGTGGGGGAGATTCGGTCAAACGCATTCCCTTGCAAAATGACGGTCACGTTTCCGAAACTCTTGACTGTCGCATCGTCAGGCAAATGTTCTTTTTTAATTCTATTGGAAGGTTTCCTCAGAATTGTGAATTGTCGGTGGGACGCGATTTCTGGCGAAAGCACAGATCTGCGACCATCACCGCTTGCGACCTCTAAATGGTTGAAAGGGACGGATTTTCGATTTAGTGGGTAAGGCCCGGCGGCAACGTAATTTAAAAACTCGATTTGTGCAGTTTCGGATTCTCCCTGAGGGGAATTCGGATCGATATGAGCTAACCAAGTTTCGTTTTCGATCAATCCAGCATCGAGGTAGATTACGTCATCTGAGTGGGAGTTGGAATGAACCCACTGCATCGTATTCCGCCAATCTTCGCCGCGAACGACGAGGGCAACCGGATAGCCGGGCAATCGTCGTAGTGAGCCTTGCTGGGCTGGAACAACGATGATCAATGCGGCAGAAGTAATCATTGGCACGATTTGCCACTTCCAGGATGCACTTGATTCGCTGCCAGGTTTTTGGGTGGTGCGTTTCTCTGCGACATGCTTCAGCGCGAAGTGAAGTGTGGCGACAGCGGTTCCACTTAGGCAGGCAAACATCGGTAACACTGAGACAAAGTAGCGGCGGTGCCAGACCGGGACCCAGTCCATCCACGAGACCCACCAGTAGATGGATGTCATCAATGGTGCCGCCGAGGCCATCGTCAATCCAGCTAACGTCAATGACCGTATTCGCCCGAATTGGTGGTTTGCGGCAGCGATCGCGACCGCGATCAGCATCACGACCAGTGGGGCGATCCAGAGCCACTTCCAATCCCACATGCTACTGATTTGTTGCCAGTTTGTTGCCGAGGCAAATGATCGCCAGGCATTGCGTTGCTGCCAAGACTGGTTCAACGTTACGTTCCAAAGAGCTAAGCCAGTCAGCGAACCGCCAATCAAAATGATCGCATCTGACACTTTGATTCTTGCAAGTGTGCGTGGTTCACGGATCAGCCAGTTAGCGACCAAGGCTGCGGGCAGCAACATCAATCCTGCGGCAGTGG
>JARGNK010000157.1:10406-16649 GCA_029213145.1 Rubripirellula sp. | reverse complement strand
CAGTTCGATCGGTAGCGTCAGTTCGATCGGTAGCGAGAGGGGTTTGGTCGTCGGCTTACTCGCCGACGGGCGGTGCCGATCCCCCAGCAGTACCAAGCGGTGGCAAGCGTTCGTGCGGGGCTCATCCGATCCGCATTTTTGAACAGCCGAGGTTCGTTGAATTTCAAGCCGATGCCGTTTCTGAGCACGCTTAACCACCACTCGGTCGAATGATCCCCTGATGTGGTCACCGGGGATCCTGATGTGGTCACCGGGGATCCTGATGTGGTCACCGGGGATTCTTCTGAATCAATCGCGAGCTCGATCCGCGGGATAGACGGACTGTAACGGTCATCGTTTGGACATTAGCGGTTGGGCGGTGTTTTTTTGGGGGAGAAGGTTTAGCGAACCGGGGGAGTTTGCCGAACTGGTATTTCATGCGGATCGCCGCCGGAATGCTGGCAAAGCGTTTTGCGGCAAACCGTTGATGGATCGCCTCCTAGAAAACGTGTTATCGGCAAACGGAACGTGCTGACGACCGCCCCATTGATCGGACACCGCCTGCCGTGTTTTTTACTGACACAATGACGCCATCGGCTGTCATGGATTCACAGACCAACTCGACGCTGTCGGACTACCTGTTGGTATGCCAGGCGCGAGCGATTGAGATGACCGAGGGATACTGGCAATTCGACTTGGAATCCGCCGACGGCACTCCGGTTTTTTCGGCCAACGATCATGATTCGGGGGATCTGAATCGATTGACCTTATTAGCCGCCGTTCGGGGGTTGGAGTCAATTGATGGCCCGGCTGCTGTCACTTTGGTTAGCAGCAACCGCTATTTAATTCGCTCGCTATCGGACTCCTTGCCCCGCTGGCGCTCCAACGGATTCATGTGGGAGCACTTTGGGCGTCGGATCGATGTCCAGCATGCGGATTTGTGGCGACGGATTGATCGTGCGATTGCAATCCATTGTGTTCAAGCCTGCTTGGTTAGCTCCCGAAACATCAGCTCGGGTCAAAATATCCGTTCAGTCCAAGACAAAAATCTCCGCATTGACTCGCCTCACCCAAGTCCGTCACGCCCCACCGATCCGCTTCGCCGCTGGTTGATGAATGAGGTGGCTGGATCGGTGCCGCAGGCCCCTGTCGAGCGTCGTTCCAGCTCCTCCCGAACAACCGATTCGACACCGAGGATCGTGATCAGAAATCGCAAGTCACCAGAACCATGGCAGACCGCCGCAGCATCAGATCTCGTTTTGCAGACTACATAGCGGCCGAGTTCTCTCCGCAATCATCCCCTAACAGTAAAACAGCAGACCCTCCATGCAAACTGAAGTTACTCTGTCGACTATCAGCCAACTTCTGGAAGGCACCCTCGACAATCCCTCGAGCGTGCTTGGCCCTCATCCGATTCGCTACCGTGGTCAGTCAGCGACGGCAGTTCGTAGCTTCTTGCCAGAGGCGCAGGCCGCATGGATCATTGATGTTCAATCGGGAGTAAAACGGCCTATGCGTCGGCTGCACCCGGGCGGTTTTTTCGAGGCGATCTGTGACGGGGCGGTCGACGAGCGTGCCTGTGGCGGCAAAGATGCTAGGGTCGAACTAAACGCGCAACCTAAGTATCGCATTCAGATGACGAAGAAATCGGGCGAAGTCGTAGAAATGCAAGATCCCTACGCAGTTCCCTCCTTGCTGACAGAACTTGATCGTTACCTTCTTGGCGAAGGCCGACACCACCAGCTTTACAATCGGCTTGGGGCCCAAATCCGAACCGTCGATCGCATCGAGGGAGTCAATTTTGCCGTCTGGGCTCCCAACGCGAGAAGCGTGCAAGTTGTCGGCGATTTCAATGGCTGGGATGGTCGTGGTCACGCGGCACGACAATTGGAGCACCTCGGGATCTGGGAGCTTTTTGTTCCAGGTGCGAAAGCGGGCGAGAAATATAAGTTTCGCATTCTGAGTCAGGATGGTGAGTGGGTCGACAAGTGCGATCCGCTCGGGTTCGCTGCAGAACTTCCACCACTCACCGCCTCTGTCATCGCCGATTTGAACACTCATCAGTGGAGTGACGGCGATTGGATGGCACGTCGACGCGACTGGAATCCAATGCACGCGGCGATGAACGTTTATGAGGTTCACCTTGGCAGTTGGCAAAAGGCTCCTGGACGAACGCATGGCTGGCTTGACTATCGAGATCTTGCTAAGCGGCTCACCGATTATTGCCATCGTATGAACTTCACTCACGTGGAATTGATGCCTGTGAGCGAGCACCCCTTCACCGGCTCCTGGGGTTATCAAACGGTCGGTTATTTTGCGCCAACCAGTCGGCACGGATCGCCTGAAGATTTCATGTACTTCGTTGACTACATGCACCAGCACGGCATCGGTGTGATCATCGACTGGGTTCCCGCACACTTCCCCAAAGATACGCACGGCTTGGCACGCTTTGATGGGTCAGCTTTATACGAGCACGCAGATCGACGCCAGGGTGAACATCCGGACTGGGGCACGCTGATCTTTAATTATGGCCGGAACGAGGTCAAGAATTTCTTGATCGCCAATGCGTTGTTCTGGCTCGACAAATACCACATCGATGGTCTCCGGGTCGATGCAGTCGCATCAATGCTGTATCTCGATTACAGCCGTGAAGCCGATGACTGGATTCCGAATCAATATGGTGGGCGTGAGAATTTAGAAGCGATCGATTTCCTACGCGAATTCAACGTCGCGGTCCACGAACAATTTCCCGGTGCAGTAACGGCGGCTGAAGAATCAACGGCATGGCCCGGTGTTTCGCGACCCACTTACGATGGCGGACTTGGTTTCACCTACAAGTGGAACATGGGTTGGATGAATGACACCCTCGAATACATGCACAAGGAACCGGTTTACCGCAGTCATCATCAGAATGACTTAACGTTCAGCATGATTTATGCCTTTACCGAGAACTTCATGCTGCCACTTTCGCATGATGAAGTGGTGCACGGCAAAGGTTCTCTGTTGAGCCAAATGCCCGGTGACATGTGGCAGAAATTCGCCAACCTTCGCTTGCTCTACTCCTACATGTGGACACACCCTGGCAAGAAATTGTTATTCATGGGTGGAGAATTAGCGCAGTGGACTGAATGGAATCATGATGACGGTCCCGCTTGGGAATTGCTCGACTTCGATACACATCGTGGAGTGCAGCAACTCATTTCCGATCTGAACAAGATCGTCGTCGAAAACCCGGCATTGCATCAGCTTGACTTCGCCGACGAGGGGTTCGAGTGGATCGATTGTTTGAATGGAAAAGACAGCACACTTGGCTATCTGCGAAAGGGAATCGACGGCGCTTCGCCAATCCTGGTTTGCTGTAACTTCACTCCCGTGGTGCGTCACGACTATCGCATGGGAGTTCCGCAGAGCGGATACTGGAAAGAGATTTTCAACAGCGATAGCGAAGCTTACGGCGGCAGCAATGTGGGGAATTACCCTGGTCGCAACTCAATCGGGGAGGGCCATCATGGTCGCCCAGATAGCATCTCGTTGAACCTGCCGCCTCTTTCGACCGTCATTCTTCGACTGGAAAACTAAGCAGCGTGTCGTCATCGCAGTCGGTGCTTCCACCCATCTGTCCTGTTGGGGGCGTTGGATTGGGGGGGCCGTTTGAAGGAGTTTCGCCGCGTGACGCTGCCCTGCATTCATCCTCTACGGTATAATCGGCTTGGATCAGCCAGGATACGCTGGGCTCTGCTTGCCATACGCTGGGGCCTGCTTGCCAACTGAGGCGAAGAGTAATTTCTGAGAGCTGCTTTGTTGGTCAGACGGATTTCCGTACCCATTCGTTTCGCTCCTTTCACCTACTGCCGAACGCGTCGTCGATTATGACTGTCAAGATGCAGCTTGCTCGGATCATCATTTCCGAGCTCACGGAAAATCAAGTGATCTATCTTCAAGAAGAAGATGGCGAACGTGAGTTCCCGATCCTCATTGGGATTTTTGAAGCCACCAATATCGACCGCCGCGTTAAAGAGGAGTATCAGCCACCACGCCCGCTAACGCATGATTTAATCGTGAGCGTCGCGAAGACACTCGGTGCGACCGTTGAGAGTGTCACGATTAGTGACCTGAACCAAAGTACTTACTTCGCCAAACTACAGCTGCGGAAAGCAGATGGCGAACTAGTGGAAATCGATTCACGACCAAGTGATGCAATCGCCGTCGCCGTAACTTTCTCGCCGCCTTTGCCGATCTACGTCAGCGAAAGTGTTCTCGACGAAGCGACCTCGGCGCTCTGAATTGGCTGATGGAAATTCTTTCAACCCCTAGTGAAGCTCGGCAATTTACAAGATCCTTGCGTGCGAAGGGGATCCGAATCGGACTGGTGCCGACGATGGGTGCCTTGCATGCCGGCCATCTTTCGCTGGTAAATCAGAGTCAGCAAGCGTGCGACGCAACGATCGCGACTATTTTCGTGAATCCGACCCAGTTTGCGCCGTCGGAAGATCTGAGCCGTTACCCGCGCACGCTCGAGCAAGATTACGAGATGCTCGAGGCGGCAGGCATCGCTGCGGTCTTTGTGCCGAGAGTCGAATCGATGTATCCACCCGGTTTCAGTACCTATGTTGATCCGCCTGAGATCGCTCGAACTCTCGAGGGGAACTGCCGCCCTGAGCACTTTCGAGGTGTTACGACGGTCGTGATGAAGCTCTTTCAAGCTGTTCCAGCTGACAGCGCTTTCTTCGGAAAAAAAGATTACCAGCAGTGGAAGGTGATCGAAGCAATGTCGCGTGATTTGGATGTAGGGGTCGATGTTGTTGCGTGTGAGATTATTCGTGAGTCGGATGGTTTAGCACTGAGCAGTCGAAACCGATATCTTGATCCGAACGAACGCCGTCGCGCACTCCGTTTGTCAATGGCATTGAAAGAGTTGGAGCAGGCAATTTCGGCCGGCGAGCGAGACGTCGCAACCTTGCAGGACGGGATGAGGCAAGTGTTGGTCAGTGGGGATGGTGTTAGCCAAATCGATTATGCCGTCATTGTGAACGCCAACACGCTCGTACCCCTTTCGACTCTCGATCGTCCTGCCGTCGCGCTGATCGCGGCACGCGTGGGCCAGACACGTCTGATTGACAACCGAGAGCTTTGTTTCGGCTCAAAATTGCTCGGCGGGCGATGAGGCTGAGTTGCCACCCGTCCCTGCTATGTTGCAATACTCCGGATAAAAGTTGTTAACTTTTGAATTAGCGTTGGTGATCCAAGCCTTGTCGTGCTTACTGGATCGCAGTTTTGTCTGACCTCAAAGATCCACCCTTAAAGACTTTTTCAATGCTTCAACGAATCTTAGTCACCGGTGGCGCTGGTTTTCTTGGGTCTCATTTGTGCGAGCGGTTGGTTGCGGATGGCCATGATGTGATCTGTCTTGACAACTTTTTTACCAGCCAGAAGTCGAATATCGCTCACCTGATTGATAAACCCAATTTCGAGTTGCTGCGACACGATATCACGCTGCCGATCTTCTTAGAGGTGGACCAGATCTACAACCTTGCCTGCCCTGCAGCCCCGGGGCACTACCAATACAACCCGATTAAAACGATTAAGACCAGTGTGCTCGGATCGATCAATATGCTGGGCGCCGCTAAACGCTGCGGTGCAAGGATTTTGCAGGCGAGCACGAGCGAAGTGTACGGTGATCCAGAGGTTCATCCACAAGTCGAAGAGTACCGTGGTTGCGTGAACCCGATCGGTATCCGGGCCTGTTATGACGAGGGGAAGCGGGTCGCTGAAACTTTGTTCATGGACTATCACCGCAGCAATCGCGTTGACATTCGTATCGTTCGTATTTTCAACACCTATGGTCCAAGAATGCACCCCTATGACGGACGCGTCGTATCGAACTTTATCCGTCAAGCACTTGCCAACGAGAATATCACCTTATTCGGAGACGGTAGCCAAACCCGTTCCTTCTGTTACCGTGACGATTTAGTCGACGCGATCATTCGGATGATGGACAACGAGGAGGGCTTCATCGGGCCAGTTAATATCGGCAACCCCGTTGAATTTACGATCCGTGAACTCGCGGAAAAAGTGATTGAGTTGTCCGGCAGTAATAGCCAGATCGAGCACCAGCCCCTTCCTGACGACGACCCGACGCGACGGCGGCCCGATATTTCGTTGGCGAATGAAAAATTGAATTGGGCGCCGAGCATACAGCTCGAAGAAGGCCTTCAGCAAACCATTGATTGGTTCAAGAGCATTGAACTTGGTGATTACCGCCCG
>JARGNK010000157.1:4953-10396 GCA_029213145.1 Rubripirellula sp. | reverse complement strand
TGCTGTCGATCTTTTTGAAAATCACAGCAAAACCACATAAGTCAGCGACGCCAGAAAATAGCAGGCTGGCACCCATGAACAACGTGACCACGATAAATCTGGGATCGAGCGTTATCGCCAGCATGGTACTCGTGAAAACGAGCATGCCGTTTGCGAAATTCGCTTTTTGAGCGACGGTCATCTTGCTCATTTCGTGGTGCCCCCATCGGTTTCTGTGTTTGACCAACGATGGGCCCGGCCGATTAAGGTTTCCAAATCCGAGAAATACTCAGGGTAGGTCTTGGCGGTGCATGCCGGGTTGAGAATGCGAACGTCGTTGATTCTGAGTCCGGCCAAGGACAGGCTCATCGCCATGCGGTGATCGTGGTAAGTTTCAATTTCGGCGCCATGCAAGCCGCTCAAAGAGTCGGGAGGTACGATTGTCATTCCGTCTTCATGCTCTTTGACGACCGCTCCAAGTTTGCGCAATTCTCTAGCAAGGTCCGCAATCCGATCTGTTTCTTTGAAGCGGTTGTGGGCCACACCGCGAACACGGGTTGGCCCGATTGCAAACAACGCGACAACTGCGAGTGTTTGTACGGTGTCACTGATGGTATTCATATCGACATCGACGCCAGTTAGCGGCCCACCTGTTAACGTCATTCCGTGATCACCAGATTCGACCTGACAGCCCATTTGGCGTAGGACTTCGCAAAAGCCAACATCGCCCTGCATCGCCGATGGCTGCAGGCCTTCCACTGTCACCCGTCCGCCCGTGATCGCAGCCGCCGCCCAAAAGTAGCTCGCTGCCGAGGCATCGGGTTCAATGCTGTAATCTTGGCCTCGATAACCCGCGTGATTCACTTGGACTGCCAAGGAGATCTCAGGGCTTGGGGCATCCATCAGTTCAACTTCGGCACCGAACGACTTCATGACCTGGGCCGTCATCTCGACATAAGGACGCGAGACCAATTCCCCGCGGACATTGATCCGCATCGATTCGCCATCAGGCTTTCGCAATCCATTGCTTGATTCAAAGGCGATCGGGGCTGCCATCATCAGCCCGCTTAGGTATTGGCTACTGACCGAACCTGCAACGGTCACATCGCCTCCATTCCAGCCCTTGGAATGGATCCTGACGGGGGGGCATCCGCCGGGTGAATCAGCCGTGATATTTCCTTGGAGCACCGGTGCAATTGCATGGATCAAATCACCGATCGGGCGTTGATGCATTCTTTCTACGCCGAGTAGACGGTAGTCGCCTCCCGCTGCAGATAACGCGGCTGTTAGAAAACGAACGCTTGTTCCGCTGTTAGCAATGAACAGATCGACTGCTGCTGGGCCGGGGGCAGCTTGGTTTGAACCTGAAACACTGAGTGTCTGTCCGCCGTCTGCCTGATCAACTGAGATCCCAATCTTTTGCAAAGAATCGATCATGACCGCTGTATCCTCGCTTTGCAGCGATCCACGCAGACTCGAAGCTCCTTGCGCGAAAGCAGCACAAATGAGGGCTCGATTTGTCAAGCTCTTGCTGCCTGGTGGGCGGATCGTTCCCTCGACCTTGCCACCGGGGATGGGTTCAACACTGCTAATGTTCATAACGCCGAACTTTCAGGTAATGCATGGTTCCGATTACTTCGAGTTAGGGTGTCCGGCACAGACTTGTTGACGTGCCGGATGCCCAACAGACTTTGATTACCCCGCGCGAAAGTGGTACCCAATAATCTGAGTGAAGGTGCGAACCCGCCATCATCTCGAATTCAGGCTAGGCAACCAGTTCCGGAGTCTCGGGAGTTTGTTGACCGGGAATCATCAACGAAGCAATGATTAGCGTGCCGAGCGCCATCGTGTGGACCAACCAGGCGTCATGACATTGGATTACGGTGCGCAGCGTGACCAAGGTCATCACCACCAACACACCCATAAATTGTCGCTCGGCCCGGCGAGCTGCTTCGCCATGCCGAAACTTGGCGAAGAACAAGACAACGCAACCGAGCAGCGGCAAGATGATAGCATCTATAAGTTCGGTGGTTTGGGCAAGATCAAGCACGGCAAATCCTTCTTAAACATTCCTGTTGGCCTGGAACAGGCAGATCCATCTCCATCTGCCGACTCTGCGTGCTTTGTGCCATCTTTGCCCCAGCCGACAAAAGATCGACTTGAGTCAAACTTGAAAAAAAGTTCGAAAAGCTGATGCCCTTTCCCATAGACCCTTCAAGGTCAAATCGTCCATAATAGAACTGTCTGCCCGGGAGGAGCCCAATCTGGATGGTTGAGCAGCGGGTATCCATCGCATTGAAGGAGAACGCAATGCCCTCGAGAACTCACGCAATCGCCGTCATTGATCTCGGTGAGTTTCTTGATACCGACAAGCAAACGTCGCCAGCCCGATTTGCTAAACGAAAGCTCGGGCGACAGCCGTTGGTCATTCGCATGGGCCGACGGTTAAGCGAATGCACGCTGGTAAACCAAGTTTTTATCACTGGATCGAACATCCCGGCATCACTTTTGACATGTGGTTTGCCGGGATTGCGACTGCTGAATTTCCCGTCCTGCCATGTCTCTCAACGGCTTGCGGCGGCTGCCGACGAGAGTAGTGCCGAATGGGTCGTCTATGTTCCCGCGAATCGGCCCTTCGTTGATTCAGCATTAGTCGATCAATTGCTTGCCAAGGCGGCCCGGGCGGGTGAGTGTGACTACATTGGCTACGGTTCGGCTGAGGGAGACTGGCGTCGAATGAGCGACCTCGGCTTGGCAGGGGAAGTTTGCCACAGCGATACCTTGCGACGACTCCGCCGTAATGCAGATCGATTGCCAGCGGATTCCGACCTGAGTATCGCGTCGTGGCTGGAGCATGCGCCAGGTGCCTACCATCTGAAATACATTTCCATGCCTAGGGAGCTGGACCGAAGTGATTTGCGTTTTGCCGTTTCGAATGAGTCGGATTGGGATGATGCCGAATTACTGTGTGAAACGGTCGCCGACGAGGATTCACCCTGGCAGGAGCTGACGCAGCTGGTGATCAGTAACGCGTGCTTGCGAGAATCAATGGCGACTCGCAACGCATAATCGTTAAAGCTTCGCTCAAGCAACCAGCCCACCTAACCGATACAAACCGATGGCCCCACAGGTCATCGGTTTTTTGTTGCGCCGTGACGATGTTCCGGACCCAACGCTTAAACACCCCAAAAAACGCTCGCGCTCCGATGCAAATCAAGCATTCCAATGAAAACTCTGCGGTGATGACCCTGGTCTTACTGGTCGGCGGTCTCTTTCCACTGAGCGGCTGCCGAATCTGCGCCGACTGCGAAGACCTGGCTTACCCAGCTTACGGTGGCAGTTGGCAGCGGACCCTGCGCAACGAGGGGCGGGTTGGGAGTGTCTTTGCACCGGCCGGCGGGAAGACCAGCGAATTGACCGATCGCGATGTACCACCAGATCCGGTCGAATTGGAGCGTCAGCGACAGGAAGAAAAAGACAGCCAAAAAGCGAACCGCTTGGACATGGAGTCTTCTGAGCCTAAATCCGAATCGGATCGAACGGGGCGCGAGTACGATTTACCGCTTGAACCGCTCCGTAATGCAGATCCGGAAAACGGTAAGAGTGATGAAGAGAATGAGCTTCGGCAGAACGTGCCAGAAGACATCAACGTCAATCGCGGACCCAATGCCAACAGCCCGATCACAGCAGCGATCAATAAAATCCTGCCATTCTAAATCGCCAAGCTCTGGATGATTCACCGTGCACTGTTGACTGCCGGATGCTTGTGGAGCTGGTCTAGCTGAGAGGATCTTGGAGCCCCGTTTTCACCGTTGAGCAAGATTAGCTGGTTGATCGACCTTAGCAAGTTGATCACATTCGCTGGGCAATCCAATGATGAAACAGACGCGTCGTCGCCGCGAGCGGGACCGTCACGGGGTTGGAGTGGTCAGGTGACCCCAGCGATCACCATGCGGTGGTTTTGCGTCGACTGGATCACCGGGCTCGGGAGGCGCCAACATTGTTTTCATTTTTGCCCGCCGGTCTTGCTTCGGGGTTTGCTTTTGTCGGCTGGCAAGTAAATCGCGGTAGGAATCAAACCCGTTTCGCTGCAAATAACCCGATAGTCCCTCGACCAGATGGGCAATCACGTCCGGTCCGCTTCGGTAAACCTCTGAAGTCAACATTGTGACGTCAGCACCACCGATCACCGCATGAACGACATCCAAAGTGGTCGCAATGCCGCCGCTGGCAGCAATCGACAAGCTTGGATCGCTGCCACGAACCCGTATCAATCCAGATAGGGTTGTTTGCAATAAACCGGGGCTGCTGAGCTGCCAATGCAGCGCGGGTACCAAATCACCATCGGATATTTCCCAAATCGGTTCCCGCCCGAACAGTACGATCCCCCTCGCGCCGGCTTCGCTCAGCCGGAAGACCAAATTTGGCAGTGTCGAATAGAACGGTAACAGCTTCACGGCCACCGGAACTGACACCATCTGGGTCACCCTTCGGACCGCATCCAGTAAAGGACGCTCGGCTTGTTCGGCGGTGCAAGTTGGATCAGATGTATTGGCGTTGATGATCAATTCAATCGCATCGACACCCGCCAGTTCCAATTCGCCGGCGACTGAAAGCCAGTCACCGTCTTGTCCACCATTCAGACTTGCAATGATTGGTATCCCACACTGCCGCTTCAGTCGCGGAATCGTCTTTAGGCATGATTCAACACCACCGTTGTAAGCGTTTTCGCTTTGCCATAGTTCGGCCTCAGGAGGATGATCCTGCGTGTCGCTTCGTCGTCTAGAGAGCCAGCGTATTACCTGCTCCTCCATCAATGACGGCATCACCGCGGCCCCAGCACCGGCAATCGCCACCTCGCGAACCATTTCCGGCTTCAGCGTTAATGGGCAAGCACCGACCAGAATCGGTGAACGCAGCGGCAAGCCCATGTAGCGTGTCGTGACATCCTGATGCATTTCAGCTTCTCATTTCGACTTCAGCAAGACGAGCAAGTCCCCACATTGGTTACTTGAGTCCCCCGGACATGCAGTGGTGTGAGCAATTGGGATGCCGAAACGTTCAAACCGATAGGAATCGAGATCAACGTCTGCTCGAATGTGCTTCCATGGCACAGTGTGCCGCAACTGCACGGAAATGTGGATTGATTTACCTCGTCAATCTTGCGGCAACTCGTACACCGCGTACGTCGCGTTGACCTCTCCATTGGTGGGGTAGAGGCGTACCAGCGGTAGGTTTTGACCGGTCACGCGGCGATCGACAATCATCATTCGGGCACCGTATTCTCGACGATATTCACGAAGTTTGTCGTATTGAATTGTCACCCGCACAAAGCCAAGGCGTTGCGGATAAATTTCTAAAAAACGCCGATTCCACTCCCCCAAACTCGCCGCATCCTGCGGAACGTCTTTCCAATTAACGACTTCAGCGCGGTGGGCATACCACTTGAATGTCTGTTGATGAC
>JARGNK010000157.1:0-4943 GCA_029213145.1 Rubripirellula sp. | reverse complement strand
CGGCGTTAAGAAAACGGCATCCTGTGGCGACGAAAGTCTCGCCCAACGACAAACGGCCAACCAATCTTTCATGACCTGAAGCTGGGTCTGTCGCGAAGCCCCTGCATCGCGTCCCAGTAATACGTTGCTGACTGATGGGGGAACACCACGCTGCATCCGTTCGAATGTGGAAACGCTCACCAACACCAGTGCCAGCGCACAACAAGCTAAGCCAATCCGCGACCAATTTCGAGCGTTGTCGATGAGCAGCGCGGCGATCAACATCGCAAACATTAAGGGAACAATGGCGTCAGTTAGGCGAAACCAATAATACCGCAAAAGTTTTGCCGCAAGGTCGGGGGCAAAGGCTGGCAACAAGCCGACAACCATTCCGATTCCAGCAATTCCGACTGCCCCTAATGTGAAGCCTGCCAGAGGCTGCAAGCGATTTTCCATGGGTACATATCGTCTGCCAAGAATGCATGTCGCCAAGATGAGTATCCCGTGTCTCAGATACCAATGCGGTAAAAAATCAGCCGGCAACAAATGATGCCTGATGCGGTAATAGCTGTAGATTCGTGCTGCGGCAGTCGACGCTTCGGCGGAGGTTCCCAGTGTCAATGCCACGGCGGGAACCAATCCGAATAAAGAAATCACACCACCGGCAAATAGCCATCCTGAGATAAGGGGCACTCGATCTTTCCGCTTCCGCTCGGTAACGGTCCAAGACACGATGGCTGCGATCACCGACCAACCACCACTGAGCACGTGTAATGCAGAGGCAGCGCCGAGCCACAGCCAGACGCGATTCCAGCGGCGAATGCACATGTCGGCCATCGCGAACAGGATCAACCCGTAGGCGGGCACTTTCGCTTCGATCCCACCGACCACCCATTCGCCCGCTAAGTTGCCGTATTCAACTCCGGCAATCCACAGCAGAGCGACAATCAAACTTAGCCAACCGCGGCCAAACACCGTCCAGCACAAACGCTGCAAGCCGAGCGCCAGTAGCGACCACGCCACCAATCTTCCAATCCATGCGGTTGCGGAGAGTGAAACGAATCGCGTCGGCCATCCGAAGATACCGTAGAAGCTCGTATGAGCTTTGGCGGACCCAACAAACAGGTCGTTGGCACACCAACCCGGATCCCAAAAGCTTTTCGCTTTCACGAGGTAATGTGCTTCGTTCACCATTGGTGCGGCATCGCCGGCGTAGGCAAAGATCAGCAACATCAACAGCACGAACTCAGCAATCGCGTGCCACCGAGCGCGTCTGTGCGGTTCGCCTCCGGAGCTTACATCAGTCGGCTCACTGTTGACCTCATTCATCGGCTAATTCGACCGCCATTTCAATCGCTGCCAACATACTGGCTGGGTTGGCTTTCCCTTGCCAAGCCAAATCCATCGCAGTGCCGTGGTCAACGCTGGTTCGCACAATCGGCAAGCCGAGGGTTACGTTGACGGCTTCGTCAAAGGCCAAGGCCTTGAGGGGAATCAATCCTTGATCATGATACATGCAGACGAACACGTCGGTTGCTTTACGGCCAGCGGGCGTGAACGCGGTGTCGGGCGAGAGGGGACCTACCACCTCAATTCCTTCTCGACGAGAAATTTCAATCGCCGGTTCGATCAAATTTGCCTCTTCACCGAGGCTAAGCAAGCCATTTTCACCAGCATGAGGGTTCAATCCGCAAACGGTCACCCTCGGTCGCCCGTTAGCTCGTTTCTTAACCGCGTCGGCCCCGAGCCGGATCGCCCTCAGCACCTTTTCTACCGTCAATTCGCTCGCTACCCGAGCTAGCGGAATGTGGACGGTCGCCAACACGCAAGAAATCTGCGGGCTGGTGAGCATCATGCAAAAATCAGCCACGCCCAGCCGGTCAGCCAACAATTCTGTGTGCCCTGGAAAGGAGATTCCGGCCAAGTGCCAAGCCTCTTTTTGGATCGGGCCGGTCACAATTGCCGCGACCGCACCAGATTTCGCATCCTCAATGGCCCGCTCTACCGCCTCAAATGATGCTCGCCCCGTCACATCATCAAAACGTCCCCGCTTGATTTCTGCGGGCGGGCAAGTCCCGGTATCACGAAATTCTATTTGGCCAAAATCGAATCCTCGAATCTCAGCGATTCGAGCCAAAGCCCCCCTGGGACCATATAATATTGGTTTACAGCGTCGCAGAACGGGTAGTTGGAGTGCGCAGTGGATTGCCAATTCGGGACCAATCCCGGCTACATCACCGACTGTGATCGCGATTTGCGGCTTGCTGCGATGATTTATCAATACGATCGTCTATTTCCAAGAACGGGTCAGAACCGGTGGGCCGAGCGAATTGGGGTGGATACGAACCACTCAATTCGCTGATAACTGGTCGGCGTCTCGTGAAACACCGATGCTGGTCGGGGTTTGATTTGCGTTTTTGGGCCCTGCCCGATTCTAGCGGAAATACGAATAGGTTTTGAATGACACGTTGGTCACTTCTGATTGTCCTGGCTTGCTCGGTATTCCATACGGATGTCGCTTCCACAAAAGCGGCTGATGTCATTGTGGTTTGTCCAAGTCGTTTTCGTGTTGCATTGGAGCCCTGGATCAAACGCCGCCAATCCGAGGGGTTGCAGGTTGGTGTCGTCGCGTCAAATTCCGATGCTGAAACACTCCGCAGCTCGATTCGACAGGATGCGACTAACAAGACTCGCTATGTCATGTTGGTGGGTGATGCACCGGTGATTGGCACGCGGTGCGACGAATTTTGCCAAACACCTATTTTGTATTCTCCCACAACTGTCACGGGAAAGCAGGGCTCAACGGCCGTTCTTTCCAGTGACATGTTATTTGGTGACTTTGATCTAGATAACATTCCTGACGCTGTCGTGGGCCGATTGCCGGTTGATCACCCGGATCAATTAAAAGCCTTGATCCGTCGCATTGCAGCTCGTGAATCGAGTCGTGATTTCGGTCCTTGGCGCGGTCAAATCCAATTGATTGGCGGGGTTGGCGGTTTCGGCATGGTCGCCGACCGAGCGATCGAGTCCGTGACACGATCGATTGTCACCGGCGTCCTTCCACCAGAGACGCGAACCTCTGTTGTCTACGCTAGTCCCGGTCATCCGTTTTTTCCACAGGAGGCGAATTTTACCGACGCAGTGCTCAATCGGTATCAACGAGGAGCCCGATTCTGGGTTTATGCAGGGCATGGACGGGTGACTGCCCTGGATCGTGTTCCCAATACGATCTCCGGGCAACCGGTTTTAGATCAGCAAACTGTACAACAACTCAACCGCCCGGCCGGCGAATCTCCCATCGCCGTGATGCTCGCTTGTTACACTGGAGCGATGGACGCGCGCGAAGATTCGCTGGCAGAAGAAATGATCCTCTGTGATGGTGGTCCAATCGCTGTTTTAGCGGGAAGTCGCGTTACGATGCCGTACGGCAACAGCACGGCGGCCGTTGGGTTGATTAAGGGGGTTTTCCAACAGCAGCTGCCACGTCTTGGCGACGCCTGGCTGAGCGCCTTGAACCAGATGCAGAGCGACCTGCCCTCGGATAACTCAACCACGCGCGTGATGATTGATGCGTTGGCCACGATCATTAACCCCAGTGGCTCTTCCCTAAAAACCGAGCGTCGGGAACACATGCTGCTCTACAACTTGTTGGGCGATCCAACGCTACGGCTGAACCATCCACAACCATTAGAGATTACAGTCCCAACCGGCTCACCCGCCGGCGAGCCGATTCGTTTCTCATTGCAAACCCCGATTGCGGGCGAGTTACGAGTGACCTTAGATTATCCTCTCGGTGCCACCATCGACGGCGATCCGAATGACACCACGGTTGCTACTGTCAATCAATCCGTTGCAGCCGGCAAGCAATTCGAATTCGATGTCGCGGTGCCTGAAGAATTCAGGGGACCACTCGTCATTCGAGCCCACGTTGCGGGTGAATCTTCGTGGAGTGCTGGGGCGGCGAAGACATTCGTCCGTTCCCAATAGCCTGGCCGAATTCGACGTCTGCACCCGTCCTTTTAAGCCAGTTAGGCTCCTTGCACATTCCCACTGTTTGCTAGGACAGTGGGTGAGCGGTAATCGTCAGCGAGAGTCGAGCGAGCAGGGCATCGCCCGGCCAATTTTCGCCGACCACGGTTCGCTTACATGACCTTCGCTTTTCCAACGTCCTGTTCTTGGATCAACTTCGAGATAATATCTTCAACGGT
Source organism: Rubripirellula sp. (assembly GCA_029213145.1). Lineage (GTDB taxonomy): Bacteria > Planctomycetota > Planctomycetia > Pirellulales > Pirellulaceae > Rubripirellula. Next base: position 756 of record JARGNK010000157.1, on the reverse strand, counting down.
GATGCCATCCGCTTCAGCTGCAAAGGTCGGTACGATTCGGTGTCGTAAAACGGGATAGGCGAGCGTCTGCACATCATCAATCGTGACATGCGACCGACCGTACAGGAGAGCGCGAGCTTTTGATGCCAGGACTAACTGCTGACTTGCACGCGGCCCCGGTCCCCATTCAATCAGATCCGTCGCCCATGGCTTGGCGTTCTCGTCCCGTGGGCGGATTGATCGAACCGCATCGAGTACCCAGTCTTTGACATGCGGTGGCAGCGGTACTCGTCGAACGGTGCGCTGAAACTGAATGATTTCGGAGCCTTTGACGACTGGCTCAATGGCGGAATTGAATGTCGATGTAGTGCGGTCAACAATTTCACCTTCCTGATCACGCGTTGGGTAGTCCACGACAACGTGAAAAAGGAATCGGTCACGCTGTGCCTCCGGAAGCGGATAAGTCCCTTCCTGTTCGATTGGGTTCTGAGTCGCGAGGACGAAAAAGGGTTCATCCAAGCGATAGGTTTTCCCGGCTGCCGTTACCGCATGCTCCTGCATTGCCTCAAGGAGTGCAGCTTGGGTTTTTGGTGGTGTCCGATTGATTTCATCAGCCAACAGCATTTGCGTGAACACGGGCCCGCGTTCGAAAATGAAATTTCGACGTCCGGTTTCAGGGTCTTCCTGAATAATCTCGGTTCCCGTGATATCTCCCGGCATTAAATCGGGCGTGAATTGAATGCGCCTAAAATCGGCTCGCAGTGATTGTGAAAGCGC
>JARGNK010000156.1:2144-16996 GCA_029213145.1 Rubripirellula sp. | reverse complement strand
AAAACACGACTCTTGCATTCCAGCGTTCTCAACGCGTTGAGAAAACAGAAAATTAACTCAAGGGAGTATCTTGGGGAGGTCTGCCGATCGACCGGAGCAAAATCGAATTTTAGAAATTAAAGGAGGGGGCGGTAGGCTTCCTCGCATTTCCTTTTACGCCGCAAGGCATACGGGATGTGGTTGAAAAAAAGCTGTGAGCGGTGCTGACGATCAGCCCATCGAGGTTGGATTGCAATCGGCCTTACCCGACTCACGCTATGAACGGCCCGAACTTGAGGAGCATGTCGTACGCCGGCTTTCATGTGGGGGGAGCGATCTGATAAGCGACTCGCGGTGAGTTGGTGACTGGGCAATACCAGCAAAGAACTCAGCAATCTGGTCGCCTATATTGCCAGCACCCAGGGAGCCGGCGTGATGCATTCGCCGCAAACATGCAATTTGATTTCGACTCGCCTGAACTTTGAAGCCTCATTGGACGGGCACGTCAGCAGCACCGAAGCGTCTTCGCTTCAAACGCACCGCAAGGCAGTTGGGAAAGTCGAAACAGATTCGCGTTTCGTACATTTGCAGAAGATGTCCACGACCGAAGTCGCGAACTCGGGCAGCGAATTTGAGAAGAAGAGGCGTTTAGGGCATTCCGTCGGTTGGACGATTTAACACTTAGTTCCCGCACGCACTTAGTTCTCGCATGCACTTAGTTCCCCCATGCGGTTGACCTCGCATGCACACCGTTTCCGCATGCACTTTTGGGGTGGTGATCAGGCAATACTGGAATAAAAAATGCGGATGTTGCTCGATGTTGAGAGTACGTCCAGAAAAAAATTGCGTTCAAAAAATTGGGTTCAGGGGAATAGAATCGCGACTTCGCGCATCGTAGTTGTGTTCAAGCGATTTTTTTCGCGAACCCTTATGCAGGTTTGGCGTCTTAACCTCTGAACACGACCATTCAAAACGCCTCACAAGCGAGCAGAAAGTTCCATGTTATCGAAATTCCAACCGAGTCGACTCGAACAAATATGCGAAGGCAATCTCTTCGGCACCACACCGCCGAATGATAATGCCCCCGCGTATCGTTTGCGTATGTGACGTCTGCTTTTCTCGAAGCGCCTTTCATCAAGGCCCGAGTTTGCTGACCTCACAGGGTCACGCAGACTCGGGCCTTTTTTTATTCCCCACCCCCAATGAAACGGGCTGGTAGCTGAGACGGTCTAGCGGCGGTCTGAAGAACCGCAGACGAGGATTCGAGCGCCTCCCAGTCCACTGACAAAGAAGATATGCGCCGACGGAAACATTTGCTGTGAAGATAAACACAACATCAGATACCGGTGTCGATGGAAGCACGCCTGCTTTGGGCGTGGGAGACGAATTTTCCGGTGTGGAACGCTCCGCCACATGCAGTTCAAATCCGCGGCAGGCAGCCCAACTCCGCGGTGTTCGGCTTGGATAGAAACAACAGGGTAGTCGAGGGCTGGTCGCCCAAGCACGGCTGATAACCGAGTTGCGCTGAGTTCAATTCCCAGGGCTACCACTAATGACAAAGACGCAAAGGAAAACGAAACATGCTTCAGCGATTGAAACGCATACCCCTAATCGATTCATGGGGTTGTGGTGTAACTGGCAGCATGACGGACTTTTAATCCGTTCGGCGAGAGTTCGAATCTCTCCGGCCCCACTTGCTACGCATCGGCGTGTAGCTCAGGGGTGAGAGCGGCGTCCTTATAAGGCGACGGTCGCGGGTTCAATTCCCGCCGCGCCGACTTAATAGAAATGACGACGACAAGAACATTTGGGATTGTGGCAGACAAGGAAATGCATCGGTCTCTTAAACCGAACCATGTGAGTTCGATTCTCACCGGTCCCACTGAAACAAAAAACAAGCACTGATGGTCTAACGGCAAGACTCCTCCGTCGTAACGAGGTGATGCGGGTTCGATTCCGGCTCGGTGCTCTTGGATGCCTTGTGCATCCGTGATTTTTGACAATTTGGTTGTGATGCAATTTTGCGCCCATGATGTAGCGGTAGCCTGCTGCCTTGCCATGGCGGAAGTGTGGGTTCGACTCCCACTGGGCGCTTTACAAAATCCGGTGTGGCCCAATGGTAAGGCGGCTCCCTGTTAAGGAGACGAGTGAAGGTTCGAGTCCTTCCGCCGGAGCTTTTCGGAAGTTTGGAGCAAGAAGCTGATGGTTTGAAGCTTTCACACTTCACCCCTCTCTCTTCAAACTTCTTTTCGTGTCCTTGGCCGAGCGGCAAAGGTTCCGGACTTCCAATCCGGCTAGGTGGGTTCGACTCCAACAGGACACTCTTTTGTTTTGAAAAATCTCTCCGGCGCGTCGTCGCGACGCGAGCCTTTGAAGCTCGCAGGTCGGGTTCAATTCCCGGACGGAGTGCTTTACAAGTTTAGATGACGCCGGAGTAGCAGTTGTTGGTCGCTGCACCTCGCTCTGCCCTGTAATCATTGAACAGCGAGTCCATTGGTTCGATTCCAGATCTCCGGTGCTGTGGTGTTTTTCGGGTATAGCTTGGAGTAAGCGGTGTGGTTTGGGACCACGCATGGACAGTGTGCGACTCACTGATACCCGACTGTGGCTAGATCTGGTGTTGGTTTCCAGAGACTCACTGTGAATGAGTTTGTCGCCGGTTCAATTCCGGTTAGTCACCTCGCGAACATTTTCGGTGGCAAGTTCCTCTGGGAAGGAAGCTTGATTGTCTATCAAGTTGCAGGCTTTAAGGTGTTCGGGGGTTCGACTCGCGTTGCCATCGCTTTGAAATGTGCCGCATTCGACTACTGGCTAGGTCGGCTGCTTCTCAGGCAGCAGGAAGGAGATCGAAACTCCTATGCGGTACTCGGCCAGCAACAAAACTGGCCAATCAAAACGGCGTGGTAGATTCTGATGGCAGAATTGCCTGGTTTTCATCCAGGAGTCCGCGGGTTCGATTCCCGCTCACGTCACTGCGTTTAATGACACGTTACGGAAGTCACCCGGCCGGATGAGGACACTGTCTTGAAAACAGCTGCGGCTAATCACCGTTGTAGGTTCGAGTCCCACGGCTTCCGCCTTGATGGACGATCCATGCGACCGTTTCAGCGCGGAACGGTTTTCGAAACTCTTTCTGCCTTGAATTATGTGGTAGCCGGCGAAAGGTGCGATTCCTCACGTTCCAACTTTAAAAGGTTTCACACGTTTCTGGTGTAACGGTAGCACTGCTGATTCCAAACCAGTTGGTCAGGGTTCAAATCCTTGGGGACGTGCTTTGAAGTTTGGCGTTTGGAGTTTGAGGTGTGCTTATCGGTTCTTCTTGCAGATTGATGTCAAGATTGCGATGAGCTCGTTGGTTTCTGCAGTGAGTGGTTCGAGACGGGAAGAAGCAACGATCTCTGGCTTGGCCAACAAGCAGTGCTCTCGCTCTCCGACGCAAAACAGAGCCGCACGATTCGCTCGGAAAACGGAAAGGTTCGATCAGGTAAATCACGTTTCATGGCATCAATGTAAGGTGACGCATTTCAAGCTTCCGCCTTCCAACTTCCAGAGTCCTGTGGTCCAACGGCGAAGACACCTGTTTTACACGCAGGAAACGATGGTTCGATTCCATCCGGGACTACTAAGAGCCTATCCGAAAACTCGTAGCGGAAGCCGAGGAGGCTTTCGGCCCTCACCGGAAACCGCCGAAATTCTTGACGAATTCCGCTACGATACTTCCCGCTTATCCATGATCGAATGGGTTTCCGGATAGGTTCTTGTTCACGTAACGCCTAGATACGCCAATCGGTAGAGCGGTCCGGCTTAAACCCGGATGTTTGTAGGTTCGATTCCTGCTCTGGGCACTGCAACGAAAAAACAACATGGGGCGCTCGTCCAACGGGAAGACGTCTGTTTTGCAAGCAGGAAATCGGGGTTCGATTCCCCGGTGCTCCACTCTCGACAAACGCTGAGGTAGGCCAACGGTGAGCCGCTTGTCTTAGGAACAAGTGCTTGCGGGTTCGACTCCCGCCCTCAGTACTCTGGCAACATGCTGTGGTACGCAAACTGGAAAAGCGGCGAATTTCAAACGTTCGTGTTTGAGGGTTCGACTCCCTCCCGCAGTACTTAGATTCAAACAGGCAAGTGGTAGAACCGATAGGGAATCGGCATTCAATATGTCGTTCACCGCAACCGGGAAATGGGCGACGCGCGGTTTTCGCTTTCGCCTTGCCTGTTTTAATCCTGCAGGTGCGACAGGTGTCCAACTGACTTTCATAAGGTCGGTCTGCTCGGCTCGATACCGAGACCTGCAACTTCGTCCGAGCAGCAACTTGGAAAAGCCAACGACTTGGAAAAGCCAACGACTTGGATAAGCCAACGATGCGGATGGGCCGGTGCTCAGCCAGGCCTCATAAGCCAGGACCGCCGGGTGCGACCCCCGGATCCGCTACTTAATTCATTTTAAGCCGGTCGAGTCCGTAAACAGGCAAAGCGGCAAGCATGAGAGGTTTTCGAAATCGATTTTGCAGGTTCGATTCCTGTCTCGAGTACTTCCAGTAAAACGATCGCGTGGTCCAGCGGCTAAGACGCCTGCGTGACAAGCAGGAGACCGATGGTTCGATTCCATCCGTGATCACTGACACAACAAGGTCTGTAAGTGTTGCGGCAGCACGCGTCTGTGGTAGGGACGAAGACCGGGGTCAATTCCCGGACGGACCTCTTAACCAAAACAAATGAACGGCAAAACAAATGAACGGCAAAACAAATGAACTGGCATGTTCCAAGAGGGCGACGGATCCTTGCAAGATCGGTAGAAGGGTTCGATTCCCTTGCGGCCCACTCAACGATTTCGGAAGGTAGCCGGATACGGCTTGCCGGGCCGGTTTGCTACACCGTGCGACCTTGATCGGTCATGAGGGTTCGACTCCCTTGCCTTCCGCTTGTTTGCAAAACGGCTCGATGGTGAAACGGATATCATCTCTGGCTTCTAACCAGAAGTTCCGGGTTCGATTCCTGGTCGGGCTACTGACGCGACAAGCCATGCCGACATGACTCGATGTGGTAAGGCACCGCGATTGGCTGCATCACTTTCGCGTCTCGAACAGGTTGGTGCGAACCCAGGTGACGGCTTTTGTGACTAACTAACAATCAACATGACTCGCGGGTGTGCTGGATCGCATGGCAGTATTCGAAACTGTCGGGCCAGGTTCGATTCCTGGGCGGGTTACTCGGCTTCGCCAAGAGGCCACTGTCAAAAACGTTCTCGGAGTGTGCCGGAAAGCACGCGACTCTGCGAAGGTCGAAGACCAGGTTCGATTCCTGGCGAGAGCACTTTTTACTGAATTGCCTTTCAAAATGGAGAAGACCAATGCGATACGAACGCGAACACGACGCAAGCCACTCCATTCGAGCCGATGAGTAAACGACGACGCGGTTTCCCATCGGAAACGCAAGTCAAACGGGGCGTGCGAGTCGTTCATGGCGACAAACAACTCGAAGAAAAGCTTGGACGCAATGATCCCTGTCCATGCGGCAGTCGATTGCGATTCAAAAAGTGTTGCATGCGATCGGGACGCCTTTGATGGCTCCAATCGCGATGACTACTTTTAGAGAGAAAGACTGAAACACCGCTCGTGGTCCTGCACTACGCGGGATCGCGAGCAACAAGACGCTAGAGCCAGACGGCTAGGCATCCGACTGCAACTCGGACGAAGTGGGTTCGATTCCCACCGAGAGCGGCTTTGCCAATCTCGTCGTTCAATTGGGGGAACGTTTTCTCTGATTCACCAATTTCGTCAGCCGTTTTTTACATTGCTACCAGAGAGTGAACCGTGTGTGTGCAATTGAATTTCTTCGTGATTACGCCCACCGGCGTCGAGTAACCGCTCGTCGCACGAAGATTCATTGCCCACACACAACTCATTCTTTGGAAAGCATTGGTAAACCATGACCGCCACAACTGAAACTAAATCCTCGACGACCGTCGCAGCACGGATCGCCGGGGAGGACATTCACCCGGGAGATTACGTCACTGTCCTGAACGAAAGCGTCGAACTGCCCTCCTACTTATGGAACTGCTCAGGCGGCGCATTGCCGGCCGATGAATTGGTTCGGATCCTTTACAAGCCGAGTGACGCGGGTCAGCCCTACAAGGTCGTCGCCGTATGCCTGCCGTTCGTTTATACAAAGCGACCAAGACGCGGGACGAAAATTTTTGATACTCGCCAGAACCAACTCGTTCGACTCGATCCGGACACTGGCCACGCCGTGTGGAAACGGATTCGCAAGGACTTAAAGAAGAAACAGAAATAGAATAAGCGCACACGATCGACTGCCGATTCGGAGTACATGCTTCAGGAGCCGGGTGTCGTGGGTTCGAGTCCCACCGGCCCCACTGTTTTTCAAAAGCAGGGCCGTAGCTCAGTTGGTAGAGCACCGTAATACCCTCTGGTCACAACTTCGTCGATCGCGTTTTGTATCACAACCAATCGGCAGGCTTGCAAACCTGTCTCAACCATACACATTCGACTGCCGGAGTGGAGTACATGGCTACCCTGGTTCGATTCCCGGCCGGCCCCCCTTCTCAGGAAACCCCCTCCTCAGGAAACCCTGATGCTGGGTTATCTGATACTGCTGGGTTATCTGATACTGCTTGGTTATCTGATACGGGGTCGGAACCTTTGGCATTCGCGTGCGTCTGTCACAGGAAAGAACTCTGCACCAACACCTCGTCGAGTGCTTTTGCATTTTACAAACGTGGGATAGGCATCGTGCGTATCACGAGCCGAGACGCTGGGAGCTTGCGTCACGCAAGTTGCGGATCCGATTGCCGGCGTGAATCAAGATGGAATTTTGGATTGGGGAAAAGGCAAGTGTGAGCGCCTTTCACCAGCTTTCTCGGCGCCTCGAGAGTTTGGACCAATCTGCTGGGGCATTGGGGTCGGCTGAAATGAACAAATGCGTTGCCGATTCGATGAACGAGCGAGCGAGACTTCTCATCGTGAGCGAGACTTCTCATCGTTCGGGCGAAAAGAATCGCAGAAGCATTGTCGACGCTGTTGTATCCGTCAGTTCCACGGAGACTGACCGGTGGGCATCGGCTAACGTCCAAGTCATCACCGGGTGTCTGGCTTGGCTGAGTTTCACAAGTTCTTACGGCGTCGGGTTCGATGCTTCATGGGAAACCTGAAAGCCCGGTTCATTGGCGACTCGCGAAACGCATAACCCTGCGGATGGGTCCCACCGTGACGGTGACACGATCGCTTTGGGAATCGCTGTTGAGATAGGGACTCTGAAAGACCGCTGTGGGAGTTAGATCGATCGGGCTGCCGTTGATACGCGGAAGCTTGAATGCCGCGGCTTCGGCTGGATTGTAGCGGAACATCTCGATACGCTCACGCTCTTCTCCGAAGCGGTAGTCCACCATTTTTGGCGTGACCTTCAGTGGATTGCCGAGCAGCCTGGTTTGGAAATGGGCAAATGACCCGTGGATGGAAATATCACCAGCGTGAAGCAGGATGCGATTGGTATCGCCGGGACCGTTGAACTGCGCCGGGGAGGCAATACTCCGGGTCTCGTCCCATCGGTGTCCTCCATCAATGAACTTCACGCCGGCAAAAGATTTGCCGTTGCTCACAAGAATCCAGCCCTGTTTGTCGAGGATTTCAAGTCCGGGCACGTCGAACTGGATGCGGATTTCTCCCGTGCTATAGGAGCCTCTTTCCTTTCTCCTGGCAATGCGTTGGAGAAGAAGTACGTTCTCGTGCTGCACACTCCAGAAAGAATGCTGCGGCCGTCCGCCCCGCGTTTGTTCGATCAGGACACCGATCAACTCGACAGTCGCTGTTGTCGGGTCGTCGAAAAGCAGGCCGCACCAGCGTTTCTGTCTTGAGATCCCGGCATACTCGAGCCTCGGATTCTGTAAGGTGCTTCCCAACAAGTAATGTGGCGTACGCCAGGCGTAGTTGACCAGGCGGGAAGCGGAAGCGATCCGTTGGGGCTTGCCATCCTCTCCGCGAGTTTCGAGTTCACCGGGCACGCGGTTGCGAATGGAAAAAGGTTTGGCTGCCGGGAAGAGGCCTTGGTCCAACAGAATGGCGGCAGCTGGTAGTTGGTATTGGCTGGTTTCGATGACTCTGGAATGACTCGATCCGGCTGGCTGGTCAGCGTGGGCGTAGAGCAAGTTCTTATAGGATTCGAAACTGTTACTGCCATTGGCGGCTCGGCTACGTCCGCCTCCTCGTCGACCACGGACTGAGATTTGCGCTTCTTCAATGAATGACAGGTCCAACAATAATCCGAATTGTTTCCGCACTACGGGATCGGGTGCCAACTCGTGCATGTTAAACAGCGCTGGCCAGGAGTACTTTTGGTAGGTATTCGACCCCATCTCGATCCACAAACCGGTCATCGCTCGTTGGCGGGGCCACTCTCGGAAGAACGCCTGATAGGCTGCCGCGTGCTCTGCGGCAGTATGTCCGTCATCGAAACGTCGGTCGCGGAATGCCGGATCGTCCATCAGGAGCGATGCCACTAGGTAGTGGTTGGGCCGCCGAATCAGGTCGTGGTTCTCGGTGCCGAGCAGAACCATCAGGTGTTCGGGGGAGGTGAGTGCGAGTTTGCTATCCGCCTTTACCCACCACCATAGGGCCTCCTTCATGGCGGCTTCTGTGTCCGGTTTCAAGCGACCCGGTGAATGGGGGCTGTGAGAGTGGAACAGGTAAAGGATGCGTACATAGTCGGTGAGGGCAAAATAGGCCCACGGCGTTTCCGTCGCTTCCTCGGGCTTGAAGTCGGATGTTTCCGCGTCAGCACGATTCAGGGCAATGTAATCCTTCGCCCGCTTGAGCAAACGCGCATTGGCAAGATCTACCTTCTCGTTCAGTTGCAGGGCTGCGAGCGACCAAAGCGTTTCGCCCCACGCCCCGGAAGGCCACGCCGAATTTCTGGCAATGGTTTTGCGCAAGGCAAGCTCTCGGGCCATCACCGATGCCTGATGGGTTTCAGCGATCAGAGTCTGATAGCCTGTGCTCTCATCCCAAGTGGTTTTCTCATCAGCGGCCACCGCATGTCCGAGGATCGCGGCAAACAAGATCGCCGCAAACAAGCGTGCCGCAAACAAGCGTGTCACGGTGAATCGACTGAGTCTACTGATCATGATTCTGTTGCGTTGGGCTTGGCACGGGAATGCTCACAAGAAAATCTTCGGCTCCGGCGGAATGGGTGAGCATCAGACGAAAGTGGCTGCGGGACTCTGCAATCGGCCGCAGCTTATCGCTTTTTACAACATCAATCCATGCAAGTAGCATAAATGCAAGTGTTAAACCGCAAGTGATCGAAATGAAAGTTCGACTTGCAAGACCGAATTGACGAAACCGCTTGGTGGTCGCCTCTTGATCGACTACTTGTTTCGCGTCGCCGTCGGTTTGAATCATGAGACTTACCTCTAAAAGACCTGCCTGACAATCGCCAAGTGACGATACCGCTTCCCGTACTATGATTAGGACTGAAGCCATGATGCGTTTTCGGAACACCTTGTGGGGTGGTGCCGTCGATCAAGACACAAACAGTCGGGGCGAAGCCAGTTCTGCAATCGCTTGAATGTATCAAAGGAGTTCGTTGCTGAGTCTTGCAACAAAAGCTTTTTGCTTGTCAGGTTGATGGATGGAGCACGCTACACTTCTAGGGTTCCAGCGAGAACGATAAGTCGCTCGCGGAGTTCCGTCAATGATTTCGAAAGCATGCCAAACGCTCCAGGTCGGCCGCAATCGATCGTTTGTTGTGTTGCATGTGAGCCAGGGCAGTTATCACACGCTCTGGAATCACGTGTGTTGATTGCAGGCACCGCCGCATATTGCTGCGCCCGGTTTCGATTAAGTACAAACAATTCAGTCAAGGTGGGCTCAATCAAATGCCTCCTGGATCTGCGGTCGAATCCCAATATCAGCCGTCGCCAGTTGTTGAAATATATGGTGTAATTAGGAACCAGGTGAGTCTGATGAGGCTCGAAATAGCCGATGGAATTTGGGTCGAAAATATATGAAGGTTGCGAGCAGATGAACGGATGGGTTCTATACAACGAGACTTCCGAAATCCTCAGGGCTGAATCGTTTGAACTGAACCGGTTCAGGCAGGTGGCGGATCAGTGTGGCATTGAGCTTACCGTGATATCGCCGGAGCAGATCGATTTGGTTGTCACTCGTGATGGCAGGCAGAGCGTATTGCTTGATGGCAAAGAAGTCTCACTGCCGGACTTTCTTTTGCCACGGATGGGGGCCGCTACGACGTATTTTGCGCTCGCAGTTATTCGGCACCTCGAACGCTTGGGGGTCCAGACGTTCAACTCATCGCAGAGCATTGAGACGGTACGTGACAAACTCTTTACCCATCAGATTCTCGCGCAGAGTAATCTTCCCGTCGCGAAAACGATGCTTGCCAAGTTTCCGGTCGATGTTGAATCCGTTGAGAAGCACCTTGGTCTGCCAGTCGTTGTGAAGACCATCTCAGGTTCGCAGGGCACAGGGGTGTTCCTGTGCGAATCCCGGGAGCACTTTGAGGATTTGATGCAACTAGTGCACGCCACAAAGAGTAACGTCAACATCATCATTCAGGAGTTTGTTGCGTCCAGTCGTGGACGCGACCTGCGTGTCCTGGTTGTCGGGGGAAAGGCGATTGCCTGCATGAAAAGGAGTTCAAACGACGGATCGTTCAAGGCAAACTTCACTCGTGGTGGTTCGGTTGAAATGTTTGAACTTACGCCTGAGATCGAGTGGCTTTCGTCGGAAGCTAGTCGCCTACTAGGATTGGATATTGCGGGGATCGATCTTCTCTTCGATGGTGAACATTATAAAATTTGTGAGGCAAACTCATCGCCAGGGTTCCGTGGTATGGAATCATGTGTCGAAGTTAACGTTCCCGAACACATCTTTTCTTTTATCTGCGTTCGGCTCGGTCAGCTCGATAAGCTTCCCCGTGTGGCACGCGTGTCGAATGAAAACACGGATATCCAAGCGAGCGAGCAACGTGCGGCTGATGATCTCGCGTGATGTCAGTGCCGGCTGAGTCTTTGGTTGGATTCATCTAGAATTTCTAGCTGCGGCACGACTCCAGATCTCATCAGGGTGAGCGAGGCTAAGGCGATGGCAAGGGATCCCCAGTGATAAATGACTTGGTTCAATCGTGATGGTTTCGTGAAAACCAGCGTCGCGTTTTGACCTTGTTTGGATTTCTACGGGCGACTTGGCTTGGCAATGGCGTTTCGGCTCCCATTACCGGGACGGCCCCAACCGCTTGACGACGCTAAAAGATGTGTCGCTGCGCAGAAATTCGCAGTCGTTTAGGTAGACTAAACTGGCCGACTGGGAGGAAATCCCATGGCTCCAGGCAAACAGCTTCAGGCAAACGGCTCCAGGCAAACAGGTCCAGGCAAATATCCCCTGCCAGCCAAGCCCGATCGGCCTGTACACGCAGAACCACTTTCAAGAGATTCCAGCATGCTTCGTTCTTTCCTGGCAACGCGTCCATTCGCATGCCTCCTCGTGTGCCTTCTCGCTCCCGTTGTTTTCTCTCAGGATCCTCCCAAAGATCAGGATCCTCCCCAGGATCAAACAGACGGCGAAGTGAAACGCCAAACGAGCCTACTGGCTGGGGCGCTGAAGTTTCGCAGCGTTGGTCCTGCGTTTATGTCGGGGCGGATCGGCGATGTCGCCATTGATCCGGTGGCACCCAACACTTGGTACATCGCTGTCGCCTCGGGTGGTCTGTGGAAAACGACGAATGCCGGGACAACCTTTGAGCCAATCTTCGACGATAAACCGTCCTACAGCATGGGCTGTGTTTCCATCGACCCATCCGTGCACACCACCGTCTGGTTGGGCACCGGAGAAAACAATGGTGGACGGCATATCGGGTTCGGGGATGGAGTTTACGTGAGCCATGACTCTGGCGAATCATGGAAACACCGCGGACTCGAAAAATCTGAGCACATTAGCAAGGTTCTGGTTGATCCACGTGACAGTAATGTTGTCTTTGCGGCGTCGCAGGGTCCGCTTTGGTCGCCAGGAGGTCAACGTGGTCTATTCAAATCGACAGATGGTGGAGAATCGTGGAAGTTGGTTCTCGGGCCAGGCCATTTGGGTGATCAGGAGGAAAGCAACCTCAGCGAAGATAAAATTGCTGAAGTCAATGAAGCTTCGTATACAGGCGTCACGGATGTTGTTTTCGATCCTACAAATCCTGATGTCTTATATGCAGCAACCCATCAGCGGCATCGAAACGTCTGGGCCATTATCAACTGTGGCCCAGAATCTGGGATTTTCAAATCGATCGATGGTGGCGAATCGTGGAAGCAGCTAGGCAACGGTTTGCCAGGAGGCGCTCTAGGCAAAATCTCGTTGCAAGTTTCTCCACAGAAAAATAACTTTGTCTACGCGACGATCGAATTGCCAGGACGTAAAGGCGGGTTTTGGCGCAGCGAGGATCATGGTGCCAGTTGGACCAAGACCGATGACTTCGTTTCGGGAGGAACAGGCCCTCATTACTACCAAGAATTGTGGGCGGATCCCCATCGCTTCGGTGTGCTTTACCAAGCCAACAACTATTTCACGCGTAGCGAAGATAATGGTGAGACTTGGGAAAATATCGAAGGCCGCTACAAGCATGTTGATAACCATGCTGTCGCGTTTCACCCAACCGATCCGGAATTCTTGTTGGTGGGATGTGATGGGGGTGTCTATCGAACCTACGACTATTGTCAAACGTGGTTGTTCTGCCCCAACTTGCCCCTCACCCAGTTTTACAAAGTGGCGGTCGACTACGACTATCCGTTTTACAACATTGCCGGTGGCACCCAGGACAACAATTCGCAATACGGACCGTCGCGCACACGGAACACGCAGGGCATCCGAAATAGTGATTGGCGAATTACGATTGGAGGTGATGGACATGACACTGCGATCGACCCCAAAGATCCCAATATCATCTATGCCGAATCGCAACAAGGATTTTTAAGGCGATTCGATCGCCGCACGGGGGAAAGTGTCATGATTCAACCCCAACCTGGGCCAGAGGAAGAATCCTATCGATTCAACTGGGACTCGCCCATTTTGATCAGCCCGCACGACAACCAACGACTGTACTTTGCGTCCCAGTTCTTGCATCGCAGCGATGACCGCGGGGAAAGTTGGCAAAAGGTCTCTCCCGATCTATCTCGCAATCGCAATCGTTACGAATTGCCAACCATGGGAAGAGTTCACAGCATTGATGGTCCGTATGACCTTTATGCAATGAGTCAGCACAGCAATATCACCTCGATTGCCGAATCTCCATTAGTGGAAGGTTTACTGTACGTCGGTACGGACGATGGGTTGATTCAGGTGAGTGAAAATGGAGGAAAAGATTGGCGCAAGATTGACCGAATCTTTGATGTTCCCGAATACTTTTTTGTGAATGACATCAAGGCAGATTTACATGATCCCGATACGGTTTACGCTTGCCTCGACGATCATAAAACCGGCGATTACAGTCCCTACATCGTCAAGAGCACCGACCGCGGTCGCACCTGGGAATTGATGGTCAGCGATTTGCCAATGAACCATATCTGTTGGCGTATCGTCCAAGACCACGTCGATAAGAACCTGTTTTTTCTCGCGACCGAATTTGGGATTTACGCGACGCTAAATTCAGGTGGAAAATGGTTCAAGCTTGGCGGTGGACTCCCCACCATCTCTTTCCGCGATCTCGAAATACAGACCCGCGAGAATGACTTGGTTGCCGCTTCGTTTGGTCGAAGCTTCTATGTTCTGGATGATTACAGCCTGTTGCGTCACGCAACAGAGGAAGCGCTCGCCGAAGAACTGCATCTGTTCCCGGTTCGCAGAGCGTTTTGGTACGTGCAAGAGAACATGCTAGGCGGCAGAAAGGGATACCAGGGCGACAGTTTGTACAATGCTGACAATCCCGATTATGGTGCGGTTATTCGCTACCACGTAAAAGATGGCTGGAAGAGTAAGGCCGCGCAACGCAAGGAGATTGAGGCCAAGATCCGCAAGGCGGGTGGCGATGTGCCCACTGCGAGTTTTGAAGATCTGCAAGCGGAACAAGACGAGATTCCACCCCGGCACTATTTGGATATTAGCGATTCGGCGGGCACGGTGGTTGCCCGTCTCGATTTGTCCATCAGCGAAGGCATGCACAAAGTAGTGTGGGGGATGCGATACGAAGGAATCCTTTCCCGTGGCGGTGGTCCACTGGTTGCTCCAGGGGAATACAAAGCACAGGCGTTTCGAAGTGAGGGCGCAGAATCAATCGCGATCGGCAACGAGATCCAATTCGAACTCGAAAATATTGTGACACCCACCATCCCACTTCCGGATCGCAAGCTGATTCTCAAGCAAGTGCAAGAAATGGGATTGGTTGCCAATCGCTCACAGTCGCTGAACCGCAGATTAGATGATCGTCTAGAAGAAATCACCGATTTGATTTCTCGGATCAAAAATAATCCCAAGGGCACGTCTCAGTTGCTAGATCAGGCGCAACAGTTGAAGCAGCAAATGGAGATGTTTGAACGCCAAATGAACGGGAATGAATTGAAAGATGAACGCTGGGCGATGACGAAACCTGGCATCAACCAACGTATCAGTCGAGGGTTGTACAGCACCTTGTCTGGGACGCACGGACCAACCAAGGCAGCGATCGAGCAATTCGAGATTGGGAAAAAACAGTTCGAAGAAATTGAATCCAAAATTAAACAACTGCTAGAGCAAGACTTACCATCCCTCGAGAACGCGATGGATGCCGCCCAGATTCCGAGAATCGAAGTGGAAGTCGACTCCGGCGAGGACGAGGATTGAGGGGACGAGGATTGAGGGGACGAGGATTGAGGGCGGCCTCTT
>JARGNK010000156.1:0-2044 GCA_029213145.1 Rubripirellula sp. | reverse complement strand
GGACGAGGATTGAGGGGACGAGGATTGAGGGGACGAGGATTGAGGGCGGCCTCTTTCCGCGAGGAATCATGGGACCGCACGCTACCCTCGATTGCGTCAAAATCGTGCTGGCTAGA
Organism: Rubripirellula sp.; assembly: GCA_029213145.1. Lineage (GTDB taxonomy): Bacteria > Planctomycetota > Planctomycetia > Pirellulales > Pirellulaceae > Rubripirellula. The sequence continues at coordinate 1,928 of JARGNK010000156.1, read as the reverse complement.
CAGAGGGCTTACTGCCCTCTGGGCACTGCCTGCAACCCTTTCGTGTGAAAGGCGGTCGCCAGAATTGAATTGTTCGAATTTAGTTGGTTGAGTAGCCGTCAGGTAGCATTCCGCTTGCTGAGCATGAGGACCGAACCTGCGATCACTCGGTGGATCCTTGTCATCCCCGTTCGTTTCTTGCCGGCCTTCTCTTTGGGGTCGGCATGCTGGGGGTGAGAGAGATATGTATATCCTTCTGTTGTTGACGACTGATCGATTCGGCAGGAATGGTTAGCATCCATAGCAACGATTGCTGAGTGAGTTTGATCGTCGACTCGGGTTGATCAAAATCGAGACAACCTTTGAACTTGGCCTGCATGTTAAGCAACGTGCTGGATCCGACGAGGAGTCGAAGCTTGGCGGCGTTTCGGTGAGAGCGATCGCGGAAGCTTCACTGGTTTCAGCAGCACCGCGATTGGGCTGAGTTGGTTCGCTTTAGAATCCTTGGAAACTGTTCATTGGAAGCTTATAGTAAGCGGCCGAGTATCTTGATCTCACAGGTGGATCACGATAACCGAATCCGTTGGGCTTGCGGCTCATGGTGCTAACCGTTCTATCGACTTGGAAATCTCTGCCATGATTGTTTTCTCGCGAGCACTTTTAACGCTCATGCTTGTGATCGCAGGTTCACTTCTTTGCCAAGGTCAAGCCATCGATGGCAGAAGTAGCTTGCAAGCTACCTCCGATTACTATGACCAGATCACGTCTCGTCTCGACATCAGTTCCGGGCCTAACGTGGCTGCGTTGAATCAGTTTTTCTCGCTGATGCCCAAGGGTGGCGATCTGCATCTCCATTATTCAGGGGCGATCTATGCGGAAACCTTTTTGGATTGGGTCGCCAAAGAGGGAAACTGGATCAATCGCGAGAGCCTGAAAATCGAGACTTCGAAATCTCCTGAAAGTCTTACCGTTGCGGAGTTGAGAAAAGAGGATCCACTCTATCGTGAGTTGTTGCAGCGTTGGTCTGATCGAGATTTCCGCAGTTTTTTTCATGAGGAGATGGCTCCTGACGAGCAGTTTTTTCAGACGTTTAGCTACTTCGTCGACTTGGCGGCGCGGCACATTCCTGCGGGGCTTCGCCAATTGAAAAGACGGGCAAAGCAGGAAAACCTTCAGTACCTCGAAATCATGTTGGCAGCGGTTGATTTCGAATACAGTGATCCTGCGTTCGACAGAGGTCTGTTTGAGCTGAGAGCCACTGAACAGAAATCAGTTATCCTGTCGCATTATGAGGATTGCAGAAAGAAGTTGGATGCCGATCCTCGTTTCAAGCAGGCTGTTGGTAAACTTATGAAAGACGTCGAGCTTTACCATCAAGGGATGGATGACGACGACTTTCTGATGCGTTACCAGACGTATGCGTACCGTGACTCACCACCATCAAACGTTTTTGCCTCCCTTTATGCAGGGTTTTCGGCGGCAAGCCAAAGCGACTTGATTGTTGGTGTGAACATTCTTGGGCCCGAGAATGGCATCATCGCGTTGCGAGATTATCGGCTACACATGCTGATGTTTCATCTGTTGCATCAGAAGTTTCCAGAGGTTCGGATTTCTTTGCACGCAGGTGAACTCGTACTCGGAATGGTGCGACCTGAGAATCTGTCCTTTCATATTACCGAAGCCGTGCGGGTGGCCGGCGCACAGCGAATTGGACACGGTGTCGATATCGTGCATGAACGCGATTCGCTCACGCTGCTCCCTGAAATGGCCAGCAAGAAAATTGCGGTTGAAATCAACCTAACAAGTAACCAGTTCATTTTAGGCGTCGAGGGTGCTGCCCACCCGATCACTGTCTACCAGCGGTTTGGTGTTCCGCTTGTCATATCCACGGATGATCCGGGAGTTTCGCGAAACAATCTCGCGAATCAATACATGTTGATGGCGACCCG
>JARGNK010000155.1:15872-17007 GCA_029213145.1 Rubripirellula sp. | reverse complement strand
TGAGTTTAAACGCCACACGAGTTCAGCATGCAACTGCTGACAACGCGTGTTCGTTTCAGCCGGCGTTCAATCGCCAGATCGTAAAATTCAACAGCGAGGCAAAGCTGACCCACGATAAATAAGGCGCCATCAACCAGCAAGCAAGTTTTGAATGCTTGTGAAATGCGACCATCGTTCCCGCGATCGCGAGCCAAAGAACCAGAATCTCGGCGAAAGCCAAACCTGGTTGATGACTACCAAAAAAGATCCAAGACCAGCCAATGTTGAGTGCCAATTGAGTGAAGAACAAGGCAAGTGGAATCGCAACCGGTTTTATTCCTCCCTTTTTCCAAACCAGCCACGCAGCAATCGACATCATCACAAAGAGGGTCGTCCAAACAGGCCCGAACACCTCATTAGGCGGATTCCAAGTCGGTTTCTCGATCGTTTGGTACCAGCCCTTGATTTCCGGTGTGGTCGCAATGGCACCGATCCCACCTGCACCAAGGCAAACGATCATAAAAATGGCCAACCCGATCCAACGAGTGCTCTCTTTCATCCGCTTATTCTCAACTTTGCAACGCCGGTGTTTGAAACCACAAACAAACTCCCATCCCACGTTAATGCGTATTCACGTTCATTCCACGTCACGTGAATGGGAATACGAACCACTGCTGTCGCCAACTGCATCGCCGGGATGAAGCGGTTCATACGACCGCTGATCGCGTTCGAGAGGAAGCTGAATCAAAGCCTTTATGCGAACCACACGTTCCCCAATTGTAGTGAGTGATCAACGGCCATTCGCATTAACGGAATTGGACTTCGCACCAAGCATCCCCACCCGCCCACGGTTTCGCGTAGCGTCTTGCCCGGCATACTAGACTTTACGCGGAGCGCAAGACACCCCAAGACATCCCCGCTTTGAACAAGGTTGCCAAGTTCGCGGCGATCAATGAATCCACCCTCGAAACTCTCGCACGATCCGGCCAGTCGAACGCCCATCCACAACACGAAAAGCAGTGCTAATTAGGGAGCGAAGTGAAAAGGCTGCGAGCTGGCATCCGCCCAAGCACGACCGAAAAATGAATCCATTTTGTGACCAGGCATAATTTCACCAGATACTCACTGAGCGAAACTATGGCTTCACTATGGCTTC
>JARGNK010000155.1:4017-15772 GCA_029213145.1 Rubripirellula sp. | reverse complement strand
ACTATGGCTTCACTATGGCTTCCGTTAAAATTCTGAAATGGGCGATCTTCTGAAGCATCGCATCGTTCATGTTCCATGACGCGTGACTGAATGAACCAACTGTTTGGCGTACTGATCCCCGTCTGGGTCTCGACCCTTGCCTGGTTTGTCGGGGCAGCCGCTCGAATCATTGGTGGCGACAAAACAGCACGTATTTTTGCGTGGTCATGGCTCCTTGGTAGCCTGGCAATGTGGCTACATATCCTCGGCAGTTACGCGATTGCCTATCACTGGAGTCATACCGAGGCACTCCTGGCAACAGCCCAGGAATCAGAGCGGGTGACAGGAATCCGTGCCGCCTGGGGAGTCTATGTCAATTTCTGCTTCGCATCAGCTTGGACGCTCTTTTCCGCGCGATTGGCTGTTGGGGGCACATGGAATCGCGACATCGATTGGCTGGTCTGTGTATTTACCGCAGGGATCATATCAATGGCAACCATCGTCTTTGAAACAGGCTTTGTTCGCGTTGCAAGTAGCCTGGGGTTCGCGATACTCGGATTGCTGATATTGCAACGCATGCTGTCACGTCGCGAAACACTCTCTCGCTGAACATCGACAGCATCAACGCTGCACCGCTGCCCTTCATTCGCCTGCCGAAATCCAAAGATTCTCGCTCACCAAAAAGTCGAGCCGCAACACCCAGCCGAGGCCAGGTGATTGCGACTCGACGTCTTCCCTAAGCGATGAATCTCGGCGGAGAACTAGACGGTGACAGCCGATCGCGTGATCTGATCAATCAGCTCTTGTTGAACCCGTTCAGCATCTTCATTCGACACCTGGCAAGTGCCAGCATTGGCATCGCCGCCGCCATACTGCAGCATCAACTCGCCAATCATTATGTCACTGCTTCGATTGAAAATTGATTTGCCAACTGTGAATACTATATTTTTCCGCTTCAATCCCCACAGCACATGCATGGAGATATTGCACTAGAGAAACAAAGCGTAAATCATCAAACGATTGCCGCAGTCAAAGGTCTCTTCGCCCTGCAGATCAAGCACGACCAAGTTGTCGTGAACGACCGAACAACTTCGAATTTATTCGACCATCAAGTCGGTATGTTCCAAGTAATGTTCAACCTTTCTTTGACATCCGGCAGCGCCAAAATTTCTTCAATCGTGTGACCTTTGTGGTAATCGATCCGATCCATCATCAACTGGTAATTGGAAACACGAAAGGTTCGAAAACGTCCCAGACCTGTTCGTGCATCCATTAAGAATGACATCAAACCCCAGCCTGTAGGATTCAAAACGTCCTCACGTTCAAATCGTGCCGCGTCCGCCTGAAGAACGTAACGATCATCCTGAATACCGGAGTTGCGAAGCTTCTCACTCGAATCATGATCAAAACAAAGGAAACAGCCCGGCACGCAAGGAAGATTGGTCAGAATATCGTTCTCATTGACCTCAATCTTGCCATCCTGAACGTCCTTGGGATGCACAAATCTGAGGTCCCCCAGCCTGCCCAACTCCTTCAAGAGAATCGCGCATACGAGTCCGTCAAAATCACTGCGAGTAATCAAACGATATTTTTTTCCGGTGCTTGATAGACCATGACGGCTCTCTGTTAAAGGCGGTTGGGAATGAGACTGTTGAAAAGTAGTTCACTCTGATTGAGGACCTCGCAGAAGCACCAAAAGCGGACTCATTGCTAACCCCCTTGCCCACAAGACTCGAGAAAACGGCACAGACCATCTCACCCAGACACACAGACACCCAGACCGGCCAGACGAGCCGCAGAGGAATCAAACGCCACCAAACACGCATCATGCCGCAGCACGCGCAACACGAGTGAGAAGAACTGAGGCCTGCGAAGCAAGCCTCAAATCAAGAACGGAGAATCATGTCGATGCATCACCACCGGTTGAGAGACGCGAATCTAACCGCTGGCGAGAGCGTGCATCGGCTACTTCATCATCCCAAGAACCGCATCGGCAAAAGCGACACCCTTCAAATAGTAAGTTTTCCCGGAGCCGAGGTAGTGATAGGGGCGATCATTGCCAACCTTCTTCCACTCAGCCTTTTGCTCTTCGGTTCCCTTCCAGTAGTTTTTCTTGAACAACTCTTCCGCCGCTGTGTCGTAAAACTCTGCCGTCGGAACAAACGCGACATTTCCAGCGTACTTTGCCGGCTTCGCCGCGTTCGCTTGAGCCGCTTGAAAATCACCGCGAGCCGGAATGCCACCGGTACTTAATTCACCAATCACGAACGGCATCCCTGGAACCCCCAAGTCATTGCGTACATCCTCGATAAACGCGATCAACCACTTGGTATAGTCTGCATATTGCGTCTCACGTAAGTCACGATTGACTTTGTCGTTGAAGCCCTGGTGCCAAATGAAACCCGCCACCTGGAGTGGCCGACCTTGAAGACCTGGGAATCGCTCGCCTACCGCAGCCAATTCCTCTTTCGCATGACGCAGCATTTCTCGGTAATAAAACCCGTAGCGTTCCCGTACCTCTTCGGCAGTCGTTTCAGGCTTTCGTTTCCGTTGGCGTTCCAGCAATGCCTCCACCTCTGCGTCGGTAGGAGGCAGACTGGGCGGACGAAAATCAACACCGAGTGATTTCCCACCCCAAGCGATCTTGATCAGTAATACGGGTTCTTCCAACGCGTTTCCAATCGTGTGCCCAAAACCGAATTCAGGCCCAATTGAATCTTCCCCTTTAGTCCCATAGCCGACACCCAATCCTCCATGCTTCGCACCTTTAGCCTTCGAGGGGTAGGTAATCCAAACGTCATCACGAACCCGCCAGTCTTGACCATCTTTCAAGCCAGCATAGGTCGATCGAATCAGAGGATCATTCTGATAAGTATCTAGATGAATGGGGTTACCCTTGCCCTCCATATTGGACTGTCCAACTAGAAAGAAAACCTTGACCGAACCCTCTGCCAGGCTCGCGGAGGCAACGGCAAGTGCAAAACAAAACGATATCAAAAGTCGAAAGCACATCATGGAGTCAATGCAAATGAGATTGGTCGTATCAAATGTCCGTAGTTTATACGCATTCACAGTCCAGCGGGGCTGCATCATCCTCCCAGATCAGACTCGAGTAAGGCATCGCGACTTTCGCTGCCAACTCAACCTGACCGTCCCGTTGAGAAGCACCACCGGCGACGATAAACGCTGCCGCGTGCTGCGTCTGACAAAGCACTCCGCTCATGCAGTTTGTCGACCGGACATCTAGAGCGGTGCAGGCAAATCTCGGCGTGAAAAGTGCCTTGCGGCGATGCCGTAGCAAATCATTCCCAAGGTGATCAACACGAGTGGATAAACCAACGGCGGAAACGCGGCGTCTGGAATCGGCGTCACCAAACTCCAGGGGGCACCAAGGCCGTCATTGGTGACCAGAGAGGTCATCTTCTGCGGCCGGTAACAGCTGAAAAAAGTCATTGAAAGCAACCATTCCAGTGACGCGGCAGCTTTCCCCAATCCAAACATCACCAGTTGCAAGATATAGACTCCCACCACCGCACCGACGGTCCGCCAACGATAACGATCAAAGGCACTAAACATCGAAGAGAGCCCAAGCAAGAAAAACCCGAACGCGAACAGACTGAATGTGGAAGCGGCGTAAGTCGAAGAATTCACCCGCTGGCGTAGAGGAATCTCTTCGGTCACCGGATCAGCCACCGTCAGCGGCACGTCGATATTGATCATCGGTATTCGGAAAGAGGGCGGATCAACTGTTTCGGTCACCGTCGTCGCCTCGATACCAATCGTGATCCCCCCCCAGACCATCAAGCACAACAATGCCAATCCTGCTACGGATACCGTGGCATGTGTCGCTAGCAGAGTGATCCGGCGAATCGGCTGGGATAGCATCATTTCAAGTGTGCCACGATTTAGTTCACCACTCACGACATCACTACCACGAGAGACGCACCAGACGACCGTGCACAAAATCACGATCGGCTCGTCGTAGGTCATCCCGACGCGTCCCGCGTAGGTAAACAGCGCATCAAACTCGATCGGCGCAAATTTTTCGAATTCTCGAAACTGGTCCAAGATCGTCTTAAATTGTCCCATATCAAGCAGGCTCACCACCCAAACCCGAACCCACGCGAAAGCGAATAGGGTGGTCGCACAAGCCAGGAACAGCAACATTGATTGACCAATGTATTTCCGCATCAACACTCGATGGATCAAAGCTCGTCCTCCAATCCGCTGGTGTCTTCGCCGTGGTGGACCGAATCGTAAACCGCCCGCAAGCCGAGCGGTTCGATCCGTAAATTCGTCAACTTCAGCGAATCAAGCCACGGCAATAACGGCGCCAAGTCACCGGCTGTTTCGATCCGAATTCGAGTGCGTCCCTCTTCCGTAACCGTTTCTGATTGAACTCGCATTCGCAAAGCTTCGGGGATCTTGATCTGAATTTCCTGTGTGGGGCTGGATCCTTCCACTGCATTTTCGGGAGGGCCAGCAGTGATACGATGTCGCTGGAAAAGGTCTGCCATCGCCAATTCTTTGACGAGATGTCCGTGGCGAAGAAAGACAACCCGTTGGCAAGTGTCCTCGATTTCACCGAGGACATGCGAGGACAGCAAAACGGTGCGGCCTGCCTGCCTCGCTTCCACGACTAACTTCAAAACTTCGGCTCGGACCGTAGGATCCAAATTTGCCGTCGGTTCGTCCAAAATGATGACGGGAGTTTGCAGTCCCAAGACGACCGACAATGCGAGTTTTTGCCGCATCCCAGTCGACATCGAACCAACGCGTCGCCGAGTATCGAGTTCTAAACGTTCGGCAACTTCGCGGCTTCTCGTTAAATCACCGACAGGATGCATCTCGGCAAAAAATTTCAAGACTCCCGACCCTCGCATGTGCCGAGGCACCCGCGCGTCGCCTGGCAAGTAAGCAACCTGTTCACGCAGCCTGACGCTGCTGTGACGATTGTCGTGACCAGCAATGATGCAGTGTCCGGAGGTCGGCTGCAGAAAACCGAGCATCGATCGGATGAGTGTTGTCTTGCCGGCGCCGTTTGGCCCTAACAAGCCAAAAACTTCTCCAGGTGACACCCGCATAGAACAGTCAACTAAAGCCTCGAAGGTGCCGAACCGCTTCGTCAGCTTGATCGTTTCCACAATGCAGCCATCATCCGCCGTATCGACAGGTCGATCCGCATCCGACTCGGAAGAAAAGGCATCGGATCCCCGATCCGCCGCAGGGGCGTCGTGACGTGAGGTAGGCGGAGGCGAGACGGGCAGATTCAAAATGTGGCTTTCTAGGGTGATTGGCTGAGTTCAATGATCAACAACCGATCGAACACACTCGGCCTCAACGGAAAAACAGCAGGGGCGAACCAAGCAGGGGGTAAAAGCCTCTTTGTTCGTCGCCGCTTCTTTAGCTGCATCGAGATTGTCGATAGTATTGTGAGTCTCCGTCAATGATAGCTACCAGGCCCTTCACCCGTTAACGATTCGAGCAAGCATGTCATCCAATGTTAAGGTTGAGCCAGGCTCACTTTTACCCGCCGGATTCACATTCGCAGGAGTCGCATGTGGCATCAAATCGAGCGGAAAAAGAGATTTGTCGTTAATTGTGATGGATTCGCCCGGTGTAGCAGCCGGCATCTACACTCAAAACCAGATCGTTGCAGCACCGGTGGTCCTTTGCCGCTCCCGAACTCCTGGCACTCAAATCCGCGCCGTGGTCACCAACAGCGGCAATGCCAACGCCTGCACTGGACAACAAGGGATGGAAGATGCAGAGGCGATGTGCAGTCAAGTCGCTGCGTTGATCGGATGCACCGCCGAAGCTGTGCTGGTGATGAGCACGGGCGTCATCGGACAAGTTCTGCCCATGAAGCAAGTCCAGCAGGGAATCGATGCTGCCCATGCCGATCTGAGCCCCGATATCGATTCGTTCCACAACGCCGCTGATGCAATCTGCACAACCGATGATCGGCGAAAGATCGCAACGAGTCACTTTTCATTCGCGGGAAAAGAGTATCGGGTTGCCGCGATGGCCAAGGGGGCCGGAATGATCTCACCCAATATGGCCACCATGCTCGCGGTTGTGATGACGGATGCTCCAATCTCAAAATCGCAGGCCCTTCAGGTACTGCAGTCGGCGGCAAACCGGAGCTTTAATCGTGTGAGTGTCGATGGTCATACCAGCACCAATGACACGATGCTGTTGCTGTCTTCAGGACAAGGCGATGACCTGCCACCCGAAGCGATCACTGCTTTCCAGCAAGCCGTCGACGAAATCTCGATTCGCGTTGCCAAAATGCTGGTCGCAGATGGCGAGGGTGCTTCACATGTGATTGCGATTCACATCGAGGGAGCCGCTTCGGATGGCGATGCTGAACGAATCGCCCGCACAGTCGGCGCTAGCCCCTTAGTCAAAACCGCGATCACCGGCGGCGACCCAAATTGGGGACGCATCGTGTCTGCCGCCGGCTACGCCGAAGTAAAAATCGATCCGCCAAATGTCTGCCTGTCCATTTGCGGAACGGAAATCTACCGCAACGGAAGCCCAGTCGATTACGACGAAGCGAAGCTCAGTCAACAAATGCAACAGAGCAAAGAGGTGCCAGTCCAGCTTATCGTCGGTAATGGCCCAGGAATCGCAGATTTTTGGGCGAGCGACCTGACAACCGAGTACGTGAAATTCAACTCTGAGTACACCACTTAACTGGTGTTTCAGATTGCCTGGTGTTTCAGAATCCAATCGACCGCAAGCGAACGCCTACGTACCTGACGCCGAAACAGTGTTAGCTTTGTTCATCGTTTCAAACGCTCGGCCAGCTTCGCCTTGAGCTCTTTGACGAGCCCTTCGTTTTGCATCGCCAAATTATTGGTTTCCGCAGCGCTCGTCGTGTGATCATACAATTCGACCTCGCCAGTGCGATGAACGACCAATCGATGGGTATTCGTTCGAATTGTCTCTGCATTCCGTTTGTACGAAATGGCGTCATGCCCCGGAACCGAAGGGTCGGCCAGTATTGGCATTAACGAAATACCATCAAGATTTTTGGGAAGGGGAAGTCCACTCAACTCACAGAGCGTGGGAAACACGTCAAGCGTTTCAACCATCGAGTTGGTCGCCTGGCCTGCTGCATCAATTCCTGGGTGATGGATGATCAATGGAGAGTGCAAAGACTCCTCAAAAAGTGCGTGTTTCCCCCAAATCTGATGTTCTCCCAAGTGCCACCCATGATCGCCCCACAACACAACAATCGTATTGTCTTTGAGTTCGAGTTCGTTCAACCGCGCTAAGACGCGACCAACCAACGAATCAGCATAGGTCACGCAGGCCGCATAATGACGCCGAACCTCACTGGCAAACTCCGCATCGGTATTGGGATTGCGTTTCCACCGGTTGTACTTCATGAACTCGCCCGACGCATGCCAAGTTGTTTTCCCGACAGGACGAATCGGATGCGGAATCGGAGGAAGCGTAACGCCGTGATAGGGCTGCATCGATCTGGCGGGAGCCCCAAACGGCAAGTGAGGCCGAATGATACCAACTGCTAGAAAGAAGGGCTTTTCATCAGCGGCCAGTTGATCAAGCTGCTGCAATGACTGATCAACAATCAATCCATCAGGATAGATTGAATCGGGTCCCTCTACCGACTGAAAGACATCCATCTTGCCGGCGTCCTGACGAATTTCTCCGTGGGCCAATCCGTGCATCGCGCCACGTGGATGCTGCCAATCACCAGCAGGCAACAAATGACGGTCCCAGGAGTTTGGCATCTCAGGTTGCCCGTCATCATCCCAATCCTTGCCGCCACGTCCGCCCGGATGATGTGACACCTTCCCAACGGAAACAGTGCGATAACCATGCTCCCGAAACCAAGCCGGCATGCTTGGGTCGACTGATTCTGCCCCGCTTTGAATCCGAGCCGCTCGCTTGAACAACGCTCCGTTGTCCGCAGGACCGTACTGACCTGTCAGCAAGGTGTAACGAGACGCACCACAGGTCGGTGCTTGCACGTAATGGCGAGTGAAAATCCGGCTCTGCGATGCAAGCCGATCAATGTTCGGAGAATGGATGTAGTCTTTTCCAAAACAACCCAATTCAGGACGCAAATCATCCACGCAAATCAGTAGAACGTTCGGACGTTCCCAGCCCTGCACGACACCGGCAGAAGACAACGAACCGAGGACAAAAGCAACTAGCGTAAGGACACGTGGCGACATGGTTTTGCCTTTTTGGTTGATTGTCCAATCATCGCTGCTCGCATCCACGCAAAATTGAAGCGTACAAAAGCGCCAGCCTGTCAGTCTTGCAACATATCGTTCGCGGCCGAGTTAAGTTAATCGGACGTGCAGCAAGTCATTCACCGATCTGGTCGCTCAGACCAAGCGTCGAGAGAGCGAATTTATTCGATGTTTTCGAAATCCTCGAAGTCGTCCAGACCATCGGCTATTTCTTTGGTTCCACCGGCGGCACCGCTGCTCCCGAGACCAAATTCCTCGCTGACGGAGTCTTCTATTTCGATTTCGTAGTCATCTTCGAGTTCTTCCTCGAAGTCATCATCAAAGTTGTCATCGAAGTCGTCTTCGTCGATGTCGTCGAACTCATCTAGATCGTCGTCATCGTCCAGATCATCTTGGAATCCACCATCATCCCCTCCGACTTCATCACCCTCTTCCCCGAATCCATCATCGAGGTCGTCATCATCAACCTCGTCATCTTCATCGGCCGCCAACACCGGTGTCGGGGTTGCGGAGGGATTTGGGGACGGAGCGACCGCGGGCAGGGCGCCGCTGTTTGGAAAAATGGTCGGTGTCACAGTGGGATCGCTAAGCGAAACAGGCATAGTCGGACTGCGAATGAGGCAAAGTTGAAGGATCTCGGCAGGACAATGTCGATGCGGGAGAAAAGTTTATCGGATCGAGTCGCCGTTCGCCCATCGCTCCGAAAGCAAATCTGCCGCCCAGATGAAACCGAATCCCCCATCCTGTGAATTTACGTGATCGGGGCAATTTCGGTAGCGATCCTAGAGTTTGGTAGCAAGCTTCCTTTTGTCAACGCTCAAGGCAGCAAATACCGATCTCAGAGGTGAGTGCCGCTGGGATCACCACCAGACCGCTCTGGTTCGCCAAGCCGATATTTTGCTAGGTCCCGACCAGCCGACAAGGGCACTGACCCCACCTGGAGCGATTCAACGTGAACTATTTTCGTTATTACAGCCTCGCCACGATCTTCGCTGGCCTGACGTTTGTCGGCTGTGCTAGCCACCAATACGGGCATATTCTGGCCCAAGATGACAAGGACATGGTCGGCAGTCATGCGGCCGGCGCGGCGACCTGGAACCCCCTGGTCGATGAGGCAATGGCGAAATTGCTCGGACAGTGCCCTCCAACAAGCGATCCGACGACCCTCCAGCCCGCCTCCTACCAACAAAATCTCCAATCTGAACCGGTGATTGGGTCGGCATTAGCCACTGGGCCACTGGCGATGGGGCCAGCCAATGTCTGTTTCATTGGGGTGGAAAACAAAAGTGCTGAAGAAGTCGGAGATTTCAAAGACCAGCTTTACGAGCGAATTGACTCACAAATCAACGTTGGTGGCCCCTTCCGGTCAATCAGTCGTCGGATGGTCGGTGCGGCGTTGCGAGAAACACGCCTGCGGCCCGACTCGCTTTACCTGCCCCAAAATCGCGACGTTTTTTCAGCCGCATTGGGTCGGCAGGGAACACCGATCGATTACCTGCTGTATGCCAATATCACCAGCGGGACGACCGAGCGCAATAAGACCAGCCAGCGGGATTACCTGCTGACGCTGGAACTCGTCAACGTCCACACCGGCGAAACATTGAAAGAGTCCGCCAAAATCCGCAAAGGCTACAGCAAAAGCCGTGCAGCAAAATGGTGGAACTTCGGCTGGTTTGATCAGGCAGACGGTTGATCTTGAACGCCCCGATTCGCCAGACCCCGATTCGCCAGACCCCGATTCGCCAGACCCCGATTCGCCAGACCAACCGCTCCAGGACGCGACATCACCAAAGCGGTGAAAACCGTTGGCCGATGCTGGTTCCGGAACCGGCATCCGGCCTCTCACGGAGTAGCAGGCTCATGTCACCGCCCGCGATACAAAATCGCCTGCCGATAAGGGGCCTACTAATCTGCGGCCTACTAATCTGTGGCCTACTGTTCGTCGGCTTGTCTGGCTGCGCGCGAACGCGGGAAGCGCGGGATGACATCAAAACTGCCCGCCAAGCCTTTGCCATTGGCGACCTGGAATCTGCCCGAAGCAAGCTGGAGCCTTTGGCAACTGAAACTGGGCCCCTCGAAGCACCAGCAGCCCTTGACCTGGCAATGGTGGAATTGGCGTCCGGCGATGCGGCAGCGGCCGAACGCCGACTGCGAACATTACGTGACCGTTTCGACGACCAGCCGAAAATCGCCCTGACCGATGAAGCGGCTTCCCTCCTCACCGATGATACGCGTCGCATGTTCCGCCCTGCCGGTTACGAGGAGGTGATGATCCGAGCGATGCTAGCCGTTTGCTCCTTAGCTGGCGACCAAATTGATGCAGAGAGTTACTCGCTGCAGGCGACAAACCGTCAAGCGGAATTGGCTCGTGAAGCAGAAGAGCGAGGCTTGCTAGAAGCAAGCGAGATTTACCAACCGATCGCGATGGCGCCCTACCTTAGGGGCCTACTTCGCGAAGCGACTCATCAGAATTACGACGACGCCCAGCGGGCTTACCAATTGGTAAGTTTAGCTCGCCCCCAATTCGCGCCTGCCGAAGCGGACATCGCCCGTGCGGTCAACGGCACTCACAGCCAAGCCGGCTATGGCGTGCTGTATGTGATTGCCTGTGTTGGGCGTGGGCCGGTCCTCGAGGAAACGAATGCACCCACGACAAGCCAATCATTGTCAATCGCGTCAGCGATCCTCAATGCAAAAGCCAACAAGACAGACAAAGATGGACAAGAAGAAGATGGGCTAGCGATCCCCAACATCGCTACCGTCAAAGTCCCCCAAATCGCATTACCTCCTGACAGTATCGCCGCGATCGGCGTGGTCGTCGAAGGGAAATTGCGTGGCGCCACCCAAACATTGACCGACGTCGCCGAATTAGCTGGTCGTCAACTGCAAGCGGAGCAACCGTGGACGATCGCCAGAGCTGTCGTCCGACGTGCGACCAAAGAAGCTGCAGTCGCCAAGGCAAGCGATTCGCTCGGACTCGAAGGCACAGCAGGTTCACTGGTTCACTTCGCCGCCGCCTCCGCATGGAGCGGGATCGAACGAGCCGATACCCGCTGCTGGAGCATGCTACCCAAAGAGGTTCAAGTTTTCCGAATCGAATTGCCGATCGGCACACACCAGCTTGGCCTGCTACCACTCTCGAGCTTGGGGCGGCCGACCGCGTCAGGCCAACAAAGAAGTATCGAAATTTTTGATGGCGCCAATACTTACCTAATCGCCGTCGCGCCCGATCAAGTCGTGCACATCGTGAATCCCCAAGGCAATTGAACAGCTTCAAATCCATCTCGGACGAGTGAGTCAAGCGAGCAGATTTTCCGAAGCTGCCTCACGAGCACCGTCGCGGGTGTGAACTCGCGTTAAACAGCAATCGGCAGCCTCCTGAAAATGCTTGGCTGAAACAGGGAATGGCAGTCGGGTAATCGGGGCACAAAGGTGAATTTGAAGAAACCAACTTCTCACCGCAGGCAGCCCCCCCTGGGCTGGCAAACATCTGGGCTGGCAAACATCTGGGCTGGCAAACATCTGGGCTGGCAAACATCTGGGCT
>JARGNK010000155.1:0-3917 GCA_029213145.1 Rubripirellula sp. | reverse complement strand
GGCGAGCATGTGTCTCCGACCGCGGTCCAGCTCACTCCGTTGCGAGCGTTCGCAGCAGCTCTATCCCCTGATGCAACGTTTCATCAGGAGCAGCAAAGCTGATGCGAAAATGAGAGTCTCGGTGGCTAAAAATATTCCCTGGGATAATCAACAGTCCGCGTGAGATCGCCTTTTCAACGAATGCGGCACCGCTTGCGATCGGCGCTTTGGGAAATAGATAAAACGCCCCGCCGGGCTTGACCACTTCGTAAACGTCGGACAAACCGTCGTACACCAAGTCCCGTTTTCGCTGATAGTCCGCTAAGTGGCCTGACAGGGAAACCTCCAACGCCCGCAACGCGCCCCACTGAGCCGGCTGCGGCGCGCAGACGAATGAATACTGCTGCAACTTCAGCATTGCGTTCATCAATTCACTAGGGCCGTGAACAAAACCGACTCGCCAACCGGTCATTGCGTGGCTTTTGCTGAATCCATCAATCACAATGGTTTGATCGTTGAATTGGGCTGGTGAAACAAACTGATCATCGTAAAAAAAGTGACGGTAAATTTCGTCGGAGACCAGCGCGATGCCCCGGTCGGCAGCCAATTGCGCGACAGCTTTCATCTCATCAGCCGTCGCGGTAACCCCTGTCGGATTGGCCGGACTGTTGACGAGAATCACCTTGGTTTTCTCAGTGATCGCCGCCTCAATCTTCGCGACGTTCAAACGAAAATCAGGGTAGGAGTCGACCGGGACAGGAACGCCACCGCACATCTGAACCAGCGCCGGATACATGACAAAGAAGGGATCTAAAAAGATCACCTCGTCGCCCGGATTCACCATCGCCAACATCGAAAGCAGCAGCCCACCACTCGTACCACTACTGATGAACACGTCACGGTCAGTATGAGTAGGGTAGTCCGCCAACACCTTACTTCTCATCGCCTCTCGAAGCGGCCCGATCCCTTGGGTTGGCGAATAAGCATTTTTGCCAGTTTCAATCGCTTCAATTGCGGCCTGCTTGACTTCATCGGGCACGTCAAAATCAGGCTGGCCGATCGACAGGTTGATCGGATCCTTCAGCTTGGCAGCCAGATCAAATACACGTCGAATACCACTGCTGTCAAACGAATTGGCCCGCTGAGAAATCCAAGGATGCATGAGATGAACAACAGTCGAGTGAAATGAATATTAGGGAAAGCACCGCCACCCACATGGTATCAGGTCAAGCAAAAACGGCGATCACAGATTTCCTTCATGCAACTCGCCAGCAAAGCTCACACAACAGAAAACATCACGGATGTTAAAACAATTGAATCAAGACGAGCCCAATACGATCGCAGGCGAAAAGAAAAAATCGGCGGGCTGACCGGCGAATCGAAAAAATCTCGGGACTCAAATGAGCCAAACTCCGCTGGCCTGACGTCGTCATTCGCCGACGGCGTCAAGGACTAGACCAAGACGATCATCAATTTTGCGGGTGTCTGCGTTGTTTGAAGTTGCTTGGTTTGCGGTACGATGAACGGTTTGCGAAAGTTTGCGAGGTTCTCTTTTGTCCGAAACACGATACATCGAGCCAGTCGTGCGGTTTTGTGGGGTGATCACACGCCACCCCGAGGCTCGTGCCTGGGCGATCGAGACACTAGCCGAACAATGGGGAAACGTGGTCATCGAGTCACCGCCGATCGCCTTCGAGGCGGGTGGATACTACACGCCGAGCATGGGGCCCGGACTCCAAAAGCAACTGGTCGCCTTTGAAGGGTATCAAGATCCCGGGACGCTGGCGGACTGGAAACACCAAACCAATCAATGGGAGCTCCACTATGCAAGCCAATCGGAACATGCCGAACAACGGCCATTGAACCTCGATCCCGGCTATCTCACCCAGGCCAAGCTCGTTCTGGCGACGACCAAGGATCGAGATCACCGCCTCTACCTGCGGGATGGCATGTTTGCCGAAGTGACGCTGACCTATGTCGGTAAACGCTGGAATCATCACCGCTGGTCATATCCGAGCTACCGGACGGCAGAAGTGGCCCAGTTCGCTTCCGACTGTCGAAAGCACTTGCGAAAACACCTGCAGGCTACCCGGGCTTTCCGGCACCCCGAAACTTTCCGGCACCCCGAAACTTGATGCCCCCGAGGTTCCCCCCGACCCCAGGGGACCCGACCCCGGGGAAGGGGAAGCAACCCATTTGCCCCTAACAGAGGCGGCCCGGTCGGACTACACTACGGGGCCCGCCCCCTCCTTGCTTCCCGCCCTGTCATGACAAATCGCCTCTTTGTTCCCTTGCTAGTTGTGCTGCTCGGCAGCCTCTCAAGTGCTGGTGAGTACAACCGAGTCCTCAGCATCGGTGACCAAGCTCCTGTCTGGAAAGAATTAACCGGCGTCGATGGCAAAAAGTCCTCGCTGACTGATCTGAAATCGAAATCGGTGCTGGTCGTCGTCTTCACCTGCAACACCTGCCCTTACAGCGTTGACGCCGAGGACAGAATGATCGCGTTGCAAAAGGCTTATCAGGACCGGAACGTTTCGCTGGTCGCGATCAACGTCAACAAAGTAGAGGCCGATCTGCTGCCGGCAATGAAACAACGAGCAGAGGAAAAAAAGTTTCCGTTTTCCTATCTACACGATCCGACCCAACAAATCGCAAAACAGTATGGCGCGGTTTACACGCCCGAGTTCTATGTGCTGAACCAGCAGCGTCGCATTGTTTACATGGGATCACTCGACGACAGCCCAGATGGTCGCAACGTTGCCATGAGATACGTCGAGCTAGCCATCGAAGCGACCTTAGCTGGCCAGAAACCGCAAATCTCAGAGACGATTCCGATCGGGTGCCGCGTGAGATACGAGCGTGAGCGAAGGTCGCGCAAGAGCAAGTAATTTGAGAGAGGATTCCGGCACGGCCTACTCGTCGTCGAATTCCCCATCGAAGATTTCGCCACCCACCAGGGTCTCTAAAATCACCGGGCACCCCTCTTCAAGCATATCGAGCACCTGATCGAAGCCCTCCTCCTCACCGTAGTACGGGTCGGGGACGTCAGAGGGCCAGTTATCGTCTAAGTAATCACTGAACATCCGAATGTGATTTCGCAGACCGCCAGCGAGCTCAACCAGAATCGCATGGTTTTCCGCATCCATTGCCAGAACCAAGTCAAATTTTTCAGGCTCAAGATCGGACTTGGTGACTTTGCGGGCCACACTGTTCAATTCGTAACCCCGAGCCTCTGCGGCCTCGCTCATTCGCTGATCCGGCGACTCGCCAGCGTGGTACCCGTGGGTGCCCGCCGAATCGACGTCAACGTCGACCCCAAATTCTTCGGCAAAACGCTGCATCACAGACTCACCCGCCGGCGAACGGCAGATGTTACCCATGCAAACAAATAGAACTCTTTTCATCACGGCCCTCGGACTTTTTTTCGTTGGCCGCAGCATACCAGAGATCGTTCGCTGAGAAGAGGATCACTCGCCGGCAACCACAATGAACTCATCACGCATCGGCGATAAGCCATCGAATTAGACGATAGACGATAAGCGCACACTCACGCTCAACCTCGTCGGGGTGAGCAAGACAGCCGCCAGAGCCTTTTTACCCCATCACTGGCTGGCCCCGACTCAGGCTGGCCCCATCACTGCCTGGCCCCATCACTGCCTGGCCCCATCACTGCGACTCAGGCTGGCCCCATCACTGCCTGGCCCCATCACTGCGACTCAGGCTGGCCCCATCACTGCCTGGCCCCATTACTGGCTCTGGCTGGCTGACCCCGCCCCAGAGACATCGCACGCCCAGAGACATGGCACAAATCAAGCCTTCGGGGCGACTGCCCGAAGACCAAAACGGCGAAAATGAGCCCCCATAGTGCCCTCCTCCGAAAAAAACCGCAAACAACTCCACAGGGGGGCAACTGGCCAAAAATCCATGTGTTTGCGGCG
>JARGNK010000154.1 GCA_029213145.1 Rubripirellula sp. | reverse complement strand
ACTGAGGATCTGGTTGCGACTGAGGATCTGGTTGCGACTGAGGATCTGGTTGCGATAGAAACGCGATCGTCGATGGACGAATCGGCATCGAACGGGCCGCGAGAAAGCCAGTTCAGTGGGTTCCAGCCAGTCAGGGTCCAGCTGCTTGTATCGGGCGATGAAGAAAAGGCGTCGCCCCCGCCGGCCTCGTCTCCAGTAATCGCCAACGCGGAGCCGATTCAACCTCGTCTTGAAGCAGACGCTGGCGACGTTGCGGCACGCACAAACAAAAACCTCGGTGAGTTGATGCAGGAGCAGCCTATTGCGATTGCTGAGGTCGACTTAGTCAGCGAGTATCCCTCCACTCTATCGGAGGACCACTTATCCGCTGACCCAGTGATCAATCATGATATCGCTCCCAAGGTTTTGAAAGCGGGTGAGGCTGTGCTTTCGGTTGATCCGATTGAAGGCATCGCGTCTGATCCAGCTCCGATGCAGGGTGGTGCCGTGTTGCCCGATGGCAGCGAGGGAATAAGTGGCGAAGTTATCGGGGAAATCGCCGGCATTGAAGGTGCGAGGCTGCCAGTTGCCGTGAAGCAATTACCGCCTGCAATTTCAAAGTCGGAACTCGCTGATCCAGCTGCAACAGACTCACCCGTGCAGCCCGTTCAGGCACTTACCTTCGGTGAAAGTCCGGCGGCGAAGCCGTTTTTTGTCGGCCCCCTAACCTCTTTGGCGATGCAACGTGGTACGGTCCGGTCGCTAAAAGTTGGAGTGAGCATCCCCCACTTTGAAATCGAGGATGAGAGCATCTGCCAGGTTTTGCGTGGTGGGTCCAATGAGTTAAAGCTTATCGGCATTCAAAGTGGGACGACGCGTATCGTCGTACACGCGGCCGGTAGCGGAACATCAAAAATTCAAGCACGTGGTTTCGAGATTCACGTAAGCGAGCCGGGAACGCAATTCGCGACTCCATTGACAGAGCAATGTGATCGATTGAATCGATCTTTGAATCAAGCATTTCCAAATTGCCAAGTTAAGTTGAGAGTGTACCGTAACCACCTTGTCGTGGGCGGTACATGTGACAGCAATACAACTGCTCGAGAGATTTTGCGGATGATCCGCAAAGCATGCCTGGTCCCGGTTCAGGATCAGCTTGTCATCCAGTAGAGACGCAACCCCTTTCACGTTTTCAAATCGGCGGCACTAAGTCGCATGAATCAACGAGGTCCGATCATGAAGATCTTTTCAAGCCACCGCGACTGCGGCGTAACACGCAGCAGCTTTGGTTGGAATCTTTGGGCGTTATGTGGTGTCATCACCGTCACTGCACTAGCGAATACTGCACACGCCCAAGGCCAACTGAAATCGGCTGTGCAAGATGGATTGTTCTCACATGATGGGCAAGCGTACAAAGTGGTTGATGCCGCTTCGTATTTGTCGCCCGGTGATAACGCCGGCACGATCGCCCAGGTTGCATACGGGAATTGCAACTCTTGTGGGACCAGTTGTGGAGGTGCGTGCGGCCATTCGAGAGGACTTGGTTTATTGTCCTGCCAGGGCTGCAATCTTTCGGGCGACGGATGCAACAACTGCATGGCCGATCCGTGTGCACCTTGTCGACCCTATTGGTATGCCGGCGTCGAGTTACTGTACATGGATCTTGACGGTGGAGACAATCGTTCCCTTGGGGACTTTTACAAGAAGGGGTTCTGTCGCGAATACGCTGGACGATTCACTTTTGGTTGTGTTCAGGATTGCCTGCGGGGTTGCGAAATTAGCTTCACGGGACCGTTTCAGTGGGACACGTACGCTTCGGTGACCGATCCCTCTTTTGGAATCGAATCGCTAATCGATCCCGTGCTTCCGCTGCTCCCAGGCGATTTTTCCGCCTTTAGTGATGCCGATTTTCAAAGCGAGACTTACCAGGCGGAGTACTGGAGCGGCGAATTGAACCGTACCTTCGTCTCAGGCGATATGGCAAAGCTACTGTTCGGTTTCCGCTACATTGATTACAGCGAAGACTTTCAATTCTTCAGTCAAAACGCAAGCGGAACAGGTCTTGTCCAGAGCCAGGTTGACAACCAAATGTACGGGCTCCAACTCGGCCTCGATTTGCTCTACCCAATCTGCCGCCGCGGTTACACTGACTTTCGCGGGCGTCTCGCAGGTTTCGTCGACTCCGTCGACTCGCGTTTTTCGGCGGATAACCTTGGTTCAAGTGTCGTCTTGAACTTGGATGACAGCACCGAGTTGGCCGGTCTTATCGAGCTTGGTGCCGGTTTCCGTTATCGACTTGGTAATTGGTCACTGCGAGCTGGGGGTGAGTTTTGGTACTTTGCCAATGTTGCAACCGCTCCCGGCAATTTCAATCGCCAAATCAGTCAGTCCAGCGGTAACCTTACCGATGGCGGGACCAACTTTTATATGCTCGGGCTCTCGCTGGGTGCCCAGTTGCAGTATTAGTTCGTGAGCAAGTTGCATCCGGGTCGCAGAGTAGGCGGATTCGTGTGCGGTAGAAGGATTCGTGTGCAATGCTCGTCAATCCGGTTCGTTCCCAGCAATCACGCAACGTGGATTGTTGCCGCCGATGACCGAGTGGCTGATAGATGTGAGATCTGGAGATGACCCAGAGCACTAGAGATGACGCAGGGTAAAAGAGATGACCCAGAGTAAAAGAGATGACCCAGGGTAAAAGAGATGACCCAGGGCAAAAGAAATTTGCTTGTGACAGGGTCACGAGTCTTTTTGTTTCGCTTTTGTCGCTTGCTTGCGAAGCAACCATTTTTTCACACTGCTGCCGGCCTGTTGACTAATCGGCTTTTCATCGGGATTCGAGATGGTGTTTTCGGTGATGCGTGTTAGCGCCCGCACGACATTGAAGTCGCAATGGTGGCACATCACAGGCGGTTCAGAGACCTCTTTTTTGCACCGTGGGCAAAAGTACTCGATCGTCGGACGCATCGCGGCTTCGAACAGACCGCCTACATCACTCGCACGGAAGTAAGCTGAATCGTCTTTCCGTAAAATGCTCTCCGGGCGGACTTCACCGTTGCGCACAAGCCTCAATAAATCAGTTGGGCTTAGAGGCCCAACATCATTTGAGTCACCGTCGCGTTGTATAAACCACTGGGTCACGATTCCCCTCGTTGGATCGAAAACCAATCGCCGAAACGTCTTCTAAATCGACTCGATATGGAGGCTACGCCGACGTCGTTCTTGCCGCCGGACATCATCGATCAGTCCCGCCACTTCCTTGACGTCGGCGATTCCTATCATAGCCAAAGTTGGGTGGGTGCGGTCACTTCCGGTCAAAACAATCTTACCAACCCCGAAAATACGTTGGACAGGACCTTGCGTAAAACTGACATCATCCAGGTCGATCACTTCAATACGGTCCGTTTTTCGTGTCAAAATACCAACCTGATGGATGAATCGCTGAGAAGTTAGCTGGTAGTGGACTCCCATGCGACGCCATGCGTAAACCAAACCACCGATCACCCAAATGACGGGGATTCCGATCAGGGCCAACGGCGACACGAGGAACGATACGGCGACCAATCCGATGCTGGCCATGCCGATTAGGATCCAGGTTCCGACCATCGCTTTCCCGCTGTACCCGCCGGTCCAAAGCTCTTCTTCTGGATCATAGTCATCGATCCCCGATTGCTTTGACTCGATACCGTCACGAAACTTTTGGGCGGCGGTCGAGTTTCCCATCACTGGGCTCTCCTTTGACGCGGAGGGACGTTGATCATTGGGTTGATCGGTTGACACAGCGCGACTCCTCGCTTGCTTTGAAAAGTGGTTTGCACTCAATGGCGAAGATCATCCGCCACCACCAAACCGTCCCCATCATCGGATACCATCCGTTGTTACGCTACCATGGATACGTGATAATCCGAACCGATAGAGATGAACGACGTTTCGATTGTCTCATGACCCGAGCGCGACACGTGGATCCTCCTGGTATCGCTCCACTCAGGTGGATCGATAGCAGGACGGACTGGTTGCGAAGGGCGGATCGTTTGTGTTTTAGCCTCGTTCGGCGAATACTATTCGCTTCCCGTTTCCACTATATCGCCTCGCCGATGGCCCGTCACTTCTAAGGTGAACCATGCGTTGCCCTTACTGCCATGTTGATAACGACCGCGTTTTGGATACGCGAGCGGCGGAAGGTGGGTATATGGTCCGCCGGAAGAGGATTTGCAACAGCTGTCAGCGACGGTTTGCAACCGCGGAAAAGATTGAAAAACTGAGTGTTCGCTTGGTAAAAAGCGATCAAACACGCGAGCCACTGGATCGTGAGAAGATTCGGCGGGGCATCGAACGAGCCTGTTCGAAACGCTCGATTGCCAGTTCTACGATTGAACGTGTCGTTCAGGAAATTGAGGCGGACATTTACGCAAATTTTGATTCTGAGGTGACTTCAGCTCAGGTAGGAGACATTGTTTTGCGGCACTTGGCCCAACTTGACGAGGTTGCCTACATTCGATTTGCCAGCGTTTACCGAGAATTCGATGATGCTCAAGACTTTATTCGCGCGATTACCAAAATCATTGGTCCAAAAGTAACCGCTCCGAGCTAACGAAATTCGAGTTTTTCATCGCGTTTTGGTCCGAAACGCAATTCTTTTCGCTTCCTGTATGCGAGCTTAGCCAATCTGGCATTGCCACCTTTCCAGGTTTCAAACTAACAGTTGATGCGGCGGATGGTCCGGGCCGGTTGATTTCTAACCGGTCGGTTTTTGATCCCAAAATGGAGCTGCGTCATGAATGAACGCTCGCATTTTCGCGTTTTGATCGCGATTCCCGCTTTGATGCTGGGTTTTGCATGGATACAGGCCTCCACTTGCCAAGCGCAAGCGAACAAACAACGGGGAGCGACCGTCGGTGGCCTCATTGGTGCCGCTGTCGGCGGGCTGATCGGCGACAACAATGGTGAAGCGGGAGCCGGGGCAGCCATCGGAGGTGTGGTGGGAGCCGTCACTGGTGGCGTGCTGGGCGATGCGACAGACAAAGAGCAACAGGCCTATCAACAGCGGCGGTTTTATCAGCAGCAGCAAGCCAGCATGGTCCGTCAGCAATCGGCCGTTTCTGTCAATGACGTTGCAGCGATGGCTCGTAGCGGGTTGAGTGATCAGGTGATCATTAACCAAATCCAAATCCGTGGGGTGCAGAAATCACTTCAGGTACCTGACATCATCTCGCTTCACCAACAGGGAGTTCCAGAAAACGTGATTACGGTCATGCAACGCACGCCTGTTGGATCGCCGACAAGCCAGCCCGTCAGAGCACAGCCGCGTGTCACTCAACCGATAGCGCCAGTGATTGTGGAAGAGCATTATTTTGTTCCCCACTACCCACCACCGCCCTATCGCTACCGTGTCACGCCTCGGCATCATTACCATCACGGATTTCATTTTCGTTTTGGGCATTAACGATACCGAGAATCGGTTCGCACGAATCCTGCCACCGCGTTCGCGGGGCAGCCACACGTTGAAGTGGGACACGAAAGCCCTCGCTTTCTCCCAAGCTAAGGACCAGCTCGCCGTTGGGGCCTTTCCCGCTTCCTCGCCGGTAATCACTTGTCTGTTAGCGCTTGCTGGTACTTTTTGATTTGCTCATGTAGATGCCATTGGTCTGGGTCGTCCAGTAGGCAACTCTGTTCGATCTGTAGCGCTTCCTCTCTTCGGCCCAGCAAGAACAGTATTTCTGCCAGCGTGTCGCGATAGATCGCGCTCTCTGGTTCAGCCGTCACGGCCATTTTTGACAGTTCCAGAGCATCTTCGAGTCGCTTTTCGTTCATGGCTGCAACCCAGGCCAAGTTGTTCGCACTCATCGCATCGAAGGGAAATTGGCCGGAATATTGAATGCCCAAGTCAATGAGTTGATCGAGCGTGCGATCGGCGGCTTCAGCCATTCCCGCTTCCCGCATGGCGGGCAGCAATCGCTCTGCGAAATCGATGTCTAGTGGATCAAGACGCATGATCCGCTTCAGACAGAGAGTTGCCATTGGTTCATCTCCGCGATTGACCGCACCTTCCAAAGCCCAGCGGTGTACGTACATCGGCAAGGTAACGTAGGCGCTCGCTCGAAAGTCGACAGATTCGATGACTCCACTGATCGCCAAGTCGAACCAATGAGCCGCCTCGCTCGGGGCCGTGTCAGAGGCCAGTGTGCTATAGCGCCGAGCAACATCGTAGAGGGATCCGTTCTCGGGATCACCCAATGCAACGATCGGTAGCATTGTTTTGTAGGCTTGGATCGCCAGCGATGTCGAACCTTGTTCACCGAGGTACTCTGCGATTAGAGTCCGTGTTGCGATCGAGGGGGTGCAGAGAGAGAGCTCGATTTCCCGTTCTAATTCCCTGCCCAATTGTTCGTCACCTGATCGTCTGGCAGCAGTCCAAAGACCGATCAAGGCTTGGCCGGCCAGGCCGGAATCTTCGGCCGTAGCGAATCGATTCTGGCGTCTGCCCTGGCTGACGATCTGATCGTAGACAGCCTGGAACAGTTCTCTGGCGGCCTGAATTCGTCCACCATTGAGCTCTTGCTCAGCCAGCATGAATAGAGCCTTGGTGTCACCTCGGGTGGCGAGTTGACGCAACGTTGCCGTCGCTAATTCTGACTCGCCGTGGCGGGCAAACAGTTGCACGATATTCAAGTTCGCAAGGTATCTCCTACGGGTCCGCGGCAGGCCGTTCTGGGAGGTCGTTTGATCCTTGGTCAGAAAATCGAATAGTCGTTCGAAATCTTGTTGGCGGTCAAAGTCACTCGGGATTTCACCGTTCATCAATTGATACGCGGCTTGAAAACGTTCGCGATTCGATTGGCTGGGCAGCAATTGTGTTAACCCCTGAATCACCGCATCCAACGTTCCGAGATCGGCGTCGGGAAGGGTGCGGGCGATCGTCTGCAGGCTGATCCTTGAGATCGTCCGATCATTCTCCAGCACAGTAAATTCTAAAATCCAATCTTTACGACGTGTTTTGGTAAGGGTCAGTAGCAAGAATTCACGGAGACGATAGTTGCCCAGCATGACCGGACTCTTGCTCAGTTGGTCACAAATTTCCCAAGCTGCATCGTATCGGCCGATCGAAACTAGTATCTCGAGCATCGAAAACAGATTTTGAACCTCTTCTATCACGCTCTTTGCGCCAGAGGACTGCTGTTTTTCGGTCGCAGCTTTGATCCACTCATGCAAATCAAGGTCGAGGCGTTCGAGTGGGTAGCCCAAAGCTTTCAGGGCCTCGCGTGGTCTGGCAGCTGCCATCGCAAGTTTGGCCGCATCATCACGGTTGGTCTGGGTCGCAATTTTCAATGCTTCGTCGATAAATCCGTGACTGGCGAGCGTTTGCCACCGCCATTGATTGCCTAGCGGGATCGTCTTATCAACCGGCGTGGAGCTAAGGGCGTCGACAGCCCGCTGGACGAAGGCAGCATCGCCAGCCCGTTCGGCATCGATCAAAGTCATCGCCCAACGGGTGAAATACTCGGTTCCACCGACCTGGGCTTGCTCCGCCAGTTGGCTCTGTCCAATGGCTGCTTCCCGCCACATTGAGCCTATCATTTGGCATTGGTGCAACAGATTCGGATCCACCGTCTGCTTGGCTACCTCAATGGCATCGTCGACCCGTCCTAAAGCGACTAGCAGTGCTGCGGTGGCTCGCTGTGTTTCCATTTGCGGCCACTGCACCGATGATTTAGGCAGCAGTTCATCGTCAGAAACCTCCATTCCCATCTGCCGGAGTAGCTGCAACCGACACATCGCTAATTCGGTCGAATCAGCCACCAAATCGATCAATTCCAAGAGTGATTGCAGCGATTCACTCTCCAGAGCAAAGTGAACATAGATTGGGAAACGGCGCTGAAGTGCTGAGGCAATTCGTTGCTGAACCGCTCGCTCGTTCGGTGTGCCAGCCGATTCCTCGATCGCGATGATGGCGGCGGTAAACTGACCTACTTCTAGCAAGCTCTCGATCGCTTCGGGGCCTTCGCTCCGTTGCAATAGTCGGGAAATCTCTGGTGGTGTGTCCGGGACGGCACCAAGTTGCCATTGCCGGAGGATCCATTTGGCTCGGCGTGCCACCTCTGGATCGGGGTGGCGGGTCGCTTGCTGGACTTGGTTCCGAGATTGTTCGCGGCGACGCCAAGCCTCCAGGGTCGCCTGCTGACGATCGGAATAACGTTTTTGAGAGAACTGTTCTAGCGACAGTTCGAACTCGTCACCTGCTTTTGATTGCTGACCGATGCAACGCAACGGTTCCGCAGCGACGACTCCAAGCAGAACGAGCGGGAACACCAAACGAATCATTGCGGTATCTCGAGTCACCAACCTGAAATTAGACCTACACCCCTAGTTTACCGTAGTGTTGATCAGGCTACCCCCGAGGGGCTGCCTGTATGGTTAAGATTTTAGCAGACGCTGGCCAAGTTCGAATTAAATGTCGCGGAAACCGAGCCGATCGCCTTCGTCACGGCGGTGCTATCCCTCCAAAAAGAGCGATAGTACTTCGCTTGTGATCTGGTGAAATGAGTTGGTCTCGGTAACGCGTTCTCCGTTTCGATCTTTGCCCGTTTGGGATCGCTTCGCTCCGCCCGGGCTCACGAATGATCCCCACATACCACTGCATTCCGCGTAACCTTTATTCTGCACACCCTGATTTGCGCAGACCTGATTCCCGCCATGACTGTCCCCGAAAGTTTGTCTTTAAACGGCCACCCACCTTTTTTACCTCTCATAGGAGAACCCAACGCCATGCGGAAACTGATTCGAAATCTTTGCTTTTCGTGGCTCATGCTCTTCGCAACGCCAGTCCTGACGGCGGCAGATAAGGAGTCTTGGCCTCAATGGCGGGGACCATTGCAAAATGGTGTCGCTTCGGGTGATCAATATCCAACCGCTTGGTCGGATGATGCCGGGGTCACGTGGAAGATCGAGATTCCCGGGCGTGGAGGCAGTACGCCGGTTGTTTCCGATGGGACCGCCTACGTGACCTCTGGCGTGGATGGGAAAAATACATTGATCGCTATCGATGTCGAGAGCGGCAAGCTGAAATGGCAAGCCAATCTGGGCGGTGACACCGGTGGCAAGCACCGTAAAGGGAGCGGTAGTAATCCGTCTGCGGTTGTCGATGGTGACTCTGTCTTCGCTTACTTTCGCAGTGGCGATTTGGCTTGTGTTGATGCAGCTGGCAAGGTCCGCTGGGCAATCAACATCCAAGAGATGTTTGGTGCCGATACGTTGTGGTGGGATTTAGGGTCTTCCCCGACGGTCACTGACCAAGCTGTGATTATTGCTGTGATGCAGTCTGGTCCGAGTCATCTTGTTGCATTGGACAAGAAAAAAGGAACCTTGCTTTGGAAGACCGATCGGATGTTGGGGGCGCCGGAGGAAGCAGCCCAGAGCTATTCCACGCCACTTGGCGTTCAGATCGATGGAAGCAATTCCCTTGCAGTCATGGGAGCTGATCATCTCACGTTGCACGACGCAACGACGGGGCGGGAATTGGGCCGCCTGGGTGGATTCAATCCCGATCAGGAAAAATACTTTCGCTCTATCTCTTCACCGGTCGCTGAGGGAAATGTGATTGTTTGCCCTTACGCACGCGGGGCAACACTTACCGCGGTGCGGATGGATGAGCTTGCCGACGGCAAAGGCGATCAAGCGATCGCTTGGTTTCGTGACGACCTCGGCAGCGATGTGCCGACACCGGCAGCATGGCAGGGACGCGTCTACGTGGTGTCCGATGGGAAGTCGAGTCGAGGGACTGTCACTTGTCTCAATCTTGAAACCGGCAAGACGATTTGGAGTACGCAACTACCCAAATCGCGATCGAGTTTTAGTAGCTCGCCGCTGGTCGCAGGTAATCACTTGTATGTCACTCAAGAAGATGGCAAGACTTACGTGCTCGGCCCACTCGATACAGCCGAACCGGGAGTTGTTTCGATCAACGACGTTGATGATGCCGAGCCATTTACGGTGGCCAGCCTGGTTCCCGTTGGCGATGGTTTCTTGCTTCGAAGTCGGAGTCATTTGTATCGGATCAAGTAGCGTTCTGCTAAGTGCGTCTATCCATGGGGTGGCGGTAGACTTCTTTAACCGCTGCCATGTTGTCCAACATCTGTGTTTCGCTCATTTCGCTTCACCATTCATTTGTGTCACATGCGATTTCTTTTTTCGTTGTTGTGGGTTCTGCTCGCATCGATCACGTTGGCCGCTGAGCCGAATTTGACTTTGAAATGGGAAAACCGCTTTTTGGAAGTGATTGGGGCTCACATTCCGGGTGGACCAATCCGAACGCACTATTTGGAAGCCTATTGCCGCCCCGGTTCAACCGACCGGGATTGGCGCGAGACGGTGATTCCTCATCAGAGTAAGTTGGTCTCAGCGTCTTCGGATGGAAAGCGTGTTGAGATCGAAGACCGTCTCGAAGATGGTGTTGTTGTGCGGCATGTCATCGAAGCCGGAAAAGATGAAGTGGTATTTATCGTGAAAGCGTCGAACCCGACGGACCGGGAATCGCTTGTTCACTGGGCGCAGCCTTGTATGCGAGTGGATGGTTTCGTCGGTGCTGATCCCAAGGACGCCCGAGAAGTTTACCCTCCCTATATCCGGCATTGCTTTCTTATGCTTGATGGAAAGCTGACGCGGTTGCCAACGACACCATGGGCTTTGAAGGCCCGTTACGTACCGGGGCAGGTCTACGCGGCGGCGTCGGTTGATCGGAGCGATGTGAATCCACGACCGCTCAGTAAGCTCGTGCCTAGCAGTGGATTGACCGGATGTTATTCAGCTGACGAGAAAATGATCCTGGCGGTCGCTTGGGAACCCTATCAAGAGGTTTTTCAGGGGGTGATCACCTGCATCCATAACGATTTTCGTATTGGTGGATTGAAGCCAGGGGAAACGAAAGTAATTCGCGGCAAGATGTATCTCGTGCCTGCAGACGAAAAATCATTGCTAAGCAGATTTCGCAAGGATTTTCCGTAACACGCGTCGACTGCTGAATTCGCTTGGTAAGTCTATTTCGACTGCACGAATTGAGTGTTGGGACGCCCCGTGAAATACCCCACCGGCTGTTCAAGCTGACGCACGTTTAATGGAGCGCGCTTTGAAATCGTGTGCGCGGTTCCGCCGGTGGATTAGTTGCGCGGCGACTGCGTTTGACACATGATTCCTGTTAGAAATCCCGTGTTGCAAAGTAGGTGCAGCTCATCGTCAGCATCACCAGCAGGAAAATCGTACAGCTGAGGATTGGGCGAGCGATGTCATAGCGGATTACCTGCTCTTCACCGTTTGGTGCATTCATGACGATTGCTGATTTTCCACTGATCAGGGCGCTGATGGGCTCGCCCAGTTCACCGGTTTGCGGAACGATAATTCGCAATGGAGCGAGAACGTACCTATCGATAAGCCGCCATTGAGCGAGGCTCGGGCGAATTGCTCGTTTCACTGACAGGTCGTTTGCATCCAGGAAGTCAATTTGGTCAATGTGGTGGGCAAGCAACAATTGATTTGTGGCGACATGGAAATGCAACGCTTCGATTTCTTTTTGTCTCAGCGTTTGCGTGATCTCGTAGGTGACTGCTTCATCCTTCGGTTCGATGATTCGACACCGGCCATCGCTGGTGAGCAGAGCAAATCTGCCTCCGGTTCCGAGTGGCTGGACGGTATCGGGAATCAGCGAATCGGATAGGGGCAACGGTTCGCCAATGGGTTCCAGTGTGATTGCATCAAGTATTATCAGCGGTGCCTCACTGCGAGCGACCAGCAAACGATTACCACTGACGGCGATCTTTGCTTGCTTGGATGCTTCGCCTTCGAGTGAACGCTCAACACGGAGAGTCCACCGCTGAGTTGGATTTTCGGTGGATGGCTCCAGACGCATTAGGCGTCCACTGCTGATGGCAATGATCCATTCTCCCTGGGGATCAAAGACTAAATCACGTGGTTTTGAGATCGCCATTTGCGGAGGCAGTACTGGCGAGAATCCTGGCGTTGCCCCCCCCATCATGTTGCTGAGTTTTGAGAGTAATCCCTCGTCCGCTTGCTCCGCCTCCGCCTCGTCATCTGATTCTGTTTCTCCGGCGGCCTGCAACAGATCCTGAACACTCGCGGCAGCGAGTTCGCTGGTGTTCATGGAAACGACCAAATCACCCCCCAGAAACAAGCGGCTGGTTGCTGTTGGCAAACGTAGGCTCGGTTCTGCTTCCCAGTCGTACGCTTCGTTGAGGACCAGCAAGTCGAGTGGACCTGCTCCAAACGGATTGAAACGTCCTCCTCGCACCACCGCTGTACCAACTAGGTCATCGCCAAACGGGATCGGGTTGAGGATTCGATCCGAATTGACGGCGCTCGATTTGAAGATTTCTTGCCACGCATTCTGTTCCACGTCGAACCGCTTCAGGCCTCCGCCATCGGTCGCGGCGAACACATTTTCGCCTGCAAGCGCCAGCCCACGGACTTGGTCGGGGGTCCGTATAAACCCGTCTGACAAGCCGCCAAGGATACCGGTGACGAAACAGATGGTGCCGAAAATGGTTGTCACACCGATCGCTAAGATTGGCGACCGCCACCGAAGTCCAGCCAGGGTTGAAACACTAAAGAAAACGGAAAACAAAAATACCGAAACGGGAATGCACCACAGCAAGCGGAGGTTCCAAACATCGAGGCGTAAGCCAGCTACTAAATATAATCCGATGACTAATTGCGTGACGCACAGCAAGACAAACGCGCAACCTCCCAGGAATTTGCTAAGCAGCAGCAATGTGCGGGAGATCGGTTTGCTAAGTAATAAGTGCAATGATCCCGGTTGAAGCATGTCCGGAATGATTGAGGCGGTAACCAAGATTCCCAAGAAGATGAGGATGAACCCGAGCAACCAGTCAATGATTAATGGGAACACATACTGGTTGATTAGCGAACTGAACTGGGTCTTGTCGATCGCAAGATCGGCAGGGAAATCCATGCTGGCGTAGGTCAACAAAACCGACCTTGACGATCTTGTCTCGAACACGCCCGGGAATGCTGCCTCAATGCGAAGCCGAGCGCGCCGACGGCGGGTGGACTCATCAAGCCCTTCGTCGGGGAGCTCGTCTAGTTCTCTCAGTTCTTTAAACCGCAGCGTTGGCTTCCAGGCCTCGGTGTCGTACCAGCTCTCGTCATCAAGCATGCCATTGAGAGCGGAGGCAAGTTCACGCAGTTGGATGCGAACTTCTTCTCCTTCTGCCACCCGTTCCAATTGCCGTCGCAAATCCTCAGGCATCGCATTTGCTAAATTTCTCGTGGCGGAGGCCTCTTGGTCGGGGGTGGCCAAGCCTTGCGCCAACATCGCTTTCATGCGAGTGCCATTACTGAAATCACTGCTGCGAAAGCGGGTTGTGAAATCTTCGCGGTAACCGATTGGCGAAAGGGCAGCGAGCAACAGCCAGATGGCGACGAAGGCAATCCACAGGACACGCGACGTCAAAGCGGCGTGAAAGGAATCGCGGATGACAGCGGCGTACTGACGCATCAGTTAGCAGCCTCTGAGGCTGAGACCAACTTCATAAAGGTATCCTCAAGCGTTTCTCGTTGGGCTTCCAGGCGGACGATCGAAACTCCCGCCTGCCTAAGGCGATCGACCGCAGCGTCGATTTTGGTCTGGGAATCTAGCATTGCATTGAGGCGATGAGATCGACCGATACCGTCGTTGGCTGCGACCTCCAAGTCGGCGGAATCGGACAATCCCAACCACTCGCGGAACTTTGTCGACGCTGCTCCACCGTTAAACGTTTTCTCGTCGGCGATCACGTCAAGCGTGACTCGACCGCTTACTGAGCCGGACGATAATTCCTCAATGCTGCCACTGCCACAGATCTCTCCTTTGCTGAGGATCGCCACGCGCGTGCAAATCACCTCAACTTCTTGCAGGATATGGCTGTTTAAGAAGATTGTTTTGCCGGCGTCCCTCAGACGCTCAATCACTTTACGGACTTCATTCCTTCCCACGGGATCCAAGCCATCGGTCGGTTCATCAAGTACCAACAAGTCAGGATTGTGCATCAGGGCTTGTGCTAAACCGAGGCGTTGATACATCCCTTTGCTGAATCGTTTCACCGATTCCCGATCGCGGCCAGCAAGCCCAACAAGATCAAGCAACTCGTCACTGCGTTTTGCGATCTCTTTGGGCGCCATCCCACTCAATCGGCCGTAGTAACGGAGGGCAGATCGAGCCGTATGGTGCCGATCCACACGGAGAGACTCAGGGAGATAACCGACGCGTCGCCGGGCTGCTGCACTACCCACGGCTTCGCCGAACAGGGATGCACTGCCGCTGCTCGGCTTGACGACACCGAGCAAAATCTTGATGAGCGTGGTTTTACCCGCTCCATTTGGTCCGAGTAGACCGAATACTTCACCGCCGCTTGCGGTTAGAGAGACTCCGCGTAAGGCATCCACTGATCGTCGATTGAACAACGACCCGCTGTAGCGTTTTTTGAGCCCACGAACATCAACGATCGCTTCAGCCGATTCGACTGCGTCTGATGAAATCACGCGGTTTTCTGCATTATCAGATAAGCTAAGCAGACCAGCGCGATGGCGGCTGTTCCGAACGCCAGCCAGCGATGGGCCGGATGGTTCCAGGTCGGCCGCCGAGCTTCATGCTCATACTCGTTGCGAAATCGTTCTCGTTGTTGTTCGGATTCGAAGACTCCGTCTTCCACGAGTTCGTGGAGGCCAAATTGCACGGAATACTCAACGACGCCAAAAATGTTGTGGCGTCGGTCGTGTTCATCCACTCCGTGGCCGTCGAAATACCAAAGCTGGTGGCCGAACGAGTCGTCGAGTTCCGCGCGATGGTCGACACATTTCACACGACTAACCGCACTGCGTTCGGGACAGAGTTGGGCGCGTGCAATCGCGCGGCAGCAGTCCAATCGGACTTGGCGAATCGTTCGTTCGGTAAAAAGTTGCGTCCCTGTTTCGGCATTCATGCCGCTCTCCAATAAAAACCGGTCTCGCTGCCGCCCACAGTATGGTGCAAAGGACTGCGATCGTCACGCCTAGAATTGAGAACCAACCGCGTTTCGAGCCGATTTTTGCAGATTTTTTTGTTGCTGGAGGGGGGGGCCGAGTTTCGATTTTCCGCAACCTGATTCGGGCGGAGGCCAACTGACAAATCCGGGGGCAAGAGAAAGTCGGGGCTATGCCATCGCTGATCACGGGTTCAGTCGACTTGGGAGTCTCGGCGGCGATTAGGTTTTTTCAAGTGTTCAGCAGTTATTTCAAGTGTTAGAGGGACTTCAGCGACGACGCGATCGATGACCTCTTGTGATCGCATTTCGTCCCAACCCGCAGCGGAGCGGCGAGTCCATCACGGTGATCCCAAAGCTTTGGGACCATTTTGCCTTCGCGACACTTTGCCTTTGCGACATTTTGCCCGCGGGGCGTTTTTTAATTGGTTCGCGGCTACGTAACAGCGACTGGCAGGCGTAGATTTCCGGGCGGCGGCCCCTTTCAGGGAGTGCTCGCTCGCTTCTTTCGTGTCTGTCCTTTATCGTCTTTATTCATCTATTCGCATTTTTCCCGTTTCTTTTTCCTCTCGTCCACACCCCAGTTGTTTCATGCTTGAACGCCGCTCCTTGCGGGCACCGATTACGCTTGGCATCGTGATGATCGTGCTGGTCGTCGTGTTGACGATCTTATGGATCACGGGCAACGTCTTGGGGTCGACCGGCGACCTCGGTTCGGGAACTCTCTTCTGGGTGATCTTCGCTATCGGAGCTATCCTGTTAGCGGCGGTTTTGGCAGGGGTAATCGCCTATCTGACGCTGACGGTCAAGGCATTCAATCTGAACCGGCGACAATCAAACTTCATTGATGCAGTCACTCACGAATTGAAAAGCCCGATTGCATCACTCAAGCTCTACTTGCAGACGATGGGCCTCCGTAGCGTTGATCAGCAGCAGCAGGAAGATTTCCACCGCTTTATGCTGGAGGACGTCGAACGGCTTGATTCCCTCATCAATCATCTCCTTGATGCGGCTCGGATTGAGCGGGAAATTGAGCCATCGCCAGATGAGCCTGTGAGATTAGATGAACTCCTGCATCAGTGTGCAACGGCAGCCTGCGTGCGTTATCGCTTGCCAGCTGAAACAGTCACCGTTGAATCACCGCCATTGACGGTCAACAGCCAGTTAATCCAACTGGAAATTCTATTTCGAAATCTCATTGATAACGCCGTCAAATATGCCGGTTCGCCACCCCATGTCGAAGTGAAGGTTCGACCTGAGGGGGAGCAGGAAACGTTGATTTCGATTATCGACAATGGTGCTGGAATCCCAGCGAACCAGCGACGCAAGGTGTTCGGCCGATTCATCCGCCTTGGCAGCGAGTTAGAACGCAGCACGCCCGGAACGGGGTTGGGATTGTACCTTGTGCGGAACGTGATCAAAGAAATTGGCGGGTCGGTCCGGGTCGTTGATCGGGACCAAGGTACTGGAACAGAATTTGAAGTCACTCTCAGTGCACCAGTCAAGCAGGCTGCCTGAGACCCCTATTCGATTTGTTGGCTCGATATCATGTCGCCCCATATTTTGCTCGTTGAAGATGAAAAACATCTAGGTGTTGGTATCAAGTACAACCTCGAGGCCGAGAACTATCGGGTGACGTTGGTCGAGGACGGCCCAAATGCTCTGCGGTTGCTGAAATCCAATGGTGACTCGATTGACTTGCTGGTGCTGGACTTGATGCTGCCCGGAATGAGTGGCTATGCGGTTTGTGAGACGATTCGCGATGCGGGAATGACTCTCCCCGTATTGATGCTGTCCGCTCGTACGTTGGCAGAAGACCGGACGCGCGGCTTCGATGTTGGGGCGAATCAGTACATGAGTAAGCCGTTTGAATTAGATGAGTTGCTGAGCCGCATCAAGAACTTGTTGCAGCAGCAAGGGGGCCAACGCGGCGGCGATAGTAAACCCAAGCGGACTCGGCCAGCCTGCAGCGAAGTCTCTTTTGGCGAGGTGCAGGTCAACTTCGAAACTCATCAAGCTAGCGTGGCGGGAGATTCGGTTCGTATGACTCCCAAAGAGTTGAAATTGCTGAAGTACTTTATTGAGCATGACGGGCGAGTGATCAGCCGA
>JARGNK010000153.1:13726-17228 GCA_029213145.1 Rubripirellula sp. | reverse complement strand
CAAAGACTGGGGGGTAGTCAGGACGAGTGGGCATTGGGATCTCCTTTTCACTATTACTAAATTCTAATAGTGACATCGGTGTTTCCTCCCTACCATCAGAGATGACCTCTTAGAGAAAGAACCTATCGTGTTTTTGTTGGGGTTTATTGCTATGGACTGCTTCGGTTTGCGTCGGAGTGTCGGAGCGTCAGGTGGTATTGAGTGTAAAAGTCACGCTGTCTTTGCGGTTCGCTTTTTCGATGTTTCCGAAACCAGCATCGGTCAGATCCTCAAGTAATAGACGTGCGGAGGGAGCGGAGTTGATGCCGACAATTCCAGCTCGTTGAACTTCTCGAGCAGTCACGTGTCCTCCCTGACTTCGAATCCAACGGATGGATTTGCCGATACCTGTGTCATCACCATCCCGTCGCACACGTTGATACGCTTCGTCAAGCCGGCGGTTATTCGCAACGGAAACAAGCCAGCAGCCAATCGCATTCGCAAAGAGTTCATTGCTGAGAATGCCGGAGACTGGATGTACAGACAAGTCAAGAAATGGGCGAAAGAGTTTGCCAAAGACACGGCATACCTGCACATCTTTCGCAAAACCAGTCTTCAATTCGCCCGCAGGGGTGAAGACCTAAACCGAATCGTGGCGTCTGATGCGAGCCTCACGACAGCGGTGATGATGGCAAGTTACGCCGAGGAAGCCGACGATGAAATGCGGCACAAAAGCAATCGAACGTACCGACGTATTCTGGCCAGCCTGCCCGTCGATGTTGCCACTCGATACGGGTACGAGGAGAAAACCAG
Source organism: Rubripirellula sp. (assembly GCA_029213145.1). GTDB lineage: Bacteria > Planctomycetota > Planctomycetia > Pirellulales > Pirellulaceae > Rubripirellula. The sequence goes on along the minus strand of JARGNK010000153.1, from coordinate 16,436 downwards.
CGGCCGACTCATCGAGCAATTGGATACGGCCCGGTCAACGGAGAACTGGAGCCAAGTTGTTCAAGTGGCAGGAGCGTTGCAGGCACTTGTGGATGCGGGGGATGAATCAGACAGGATGACGGCTTAATTCCAAGGTGAGGGGTCGATTCTGTGAAATCCTGTGAAATCCACTTCTCGTCGATTTCGAGCCACGTACCAGAAACGACAGAAGCCCTTGCATTGCAAGGGCTTCTGAGTACACCCCAGAGGATTCGAACCTCTAACCTTCGGTTCCGTAGACCGATGCTCTATCCAGTTGAGCTAGGGGTGCCCGTGGGTGTTAGGAGGAAGCCACGGTCTCAAACACGTTTCCGCTCTTGAGTGTGAACCGTTCCAATTGCCCGACGTCGAAATTCTAGGGATACCGTTCCTGGTTGCCAAGCCACCGTGGCAAAACATCCGGAAACTCGAGTTTTTGCCCGTGCGAATCTAGCGATCACACCGAATGGGTCGTCACCAACGCCTAAAACCTTCTGCGAATCTGCCGTGAATCACACCTCTTTTCGGTGACAGAATTTGGCCTGAGGGCTTTTCTCCGATTATCGGTCCCACGTACACCAATGCGCGAAAAACGCGGTAAACCGTTGGATCAAGCCTGTTTTGACGCAGCTTGGTTTCCTTGCAAGTTAATCGACTCGACCAGCCCGAGACGCTGACCCTCGCTCGGGCCAGCCAGACCGCCGCAGGCAGCACGCGATGAAACAGCACGCAATGGAACCGACTGCTCGCTCCCCACGACGTTCTCGGCAGGATAGCCAGATTCCTGCCGCCACGAGTGGAGTGAAAATCGCCGAGGAAACGAGCGGTCAGGCGGCTATATTTTGGCTTGACTCCGCTTGCCAGTTTTGGGGGTTGGTGACCAACCCTGCTTGTCAGACGCAAGTCAAAGAGCACGGCGGTTCGCTGCACGCAAGAGGTGGAATCCGGTGCAAACTCAAAGACCCAACGAACTGTGATCGGTGGACAGGTTTCGCTACCTGCCAACGTGCTGCAGCGACAGGTACTTTCGACACTTGATTCGTGAATCTAGTCGGGATAATATTCGAAATAGCGGGTCACGGTTGAACCATTCGCCGCGGTCCGCTACTGGCCACTTCTTTGCCGAATCTGGCAATAAGGGATGAAATGCCGCAGTTTTCTGTGGTGTCTTTGTATCCCGTCGCGATCGCCACCACAGTTTAATTTTATTCATTAACTGGAGGTGAACTGGTGGAAAAAAGATCGTGGGCTGAGCCCTACAAAATCAAGATGGTTGAACTCATCAAGATGACAACCGAAGAGGAGCGGAAGGCTGCAATTCGTGTAGCGGGCTACAACACATTCCTGCTGAAGTCGGAAGATGTCTACATCGATCTGTTGACCGACTCTGGCGTGGGCGCCATGAGCGATCGGCAGTGGGCAGGCATCATGGTAGGTGACGAAGCCTATGCAGGAAGCCGGAACTTTTACCACCTGCAAAAAACGGTTGAAGACTATTACAGCTATCAGTACACCGTGCCCACTCACCAAGGACGTGGCGCGGAAAACATTCTCAGTCAATTACTGATCAAAGATGGTGACTGCGTTCCCGGCAATATGTACTTCACCACGACCCGCCTGCATCAGGAATTGGCGGGAGGTACTTTTGTTGACGTCATCATTGATGAAGCGCATGACCCTGACTCGACACATCCTTTCAAGGGAAATGTTGACCTCGGCAAGCTTGAAGCATTGGTGAAAGAGGTGGGCGCAGATCGGATCCCTTACGTTTGCATCGCAACCTGCGTGAACATGGCTGGTGGCCAGCCGATTTCGATGGCGAATCTGCGTGATTTGCGTGACTGGTGTGATCGGCATGGAATCCGAATCGTTCACGACATGACGCGGGTTGCCGAAAATGCCTACTTCATTCAACAACGAGAAGCGGGCTATGAGACAACTTCGGTTCGGGAGATTGTGCGTGAAATTTGTAGCCTTACCGATGCCGCGACGATGTCTTCCAAAAAAGATGCCATGGTCAACATCGGCGGTTTTTTGGCAATGAACGATGCGCAAATTTACGAGCGGGCCTGTGAACTGGTGGTCGTGTACGAAGGCCTGCACACTTATGGAGGCATGGCCGGTCGAGACATGGAGGCGCTTGCGATCGGGATCACCGAAAGCGTGCAAGACAATCACATGCAGGCAAGAGTTGGGCAGATCGAATACTTGTGGCAAGAGTTGGAAACCGCCGGCGTGCCGCTTGTCAAACCCTGCGGTGGACATGCGGTCTTCCTGGATGCTCGCGCTATCTTGCCCCATCTGGAGCAGGATCAATTTCCCGCGCAAGCCCTGGCAGCCGCACTGTATGTTGAATCGGGAATCCGGGCGATGGAGCGAGGCGCCGTTTCAGCGGGCCGTGACCCAAAAACCGGTCAAAACCGGCTGCCGAAACTGGAGCTTGTGCGACTGACCATCCCGCGTCGTGTTTATACGCAAGCGCACATGGATGTGACCGCCGAGAGTGTCATTCGCGTGATGAATCGGGCGAGTGAGGTGCGCGGACTGCGTTTCACCTATGAGCCGAGCATGCTCCGGTTCTTTCAAGGACGGTTTGAAGAATGTGACCGCTGACACCATTCAAAAACGGGATCAGCCTCCCACGAATTGGGCGGCCCGATATTCTGATGGAATGTGAGGCATCGCGCCGGGG
>JARGNK010000153.1:2922-13626 GCA_029213145.1 Rubripirellula sp. | reverse complement strand
CTTGCCACTGAGTTGGGGCTTGCCACTGAGTTGGGGCTTGCCACTGAGTTGGGGCTTGCCACTGAGTTGGGGCAGGAAGAGAAATGGACCGCTAACCTTCGGTCACGTGGGACGATGCTCGCCCCACTTGAGTCAGGCTTGCGTTCCATGAGTCAGGTTTTCGTCACGGGGGGGGCGGGACTCTCGATACCGATGGACTGACTGCCAAATCCGACCCGAATCTGGACCCGAATCTGGAATCGAAGCTGGGATTTTGCCGTGAAACTCATCATTTCGCGATCTCCTCTTGTCTTCACCCCGCTTCGTTGACTATCGACAGCTTGGAATGTTCCTCCAAGTCGCCTAGCAAAGGAATTGCGGGAGATGTGTCGATTCGAAGCTGACCGACAAACTCGGTCCTTGCCCCTCACCCTCGCCAGCATGATTTACGCGGTGCCGCTCGGCCTCGCGATGCTGATCGCCTGCCCGACTGGCTCTGCTCAAACGCCGGTCGCACCGATCGCCCAGATCGCCAGTAGCCAAACATCGAGCAGCCCAACATCCAACATGGCTCCGCAGGACGATTTGGCCTTGGAACCTTACCCGGTCTATGTCGCCCACGACAAAATGTACGCGAGATGCGGCCCCTCCGAGGAATACTATCGGACCGACCCGCTGAGACGCGGCCAACAACTGGATGTCTACGCGGAAACAGAAAATGGCTGGCTTGGGATCCGCCCACCCGCCGACAGTTTTTGCTGGATTCCCGCGGACGCCGCCCAACTCGATACGAACCAGGAAACCGGGACGATCATTGAAGATCGCACCGTCGCCTGGATTGGTACCCACCTCGGACGAGCACGCAGCTACCGTTGGCAAGTCCAATTAGCGAAGGGTGAGCCGATCACTGTCGTCGGCCGCAGCGAGCGAGAAGGTCCCGATGGCCCACAACTTTGGTTCCGCATCGTTCCCCCGTCAGGCGAATACCGTTGGGTCCATCGGACTCAGATCGTGTTCAGCAGTGAAGAATTAGTCGAGCAATTAAAGACTGAGGCCGAGGAGAAAGCACAACAATCTCCGCCACCAAAACAACCGACTGTAGCAGCCTCACTCCGTCGCCAGCAGGCTCCACCAGAAAGCCAACCAGCAGCGGATTCCGATGCGTTTGCTGAATCGACCAGAGCCATGGAAACGAGCAATCAACCTCGCTCCGTCCTGGCATCTTCGAACCCAATTGGAAGTGGCCTGAAACCTGACTTGAAAACCGACGGGCAACCGAAAACCGTTGTTGAAGCAATCCAACAATCAGGCTTGCTGGCATCGCTCGAATTTCTTGGTCAACCTCGCCTGCTGGAAATCGGCAGTGCCCCTGTTGCCCCACAGCCACCCGCAAGTGCTGATGACGACAATTGGGTGACAGGCCCCCGCCCCGCCAGGCAGTCGCTTGCAAGTCAGCAACTCGGGACTCAGCAAACCACAAATCAGCGGACTTACAACACACCACCCGCAGCGACCAACTCGATTGCGACGACTGCGCCGCCTGCCAGCGTTTTTCCAACCAGTCCGATCGCAACCAATTCACTTCCCGGCACATCCAGCAATGGCATCTCCGTTGCCGGCCCGAACCAAGTTGCAACCGCTTCGCCAAATGCCAATATCATCACCAGCAACGATTGGTCAGCAACACGCGTTAGCAGCCTCGGTACGGTGATGCAGGTTTCAAACGAACAAGCGGTTCCGATCAAACAAACCATCGTGCCAGCGCATCGAATTGCACAGATTCAAACTGAGGTTCAGTACGCCGATTTTGATCAGCTGAGCTTGGTCTTTTCACGACTGATCGCAGCACAGGCAACCGCTGCCGAAATCGAACCGGTGGAACGCGCCGCACTGCAACTGGCCACCTCGGCCCCCGATGCCGTTATCGCCGGCCGCGCTCGCCTGCTGGCAGAACGCGCTCAGCAATATAGCCGCGTCGCGACACGACGAGACGGCGCCTCGGTGATCCGCAATCACGTTCCACTCGACACCGCGCCGGCAAGCTACAACGTACCGATCCTGAACAATTCAGGCACACCAACCGGAGCCACGCAGCGCACAAATCTCGGTCAACCTGTGAAGCCAAACCAGGCCCAAACCGTGAGCCAAAGTGGTTACCTGGTTCAGGTTTACTCCGCACGTCGTGGCAGTCCTCCCTTCGCGTTGACCGACGACACCGGCCGCACCATCGCCTACGCCAGCCCTTTGCCGGGAGTGAATTTGAGGGTTCATTTGAATAGCCAAGTTACCCTCATCGGCAAACCGAATTTCCTGGCCGGATTGAACACGCCTCATCTGTACGTTGCCGAAGCGGCGCGAACCCCCGAACGCTAAACCTGGCGTCTCGAACGCTAAACCTGGCGTCTCGAACGCTAGGCCATGACTTCGCGAACGCTGGGGCTTGGCGTCGCGAATTCCAGCACTTGGTGATGCAAACGGAATCGCGGTCACCAAGAACGCCGGGACGGGTCAGCGGAAACGCTAAGATTTGGCGGTTAATCGCACGCTAAGGGCGTGGAAATCGGCGAATCGACGAGGCGCGTGCCTCCTAACTGGTGACAGCGGTTTGGTCGTGTTAATCTTGTGGCATGACTGATGACATTCTGAAACAACGAAGGCTTCACCTCCGCAACATTGTCGTGATGGCGTTTGCCGATGGCTCGCTCGGCGAGCGTGAGGTAAACCTCGTCGCCGATCGCTGCACCGAGCTCGGCCTCGACGATTATGACCTGCGAAAAGCTGTCGAATTTGGTCTCGACGATAACGCGGTCATTGAATTGCCCAGCGATGCGAGTCAGCGCGAAGCATTGCTGGAAGATTTGATCCGCATGATGGCGGCTGACGGTCATCTGGATGAGAGTGAGAAGCGTCTGTTTGCCTTGGTCGCGGTCAAGATGTCGATGACGGCCGCGGATGTGGAACGGTTGATTGACCAAATCATGGATCGCTAACCGGCGAACCGGCATCAATCAATGAACCGCCAACAGCGGAGATTTCCCCTTGGCTCGCCTGCTTATCACATCGGGACCGACCCGGCAGTACCTTGATCCGGTTCGCTATCTCACCAACGCATCGAGTGGGCGGATGGGTGCTGCATTAGCAGCCGCAGCGATCGAGGCAGGCCATCAAGTCGTCGTGATCAGTGGCCCCGTCTCGATCGATTACCCCGAGGAAGCGGAATTGATCCCGGTGGTGACCACCGATGAAATGCTGACGGCTGCCGTGGAAACCTTTCGGCACTGCGATGGAATGATCGGTGCAGCGGCCCCCTGTGATTACATGCCGCGTTTGGTACAGACGCAGAAGATCTCCAAGACGGGCAAACCACTGACAATCGAATTGATTGAAACCGCCGATGTCGTGGCGACGCTTGGTCAGAGCAAGCGGGACGATCAATGGGTCGTCGGCTTTGCGCTCGAAAGTGAAGATCAACACTTTCGAGCTATCGTCAAACTGGAACGTAAACATTGCGACCTGATGGTCAGCAACGGCCCCAGCGCGATCGACGCGGACCGTAATGAAATTGAGATATTAGATGCCAACGGCGACATCCTGGCAAAGATGGAAGGGCCGAAAGAAGAAGTCGCACGCGGCATCTTGCAACATATCGACCAACGCCTGATCAAGTAGTCCAAACTGGTTGGGCAGCGGGGCTTACCTGACCATCGGCATCACGTTTTCAACTCGGTGATGCGGGCCCCGGAGCGGCCAGCGTTTTATCTCTGAATCATCAATGGTCGTCACATCAATGGTCGGCGCAACAATGGTCGGCGCAACACAGCCCAATCCTTTCTCGTTTCGCCCTCGCTGATTCACGCATGGTTCATGATTCGCCATTACGGTCAGCCGACCGACAGTTGGCCAACGCAATCGCGTACGGAGCTGGCACCAATTTCTGCCAATGCGGCGGGTAATTGATCAATCAATCGGGTCGAGACGGTGGGATCGTAGTAGTTGGCCGTACCGATTTGCACGGCACTCGCTCCGGTCACGAGAAATTGCATCACATCGTCGATGTTGGCGATCCCGCCGATGCCGATGATCGGGATGTCGACTGCGCGTGCGACTTGATGCACGCATCGCAACGCGATCGGTTTGATGGCGGGACCGCTAAGCCCCCCCATTCCATTGCCGAGCATTGGTTTGCGTCGTTTCCAATCGACGGCGATGCCTAGGACGGTATTGATCAAACAAACCGCATCGGCACCACCATCGGCCGCACCTTTGGCAATCTCATCAATGCGAGTTACGTTTGGCGTCAGCTTGGCCACGATGGGGCAGTTCGCCCGCTCGCGACTTTCGGCGACGACTTGGCGGCACGATTCGGCGTTGGTCCCAAAGTCGATTCCACCACTAACATTTGGGCATGACAAATTCAATTCGATCGCGGCCACCCCAGGCTGGCTACCAACCCTTTCGGCCAAAGAAACGAAGTCTTCCTTGGAACGGCCGGCAACGCTGACGACCACCGCGGTGCCAAGCTGGCTGAGGTACGGCAGGTGATGTTCCAGAAAAGTATCGACCCCATCGTTATCCAGGCCGATCGCGTTGAGCAGTCCCGCTGATGTTTCGACCGTTCGCCAGGGGGCGTTGCCGATCCGCGGCTCCGCGGTGATCGTTTTTGGCAAGACGCCACCCAACCGAGAAACATCGACGATCTTTTCCATCTCCCGGGCGTACCCAAAGGTACCCGACGCCACCATGATCGGATTACTTAGTTCTAAACGCCCCAGCGAGACTGAAAGGTCGACGCTTTGTTCCGTTTCCAATTGATTACTCCCGCAATTCACGCTCATCAGAGCCTGAAAGGTAACAGGCGAACGGGACCGAGGGTACGGGTGGCCGGCGACGGCAGCGTGAGAGCGAGTGAGGGGAGCCAGGCTTCACCCGAGTTATTGGACAGTTTTTGGGAGTACTTGGTGGGTTCTTAGGGACAGAGTGCTTAGCAGAGTTCTTAGGGACAGGCATGGAATGCGCTGCGGGCCGACCTCGTCGAGCAGGACAGAATCCGCGTGGGCCAGGCATGGCCCACATGTCAGATGGAGAAGAGCTGTTGGGGACAGGCATGACTAGGTGCCGGCAGGTGCCGGGGACAGGCATGGAACCGACTGCGGGCCGACCTCGTTTAGCAGGGCAGAGTCCGCCGGGGACAGGCATGGCCCACGTGTCAGATGGAGATGCGAGAAACGCCATTGGAGACCGGCGCAAAAAAAGCCTCGAACCTAATAGCGGTGAAGCAACAAACAGGGCAGGGCAGAGGGTCGATTGCTAGCGATCTCGGGGACTCCGCGCTGCGATACAGCTCAACTGCGTCCTCGCCAAGCAAAGACCGGGCGAAATTGGCCCCGACATAACTTCGGAAATAAATTCGGAATCCACAGGAAAGCACGGAGTTCGACTCCAGCCGGGCATTGAGCTAGCGAACACCGGCAATCAGGTCAAAGCTGCATTCAGATCGAAGCTGCATTCAGATCGAAGCTGCAGTCAGATCGAAGCTGCAGTCAGATCGAAGCAGCGCTCGAAAAAAATCTGCGGAACGAAAAGTGTTCTGTGCTCCAAACCGGGACGCACGTTGAGCCTCGAAGAGGCGAATTGGGTCGGCCTGGATTCCTAACGCAACGCTGTCAGCAGATCCTTGATCTGCTGATGCACATCGCTTGTGGCTCGAACCACCAACACACGCTTCATTGCAAAATACCGAATCGACCCCGGACCGCCGCGCGACTCCCAGAAATCCGGGGAGACAATTCGCTGGATCAGTTCGACCAACTGCCAGCCGTTATCGAGCAATCCCCCTGCAGCTGCCGCACCCGGCTGGCTGTCTTGTTGATCACCAGCGAGCGCCGACTCGATCGCCGATTCGACTTGGGCTGAAATCCCCGCAGGCCGCTCCACACCTTCCCGACGCAATTCACGCTCCCGCAAGCGGGCAACGGTCAGCAGCCGTCGACGAATCTTCGTGGCATCACCCTTCAACATTTCGCTGGAGTCATACCGCGAGTCGTACCGCAGCACGACGTACAAATCACATAAGGCCACGGTGGCATCGTCTTTTGCATCACCGGGGGGCAAAACGGCTTGTTGCCGCAACAATTCACGAGTTTGCTGCCGCAACAGTGTCAAACTGGGCGGAGAATCAGCGAGCACGTTCGATAATCCGACGAACCAAATGGCAAAGGCAAAACCAAACAACAGTGGTAAGCTATGCTTTGCACGATCAATCGGAGAGGGAAATCGAGACATGAGCAGCATGGCACAACCTGCGTGGCAAAAAGTCAGCAATCGGATGACGATCCTTCGGCTCTTCCTTGGATTGCTCCTAATTTTATCGCTGAACCTACCCGGTGCGACAGCCCAAAAACCATATGGAGATGCCGTTGTCGCGAAAGCCGATCAGATTCTGAAAGAGATCGAACTGCGACGCAGCGGTAAAGTGATCCAGATGACGGGTAACGCAACGATTACGCGAGCCCTGTCGTCACTGACGAAAGAGAAGCGAGAACTGCGTAAACTGCGTGACGAATGGCAACAAGTGGTCGACCAACTTACTTTCGTGCGAAACGAAATCGAGCGACTGAATGTGCAGTACGGCGAACTCAACCTGCAACTCGCTCGCGTGGTCAACAACACCACAGCGAACAATCAACTCGTTGCATTGATCAATGCCACCAGTGCCAAAATGAAAACGCTGGCCGCCCAGCGGGAAAGGTTGAAGGGAACCATTGCTGAGAAGCGAGGCGACGTGAACACCGCAGAGGTAAATTACACCGAAACGGTACTGGCGATCCGAGATGATTTCTCATCCACCCGCGAGCAGCTGGTCGCGTCTCTGGAAGACGACGAAGTGCAGATCGCGTTGCAAGTGATGCATCGTAATTTCGAAACACCACAGGTCGTCACCGCCGACCTCATTCTGGCCTCGCTAGATAAGCGAATCGGTAAAATCGAAAGCGAGATTTTTCAGGAAGCGGTTCCACTTCAAGCACGGGGAGGATCACTGTTCGCCGATGTCGTAGTTGGCAACAAGAAAACCAAGATGGTGGTCGACAGCGGTGCCACGATGATCAGCCTGCCAATGCGAGTGGCAGGGGAACTCGGAGTAAAAATCCCAGCGGACGCCCGTGAATTGCAACTTGTCTTGGCCGATGGACGATCGATCCCCGCCCACGCCGTCACCTTGCCGCGAGTCCGCGTAGGGCGATTCGAAGTCGAAAACGTCGATGCCGCCGTCCTGGCGGCCGTCGCTGATGACGCCGAACCACTGCTCGGAATGAGCTTCCTAGGGAACTTTAAATTCGAGCTCGACGCAGGCGAAAAGACATTGAAACTACTCAGTGTCGAGGATTAACGGGAACCATGCGAAAGCGGCTTTCCCGTCCGTTGCATCGATCCCACGGGCTAGACTTCCCGCAGGGGCATTGCGAGCAGAACATACGGGCACTCTTACCGAGGGTCCCGCAGGCGCTCTTACAGAAGATCGCGAAGGGAATGCAGCGCTAACGGTTCTTTTGTGGCAAAGGGTTCCCCGTAGCGTCGCCCGATCAGATTTCCCCAATGAGCGGACTCGGTTTCCAGTCGCTCCAACATCGTTGGCGGTTCCGTCGGCCGACCAAGCACGAACTGACTGTGGTATGCCGAAATCGATGCCAGCTTGGCGTCCCAAAAATCGCTAATATCGACGATCCAATCGGGTTGAATCGCCAGCCGCAAGTGGATGCAGAAATAGTGATAGACGCGCTCCGGATGGAACCGTTCACCAGGCATCTCGGTCTTACTCAACTTGGCCCAAAATCGCGCCGCTTCAATCATGTCGGTGGCAGCAACGTGATCCGGATGGGCATCTTGCCAGTAGGGAGCGAAGATCCATCGTGGTCGCAACACACGAAAATAACTTGCGACCAACTCGCGAGCTTCTAGCGTGTGAACCAATTTGCGATTGGGAAGTCCTGCATTACCGCGCCAAGCAATGGAGAGTGGTTCGGTTGCTTGAATGGTTTCCGCACGGCGGATCGACTCGCTTCCGTGCGGCGTGGGCTCCCCAGAAGTCAAATCGAGGATACCGATTCGGAATCCTTCGGCGGACATTTTTGCGATCGTTCCACCCATCCCCAACTCAGCGTCGTCGGGATGCGGAGCGACGACCAAGAAATCAAGTGGCTCAACGGCCGCCATCTCACGTGGCGGCGCAGTTACGATCTCAGTGGCCACTGTGATTAACTACGTCGGGCCATATGACTCTCAACGGCATCGACCGGAATCGGGATGCCACGCAGCGTGCCTTCCAGAACCATGTTCTCATCGACCCAACCTTGAAAGGCCGCGACGATCATCCGGTTGCGGCGAACTTTCAAGAGCTGCACCATCAAAATTAAATCGGTCCCGGGCGTCACCACCCCGCGAAACCGAACATCATCGACACCGCCAAAGCCAACCATCTCAGCGCCGAGTAAATCGTTCTTCTGAGTAAAATAGCTCGACAGCTGTGCGACCGCTTCGAGCATGACAACACCGGGCATGAGAGGCATGCCAGGCATGTGACCGCGAACCCAGAATTCGTCGTCGGTCACTTTCTTCAGTGCAGCGCAAACGTGACGATCTAGGTCCTCATAGAGAACCGAGGTCAGCTGTTCCATTTCGTGCCGCTGAGGGTTGTACGCCCGAATCGCCTCGATATCGGCGACCGGATTTTCAGTATCCAACAACGACGGATCAATGATGAATTCGTGTTTCACCATCTTGCCCTAGACGAGGAAAACGAGGCTCAAGTCTTGATTTTCTTACGCTTCGCTTTCCGCGCTTTTGCGCTGGCAGGGCGACGGCCGTGATTGGCCTTTTTCAATTTATGCTGTGGTTTTGCCATGATTCTCTATGTTCTAATTCGTGAAAGTGGGGAAAGCGACCATCGATCTAGCCCAAAACACCACCTCTGGAACCGAGTGAGTTCCTGTTAGCAGTCCCCATCTGGACATGGTAGTCCTCGTCTGGACATGGTCCTGAACTTTAAAATAGCAGCATTCGGGCCGCTCGGGAAGTTGCTTCCGAAACAATTGCCCACCGGGGAGCCTCACCGCAGCAGAGTCGCTGCCCCCTGCATTCCCTGCATTGGCTGAGGGTGGGCCGATTGATAAGGCCCACTTTCACGAACCGACGGTGGGATGGGGGTCCCGACCCGTTTTGTAGCGGGGCTGGGTTGAGCTGCGGCATCGCCTGGGCCTGCAGAACCGCTGAGAGCGTTCTGGGGGGGTTGGGCCAATTGCTTCTTGCGGTGATACCACCCCTGAGTCTCACTGGAGGCGAGCTGGGTTGCCTGGATCGGGTCAGTCGCGATTGGCTGAACCGCGGCCCCCTGTGGACCTGCCAACTGTAGCGTGGAGTGGCCGTTCGCCCCACTGGCAACTGGCGCCCCACTGGCAACTGGCCCACCACGGGTAGCTGGCACCTGATTCGCAGCCAGGCGAATCTCGCCCGCCATCACTGGCGACTGCGACGGAATTTGTTTCGCAGGAACTTGCTTGGCAAACCTTTCCACCGAACGACCACCATCGGAAACCCACGCCAACCAATAATCTTGCAACTCTTTCAGCGAGTCATATTGGTAATGTTTTTTTACGTTATCGGTCCAAGATTGGTGCTGCATATAGTCTTGCAAGAAAACAATGAATTGACGCGGCCCTTTTTGGTCGATCAAGAAACGACAAACCGAATAGCCTTGAGCGTACATCGGCAGCACATCACTAGGATACTCCGTCAGGAGAAACAGTTTATTCATCGCGATGCCGCGACTTGAATTCAAATAGCGACGCAACATGATCTCGTGCTTATTGCGTTCGGCGGAATGCTCCACCGTGGTGCAGATTCCCTCATCGGCCCAACGTGGCAAGGGTCGACCGAAATGTGTCGCCAAGATTGTATGAGTGATTTCGTGAGGCAGCACGCTATCGAGAATCCGCTCCGGGGTCCCGACCACCTCCATCTGAAAATCTCTTACCGGCCGGGGGTTGTAAGTCGTGACCCCTTGAGCAGCCAAATGGGGTCCTGCGACGACGCGAATCGGACAAGGATTCGGCCAGGGCGGTAACGGTTTGCCAAGCCAATAAACAGCCAAGTCATGGCGAAACTTCTCAGCCGCTTCCGCGACGGCATCGGCAAGTTGAGCATTCGGGGCTTGAATGATGAAATTTTGGGTGCGACGACTGCCTGCGTTTGCAGCTGCCGGCCAAAGAAGGGCGAGCGTTAAAAGCGCGAACGCCAGCCTACCTTGACGAAGAATCGATCCGGCTTCCATGCCGTTTTGCTCCCAAGTCCTCAGGAAAATCCGTCCTCTGCCGATCCATCCTTGACCAGCTAGACCAGGCGGAGTTTAGGCGAATAGGCTCGCCCGCCGATAGGGAGTTTTTGATCGCTCAAGAACACCCCAAAACCACGTTCAAACAGGGTCGTTGCGAAGCGACCAGCAGATTGTCACTTGGCAGGCGGAAGCCCTGAAGACGTCCCACGCGTGGCGTAGAAAAGAGTGCGGTGGGAGGTCGAGCACCTCACATTGACCGAAAAACAGAAGTTTCACGGCAGTCCCGCTCGAAACCCCCGAGCCACGCCCGAGCCAAATTTAAAATAGGGGGGGCCGCTGGACATAGCAGTGCTCGGCAGGAACCCGCGACCTTCAGACAGCGACCTTCAGACAGCGAC
>JARGNK010000153.1:0-2822 GCA_029213145.1 Rubripirellula sp. | reverse complement strand
GCGACCTTCAGACAGCGACCTTCAGACAGCGACTTTGAGACAGGAACCTTGAGCCAGGAACGTTGAGGCAGGGAAAGGCTGAGACGGAGAAGGAGTGGGACAGTGAATGGGGTGAACCGACACCGCGCTGCGTTTGGCTTGGCCTACGACAGGGCGGACTAGATGGGTGGGGTTCACCCAACGACGGCCTCAGATAACGAGATGACGCGACTTAGCGTTTAACGGTTAGCGGAAAATCTGCTCGAGGAATTGAGGCAGGTAAATTCGCCAAACCGGCCAGGAGTGACCCCCGTCTGTTTCCACGTAGGTGTGCTTGATCCCTCGTTGATTTAATTGATCGTTGAAACTTCGATTCCGCTCAACCAGAAAATCATCTTTTCCGCATGCGATCCAGAACAAGCGATGCGGATGCTCAGCGAGTCGCCCCGACAAGCCGGCATACTCTTGTTCCAGATCGGCTTGCGGCGCCGCAGCGCTGAAGGCACCAACCCAAGCGAATTGATCGGGGTGCCGCAAGCCACCACTGATCGAATGCCCGCCTCCCATTGATAACCCCACAATAGCTCGATCTTCGCGGGATGTTTTCACGCGATACGTTCGCTCAACCATCGGCAACAGATCACTTACAACATCAGCGATCATCGCCTGATCATTCCGCTCCCGATAATCCTCCGACCAAGCTCTTTCGGCCAACGCGACCGGATGCCCGTATGGCATCACAACAATCATCGGCTCGATCTTTTCTTGAGCGATCAGATTGTCCACGATCCAATGACTGCGACCCACCTCAGTCCAAGCGGATTGATCATCGCCAAAACCATGACAAAGAACGACAACGGGATAGGTTCGCTCGGCGGTGGGATCATAGCCGGGTGGCGTGTAGATCATGACCGACCTGTCGGCACCCGTCGTCTTTGAGCGATAAACGTGGGCATGCACCGCGCCATGCGGCACCGCTTGCTGTTCAGTCAACTGCGGCGGGCTGCCCGGGATTTCGAGCAGACTCGCGCAGGTCAGCCACTTCTTCAGCCACCGATTGCGGGGGTCCGTCATCGACGAACCATCGACACGAAACGTGTATTCATAGATTCCCGCTGACATGACCTGCGTTGTGTAGGACCATAATCCCTCCGCATTTCGATTCATGGGAAAAGACTGCCCGGCGACTGCCACACGAACCTCCGCCGCTGCGGGGGCAACCAACCGAAACGTCACACGGTGGTCGTCATGCAGCTCGGGTGATTGAATCGCAGTACCACCGGCTCGCCCCGATGCCCGAGTTTGTTCGGTGACCTGTTTCTGAATCGCGTTATAGTCGATGTCTGCGGTATCCTCCGGAAACGGATGATCCAACAACCACCATTCCTCTGTAAATGCAGCTCGTTGGCCAGGAGTCAAATCCTCGGCTGGTCCAATCGGCTCCAATTCCACTCGATCCCCTTCGGGATACCAAACGGAAATCGTCAGCCCGGCAAACTCGTTGTAGGCGCGGTCAGGATAGGTCGCAAATCGCTTGACAAATAATTGATCATGGGGCGCTAGATACCCAAGCCACCCCGCATGCGAATCAAACCCGAGCTTTGGGAAAGCTGGTGCCGCCTTCACAATCACCTTTTGGTCATCGTATTGAATGTGCGCATCCTCTGGCTTGAACTGCAGTCGGTTCCCCTCCTCGTACATGACATAACCGTTGGGAAAACGGCCGCGCGGTGAACGGGGGACGATCGCAATCCCACCTCCGACCGCAAACGTGCGACTCCAATGACACAGGCTGATCGGCTGGTCCGACTCGTTAACGATGGTTTGCGTACACCGCAACTTTGTCCCTGTTTCAGCCAACTCAAACTCACGAATCAACCGGGCCCCCGAAAGCTCGTCGAATTGGCTGGTTAAGCGTGCGGTGCGGTCACCGATGATCTCGCCATCCCAACGCCCCATCCACAACACCTTTCCACGACGGACCATTTTCTCTGGTCCAATGTCAAACCGCCCAGCATCCAGCGACCCTCTCGGACCATCTGGCTGCCACGTCCAGCCCTCATTACCGGGCGGCAGAAAGAGCATGTTCTTGCCATCCCGCGCGTACTCAAGAACTCGACCACCCGCTGCCGGACAAAGCACGACCGTCGCCGTTTCATTGCTCAGCCGAATGCAGTCGTCATAGCCATAAAAAGAAACCGTTTCTGCTCCCTGTGAAGGAGTCGATAAAGAGTAATTCAATGCAGTCAAAAGACAAACCAACAGGAATCGAGGTCGCATGAGAGATCATCACCATGAATGGTCGGTATTCCAAGATCAGGAGACGTCATGATACGTCGTTGCGGATGGGCTGTCATTTCGCTGGCGAGGCCTGCACCAAGTCGCGTCGATCGCGAATCGATCGCGAATCGATCGCTCGTTAAAAACCCTGCTTAAATGCGAGTCCCGTGAAGCAGTCTGCAATTTCGATGAATGGGCAGCTCAAGTCACCAGAGAATCTTGCACTATCCGCCTTTGTGCACTCGCTATTCAGAACGCAGCGGAATGGCTTTAGCCACCGGTCTGGCGACTGTTCGGAACAATCACCGAATCGGTGGCTAATCAAGCAACCCGAATTTACCGGGCTTACCGGCGGCGCAGTTCGCGAACTTGTTCTTGAAGCTCGCGGATCGCATCTTGAATCGCTTCGAGGTGCTCATGGATTCCCTCGACAGCATCTTCGTGCTCGTCGCCTTCGTCATGATCGTGATCACGATGATCGCGGTCGCCGTGGTCTCGGTCGCCATGATCTCGGTCGCCATGATCTCGGTCGCCATGATCTCGGTCGCCATGATCTCGGTCGC
>JARGNK010000152.1 GCA_029213145.1 Rubripirellula sp. | reverse complement strand
TGACGTCCGACGCTACGCATTCGACGCGAGATTAGAGAGTGTGGAAGATTTTTCTACGTTGCAGGCTGACGGTTATGTCTCATCCATGGCAACGAGTTTAACTTCGCTAGCGGAACGTTTTGCTGAGCGTCCGGTGGCAGGTGCTTTGCTGTTCACTGATGGCAATCTGACGGACGCGCCTGACGCTAATTATGACTGGTCACAACTTGGCTTTCCTGTCTATCCGGTTGTTCCTGAATCCGACGGAGCGTTGCTCGATTTACGGATCATCGACGTGAGTGTCCGCCAGACTGACTTCGAGTCAGCACCTATCACAGTGACCGTCTCAGTCGATGCGGTTGGAATCAGTGATGAAACTGTTTTTGTGCAACTTCGCGATGTTGACACTGGCAAATTGATCGAGGAATCGAGCATCAACTTGGCCAACGAAGGCGAAGCCAGCGACGTTCGATTCCGATTTCGCCCGGAAGAATCAGGCGTGCGGTTTTATCGCGCGACCGCTTTCCGTGGTCGTGACCGCCGCCTAATCGAAAGTCCGCTGGAGGAAACAGCAACCAAAAGCGACGAAGCAACCCTATTGAACAATTCGAGAATCGTCACCGTTGACCGCGCCAGCGGTCCCTACCGAATCCTCTATCTTTCAGGCCGACCCAACTGGGAATTCAAGTTTATTCGACGTGCCCTGCAACAAGATGCAGAGGTCCAATTGGTTGGGTTGATCCGCATCGCGAACAAAGAACCTAAATTCAGTTTTCGCGACAAAGGGGTAAACGATACAAACCCGTTGTTTGCTGGCCTGGGAGAAGCGGATGAAGAATCAGCGCAACAATATGATGAGCCGGTCATCATTCGACTTGGCGTGAAGGAGTCCGAAGAGTTGAGCGAAGGTTTTCCCGACACTGCAGAAGAACTGTTTGCATACCACGGTGTGATTCTCGACGATCTAGAGACGGATTTCTTTACTCAAGATCAAATGCTGTTGCTGCGTCGTTTTGTAGGATCACGCGGTGGTGGCCTGCTGATGCTCGGCGGACAAGAGGCGTTTGACAGCCAAAAGTTCGGTGACACACCTCTGGGTGAACTATCCCCGGTCTATCCACCGCGAATGGACTCTGGCAACAACACAGGCCCTTATGCCATGAAGTTGACGCGGGAAGGCTTACTGCAACCTTGGGCACGTCTTCGTAGCACCGAGTTGCTTGAACAAGATCGCATAGCCGAAATGCCTCCATTTCTTACTTTGAACCCGGTTGGTGATGTCAAACCAGGGGCAACCCAACTCGCCGTCGTTGAAAGTAACCCCGATGGCATAACGAGGCCGGCATTGGTCGCACAAAGGTTCGGCAAGGGTCGAACCGCGGCGTTGTTGATCGGAGATCTATGGCGTTGGTCAATGCGTCGCAACACGACAGACACCGAAAAATCTAACCGAGACGACCCTGCCCAGGCATGGCGTCAAATATCACATTGGTTAGTCAATGATGTGCCTCGTCTCGCTGAGTTAACGGTAAAAACCGACAAAGATCCTAGTCAACCGGTGCAAATCTTGGTCAATGCAAGGGACGAAGCTTATCTGCCAATGGATAACGCGAAGGTCGAATTGACAATCGAGCCATTGGGCGGCGAGGCATTTGAGATGTCAGCCACGATGGATGCAACCGAACCGGGTTTATATCAAGCCACTTATTGGTCGCGGGAACCGGGCGGATACAAGGTGACAGCGAAAGTGACCGGCCCCGATGGTGCGGAGATTGGGAAAGATCAGTCGGGGTGGACCGCACAATCCGGTGCTGCTGAATTTGGTGAGCTAAAACTCAATCGCAAATTGCTGGAACAGATTGCCGCTGAAACCGGAGGAGAAGTGATCCGTGAAGATCGACTGGATCAGTTTGCCGTCGACCTCCCAACACGGGATGTGCCGATTACCGAAACCTGGATCTATCCGATTTGGCACCGACCTTGGGTCATGTTCTTGGCGGTATTGTGCTTGTGCGGTGAATGGGGCTTGCGACGATGGAAGGGGCTAGCATGAGTTGGCGAAAATGGGTTGGCCCATTCACGATCTGGACCGTTTTGTCTGTTGCTACACTTGGTCAAAACAATGACACGGTGGTCAATTCAGGCAACAAACCGGCGGGCGTCGAAAGCCCAATTGAAACGCCACCAGACCCAACCCCGCCACCATCTGCCTCTGCCCGACCGACGATGATCGTCGTTGTCGGCGCCAGCGGAACCCCCGAATATGGTCAGATGTTTTCGACCTCGGCAGATAAGTGGGAACGCTTGGCCGAAAAATCCAAGGTTGATTGTTTGCGATTGGGTTCTGAGACTTCGGAAGTGTCGGATCGCGATCTGCTGCAACAATCGATCGCAACCATTTCCAAGGCGAGCACCACGCCGGTCTGGATCGTGATGATTGGACACGGCACGTTTGCCCGCAATGTCGCAAACTTCAATCTTCGTGGGCGTGATGTATCCGCGACTGACCTGGCGGATTGGCTTGCATCGGTGAAGCGACCGCTGGTGATCATTAACTGCGCGTCCTCGAGTGGCCCATTTGTCAATCGACTGTCCGGCCCCGGCCGCGTAGTCGTTACTGCGACGAAAAGTGGAGCGGAACAAAACTTCGCGCGGTTTGGTCAATACTTTGCCGATGCGATGGGAACACTGGAGTCCGATCTGGATCATGATGACGAAGTCTCTGTTCAAGAAGCGTTCGTTCGCGCATCGATCGAGGTACAACGTTTTTATGATTCAGAGGAGCGTTTGGCAACTGAACACGCGTTACTCGATGATAACGGTGATGGTAAAGGAACCCCAGCCACAATGTTTCGCGGATCGCGGGCAATTGCGAAAGCGAAAGGAGGTTCTGAATTAGATGGTAAGTCGGCGCTTAAACAAACGCTTTCACCCGATGGAAAACGATTACCACTCACCGAACAGGAATGGCAGCTTCGGGCTGAGTTGGAAGCGGAACTCGAAACACTCCGCAGCCGCCGAACGGATTTGAGTGAGGAAGCCTACGATGCCGAACTCGAGAAGGTCTTGGTTCAACTGGCCAATCTCTACAAGACGGTCGAGCAGCGGATGAACGCCCCTGTTCAGTAGCCGCCCGATTGAGCAATCCGCCAAGCAACAACACAGATTCTCGCTGTTGCCTGATGAAGGCGATTCTAAATTTGAAAATTCAGGTCGTTGCTTAACATGTCACCGTCGCGATCATTTTCTCCACCCCGAACTTTTAGCTGCGGCTTTTCCAGCGTCACCGTGGTGTTTGGCGAGACCGTTTTTGTAATCCAAACGCTCGAACCGATCACTGACTCACGTCCAATGACAGTTCGACCGCCAAGAATAGTAGCGTTGGCGTATACGACCACGTGATCCTCGATCGTTGGATGCCGCTTATTTCCTCGTATCAACGAGCCATCCGAATCGGTGGGAAAACTAAGGGCGCCCAACGTGACCCCCTGGTACAACTTAACGTGCTCACCGATTTCACAGGTTTCCCCAATCACCACGCCGGTACCATGGTCGATAAAGAAGTGCTGTCCGATCGTGGCACCCGGGTGAATATCGATGCCCGTCTGTTTGTGAGTCCATTCGGTCATCATTCGCGGAATAAATGGCACATCCAGCTGCAACAATTCATGCGCGATACGGTAGACCGTGATCGCCTCGAACCCGGGATAGCAGAACACCACTTCATCAGTGGTTTGGCAAGCGGGGTCACCGTCATAGGCAGCTTGAACGTCGGTTGCCAGAATACTTCTCAGTTTCGGTATCCGTTTGAGGAACTCAATGGCCATCGCTTGGCCTTTGGCCTCGTAATCAACATCGCTCTCGCAGTCTGAGTGTTTCTTCTGAACCCGATTTTCGTGCCGCAAGGCACGTGCGATTTCGGTCGTGAGCTGGTCATGTAACGAATCGATCAAACCGCCAACGTGATAGCGGATATTCCCCGCGTGCAGGCCAACTTTGCGGCGATAGCCCGGGTAAAGAATATCCTTGAGGTCCAATAAAATATTCACCACACCCGAATAGTTCGGCAACGGACAATGCCCGAGGTGGTTAATGGAATCCTCGGGCGTGTAGGTTGCCACAATCTCTTCGGTCAAATTCGGTAGCTGTTCTTTCAAGCGAAAGTCAGATGCCACGAGAACTACTCCACTTTGGTCGGACGAAGAATATGATCCGCAATCTCAGCGTAAAACCGAGCTTCCAGTATTCTCAAACTGCTCGCTTCCAGCTCAAGACCTTGCTCCTTAGAAGCGATCTTGTCGCACTGGGTTCATGCGCTATGTGATGTACTGGGTTCATGCAAGGGCTACCGTGTCGCAAGAACGTCTGCGATGTGAATGGGATTGCGGCTTGCCCTGACATCGATCGTCATCATTCAAGACGAAGCAGCAACCAATAAAAATGGCCAACGAGGAAAATCCCCGCTGGCCATTTTTGGGTCGACGCTCGATCTTTTAGACCGCTGGATTAGCGGCCGATCGAGGGCGGGTTGTCGACGAGAAAATCACGGGGACCACGAACCGTGTAGTAAGGGTACGCGGTTTGGGCCGTCGGAGGGCCGGCTACGTAGGGCTGGTTTTCCAACGCGTGCCCGGCGCCGTGGCCGAGGCAGTGTGGAGATTGAAGGTGCGAGCTGTAGTTATGCCCACCTTGCTGCCACCCCAAAGGTCCAGCGACACAACCATTACGGCAGCCCTGGTGCCCACAGAGCCCACCGATCTGGCCAAGCATACCGTTGTGGGTGTTGCAGCCGTCATTACAACCTGAGCCGCAAGCACCTGTGCTGCATGATCCCGTGTTGCAGGTTCCGCAGCTGCCGCAGTTGCTTCGCACATTATGGTGCAGGCAGCCAGTGGTTCCAACCAACATGGCGGCCAAAGATCCGATCAACAGCCAACGATTCATCGCCGAAGTCCTTCTCGAGCGTCTAGCCGAAACGGGAAGATTGCGTAATCACCCGCCTCGACAATTGATTTGTATATCTGCCGATCCTCCGCTGGAAGCGAACAATCGGGTTGGGTCATTTGGGTTTTTCGGCGTTGCGACCTCAGCAGTACACACAATCCGTTCCACCCCAACGAACCTTCGAAAAAGCAGACCGCACAAAGCCCCAGGTTTACCCAGACCAACCCTTCCCCTCCCCCAACTCCGTTTACGCTGATTAACGCGAGCAGCGAAAAGATAACAATTACATCAAGATGTACGTTGAAATGTTCAAGGATTCCCCCACGGAACTCGAAACAGACCTCAAGAAGCGGAGCTGTTAGAAAGTAGCGAAGCTGTTGGGCGTTTAAACGAAACCAGTCTGGCCGCGACAACGATCCGACGAACAGTCTTGCTACGCACGGATTTTCCTTGGTATTTCCAGGTATCCGGCGTCGGATTTCGCAAAGTGCCTTTTCCGCTCGACAACGCCAAATCTCGATCATCTGAATTGCAAGGCTATAGGAATGTCGCGAACCATTCATTCTCTCCTGTTTGGCACCACGATCGCTTTGGTGAGTGTCGCGATCAACTCCAACGTTCACGCACAAATCACTCCACGACCGGTGAACACAGGGGCCTCAGGCCGGGCCGCAACCCTTGAAGAGCAATTGGTCAACCGTCTCCGAGCGACCACGGTAGATCAAAGAGCCTATATCAAGGCAGTAGCGACGAAGGTCGACGAAAAGAAACTCGACGAGCGACTCGTATTCGCAGTTGAACGTTACGCGATACGCCGCAACCGATATTTTCCGTTTCCCTTCTTTCAACGCGCGATGCGTTACGAAGCAGCAAAACGGAGAGTCACCCTGCCAAGCGTACAAGAGGTGGCCTCCACCAGGGCTCGTCGTCCCTGATTCGAGCGTTAGATTGCTCTCGAATCGACAACGACCAATAAAAAAACGCCGTCTTTTCTGTTCCGATTAACATCCGAACCGAAACGACGGCGTTTCTTCGTTACCCAAGTGCTGGAAGAGTATCTCGGGGAACTTGCCTATCAGAGCTTCTCGGAGCCGCCGTGCCTGCTGGCTGCTGCCTGCTGGTTCCTGTATCGCCAACTCGCTTCAATACCAATTCGCTGTAGCAGCAACGAGCTTCGCAACCCCTTGCTCGATTCCTCTGACTCGCAGAGGAATCGACGCGAATCGTCGTTTGCTATTCTTGCCCCATCAACCGGCTGGCGATTTGGGCCAGCTGAACAAACTCGGTGCGTAGACCATTCAAGTCTTCACCCTTTGCGGCTTGAGCAACCTCAATCACGTCGGCAAGGGTCCATGAGCCAGCGTATTCACTGCGACGCAATTGCATGCCGAAGCCAGCAACAGCGGCAGCAAATTGCACGTTGCTGTCTGAGTTCTCAAATTGCAAGTCGTCATCAATGACGGGGAATTCAACAAGCGAACTGGTGTCACCATCAGGTTGCTTGTAGCGTAGTTTTAAAGTCATCAGCTCATTACTATTCGCCGCCGCGGTCAGCTCTGGCCTAGACTGATATTTCAGATCATCCACTAACGGTTCAGCTGCATCCGCCTCGACGCCGGCAGGAACCAGCTCGTAAAGTGCGGTGACTGAGTGCCCTGCACCGATTTCACCGGCATCCTTCTTATCGTCGTTGAAATCTTCCTTGGCCAAGACACGGTTCTCGTAACCAATCAGTCGATAAGACGAGACTTGCTGGGGATTGAATTCAATCTGCAGCTTGACGTCTTTGGCGATCGTCACCAAGGTTCCGCTGGTTTGTTCCACCAAGACTTTGTGCGCCTCGGAGGGAGTGTCAATGTACGCGTAGTTACCATTTCCACGACCACTGATCTGTTCCAGCATGGCGTCATTGTGATTCCCCATCCCGAAACCAAGCACCGAAAGAAAGATGCCTCCCTTGGCTTCTTGTTCGACCATCCGCACAAGTGAATCGGTGCCAGTGGTCCCCACGTTGAAGTCACCGTCGGTGCACAAGATGACACGGTTGACACCTTCATCGATAAAATGGTCTCGGGCGGTCTGATAAGCCAATGCGATCCCCGCGCCTCCGTTGGTGCTGCCACCGGCGTTCAACTGCGTCAGAGCGTTGCGGATCTTTTTTTGCTTTGTAGCCTTGGTTGAATCGAGCACTAGGCCAGCGGAACCGGCGTAAACTGTAATCGCGACCGTGTCGTTTTCGCCCAACTGGTCGACCAACATTTTCATCCCTTCCACCACCAACGGCAGTTTATTCGGTGCGCTCATCGATCCACTGGTATCAAGCAAAAACACCAGATTGCAGGGCGGACGTTCATCCTTTCGCATCGTCTTGCCTTGTAGTGCAATTCGTGCCAACCGATGATCGGCGTTCCAAGGGCAACCCGTGACAACGGTGTGCGCAGTGAAGGGGTGATCAGCATCGTCGCTCGGTGGCGTGTAATCGTAGTCAAAGTAATTCAACAATTCCTCAATTCGGACAGCGTCTGGCCGTGGTAATTGGTTTCCACGAGTTAAGAAGTCGCGAACCTTGCTATAGCTGGCAGTATCAACGTCGACCGAGAACGTGCTGAATGGGTGCTCACCAACACGCTTGAAAGCGTTGTCGGTGATCGGATCAAAGCGATCACCAGCAATCCCGGGGCCACGTCCTTCATCTTCGGCCGCACCGAAACCCGAATTACTTGACGGAGTTGAGGCCGACGGTAGTTCTAAGCTACTAACCCTGGCATCTTTCTTTTCACGTCGGCCACTCGAACGAAGCCCAGGTTGGCTACCTCTGGCATTCGCTGCGGCAAGCCCGATTGCATCGGCAGCGGGTGCAGCAGCTGCACTAGCCTGCTTCGGCTGATCACCAGGGGCCGCCGTCATTTCAAAACCAGCGTCCTCTTTGCCGCTTTGAACACCTGGGGCACCACTGTCACCAAAGGGCGTGCTGGTGTCTGCCGGTGCCGCATCGTTGACAGGAACCGGGGCTGGATCCGAAAAAGGATCAGCATCCGACAGAGCTTTGGACATCGAGTCCGAAAGAGCATTGTCTGCATCGATCTTGGCCTGGCGACCTGAACGTTTCTCCTGTTCGCCAGCCTGCGAACGTTGCACGTTCCGCGAGTTCGCCACTGATAGCGGTGCATTCGGGCTTGATTGTAGTGAGCCACCGAATTGCTCTGACTCCGGTGCCTCCGCTCGCGAGCTTGCCTGATCCATTGATCGACGGACACGACCAGGACCCGATGTTTCGGCGGGTTCGGGTGCAGGTGGAGTCAACGCAGGCCTCGGCACTGGCGGACGACTCGCTGGGACCGACGCCGCACCGGCTGACTCCCCTTCATCAAAATCGCCCATTTCAAAATCACCTTCCGCTACATTCTGCCCAACGGTACTTTCCTCCATTTCCATTTCGCCCGGGGCTTCGCTCAGCGACGCGACGTCTCGCAAGCTCTGGCTGGAGCCTGCAGCAGCTTGATTCGCAGAAGAAAATTCATCGGCTTCCGTCGTAGCGACTTCCGCTGACTCCTCTACTCCATCCATCGGTAGCTGAGTCACTGTCGGGTTGAGCGAATCACGGTTCAGGTATGGCGCGACGCCTACCAACAACAGCACACAAGCGGCAATCGCAACCGCAACCCAAACGAATTTCGCTGAGGAGGACTCAACATGGACTGGCGACACGGCCAGTTGCTCGGCAGCGATTTCCTGCCGCCTCTCCTCATCGAGCGGAACCACTGGCTCTGCGATGTAGATTCCTTGCAGTTGCTCGGTCAGTCCGCGAGCCTCTTCGGTCGCAGCCGCCAAGTCAGGATTGTTTTTTAAATCGATTTCGAACTGTGTTCGTTCCTCGTCGGTCAGACCGTCCAGGACGTAAGCGGTGATCCTTGGATCATCCCAGGTATTGTTTGACATATCAGGGCTCGTTTTCAGATTTGAGTGGGTGGGGATTATTCACGTCGCGTGGCGGTCAACCGACGGCCAGCGAGTCGCGAAGATTGCGAACCGCTTGATGTAAATGGAAGCCAACGTTGCTAACGGTCAGCCCGGTGACCTCGGCGATTTCCCGATAACTCAGGCCGGCATGAAGCCGCAGTCGAAGGACTTCTTGCTGTCGAGGTGAAAGCTGGTGAACAAGTTGATCCAACTGAACCTTGTCCTCATCCTCGCTGGCGACAACGGACGCATCGGGCGTCGGATCGGGCAGCGTTATCTGCGACGCATCCACTGGCGTCGCGCGTTTTGTTCGTTGCATATCGATTACTCGGCTTCGGCAGACGGAAAATAACCAAGCTGCAACGTGAGATTCGACCTTGCGATAATCTTCACGGCACAGTCGCAGGAACGTTTCCTGCACCGCATCTTGAGCTCCAGCCCAATCGCCCCCCAGCATCCGCTGCGCGTACGCCAGTAATGGTCGCTCGAATCGCTCAACAAGTCGATCAATGGATCCGGGCGGCCAAGCTTTATCAGCTTTTGTCATGTGCTTCACGCCAGGGGAAAAGAACGCGGTTCAATACCGTCAACGAGTGTGGGTGTGAAATGTTAGGAGGATTTTGAAAAGTTCTGAAATGCATGGGAATACCGCCCACTAAACCTCGTCACGGCGAAGCGAATTTGCGTTGCCCCCGGATCGCATCAAGCGTGCCCCCGGATCGCATCAAGCGTGCCCCCGGATCGCATCAAGCGAGCCACCGGATCGCATCAACCGAGCCACCAAAGCCTGCTTAGACGGCTCGCTTTGTCTCTGTCGCCAAATGTCAAATTCGGTTCCTGACATCGTAAGCCCCGGTATTATCCAGCAAATCGCCCCTCTCCACCCTTTACGCGGACGACCTTCTTCGGCCATCGAAGCGGGCCATCTGCCCAAAATTTTGCCACGATAAAAATTGCGAAGCCTGAAAACGTCCTTCGAAGAGAACCAAAGGCCGCCCCAAGACGCCTACAAAGTTGAATTGACGTCGGTATCCCCCAAAACCTGCCTCGGCAATCAGAACACTGACAATCGTGTTGAGACAACTTATAATGCGGGTTCCATCCGCCCTACCCCCTACCAACGAGACGTCCCTCCATGAGCCAGGATTCGAACGAACCACAGCTTCCCCGACGAAAATTCCTGAAATCGGGTTCTGCCCTCTCCGCCGGTGCGGCCGCCCTCGGTACTACCCGCGTATTGCGGGGTGCCGAACCTCAGGAAAACAATTCCGAAACTGTTCGCATTGGATTGGTGGGAGCTGGTGGCCGTGGGAGCGGAGCGGTCAACGATTCGCTCACAATCAACGAGAACGTCGAACTGACCGCGATCGCCGATTTGGAACCGGTCAAACTAGAAGCGCTTCGCAAAAGCGCGGGGAGCCGACACGAAGGTAAAGTCAAAGTTGCCAACGAAAAGCTTTACAGTGGAATCGATGCTTATCGCCGAATCTTGGATGACCCCGATATTGATGTCGTGATGTTCGCGACCCCTCCAGGATTTCGCCCGCAGTACATCGCCGAAGCCGTCGATGCGGGCAAGCATGTCTTCGCCGAAAAACCAACTTGCGTTGATCCAGCCGGCTACAAAATCTGCCTGTCGGCTCACGAGCAAGCAGAAAAAAATGGCACAGCCATCGTTACCGGAACCCAATACCGTCGGCAAACAAATTACAAAGAGGCCATTAAACGCTTGTCGGAAGGTGAGATCGGAGACATCATCGCTGCGACAATGAGATATTGCTCGACCGGTATCTGGTTCCGAAATCGCAAAGAAGAAATGAGCGATACCGAGTATCAGATTTTTAACTGGATGCATTTCATCTGGCTTTCCGGCGATCAGATCGCTGAGCAAGCGGTGCACAATATCGACACGATGAACTGGATCATGGGCGGTCCTCCGGAATCCGCCTACGGATCTGGCGGGCGATTTACCCGCCCCGAAGGTAGTGAGATGTGGGACAACGTCGAAGTCGACTATGTCTATCCCGGGAACCGACTGGTGTCATTCATGTGCCGTCAAATCCCTGGCACCCAAAGCGATAACTCCAACACCATCTATTGCACCGGCGGCCGATGCACCATCTACGGTGGCAACCGAGGTGCTTCGCTGGTCGATCGCGATGGTAAAGAGATCTGGTCGATGAAAGGAAACATCGGAGATGCGTACAAGCAGGAACATAAAGACCTGATCGATTCTGTCCGTGCGAACAAGCCGATCGTGGAACTCAAGAAAACGGCCGAAAGTTCGATGACAGCCGTGCTGGGACGAATGGCCGCCTACACCGGCAAGAATGTTGAATGGGATTTCGCGACCAACGAATCAACACTCGATCTCTTCCCGAAAGACTTTGACATTAAAGGGGCCCGCCCCGAACCAGAGTTTGCCATTCCAGGTAAAACCAAATTGGTTTGACCTTGTTTCCAGCTCTCCAGGACCGCATGATGATGCCGCAAACCACAAATCCACTGGCTGGTTTTTGTGCCCGCGCTCTGACTCGCGCGGTCTGGGGTTTCCGTGCTACGCTCTGGGGTTTCGGTGTGACGCTCTGGGGACTTGGTGTTACGCTCGGCCTCACCGTGAATGTTATCGCTGAGCCTCCCGTAGCAGGATCTTCGCAAGACAGCGCGGAGCTTTCACAAGACTCGGCAAACCAGGGCGAGACGAGTAAACCGAACGACATCGAACGCCCCAACTTCATCGTCATCTTCTGTGACAACCTCGGCTACGGCGACGTCGAGCCCTTTGGATCGACGCTTCACCGCACGCCAAATTTAAACCGGATGGCGACCGAGGGGCGAAAGTTCACACACTTTTGCGTCACGGCCGGGGTTTGCACTCCCTCCCGCGCCAGCCTGATGACTGGTTGTTATGCACAACGGGTCGGCATGCACTTGAATCCGCGTGATGGACACGTGCTACGTCCGGTTTCGCCGTACGGATTGAACCCAGACGAGATCACGATCGCGGAAGTGCTTCGCCGCGGTGGTTATGCAACCACCATCATCGGCAAATGGCACCTGGGGGATCAGCGCGCCTTTTTGCCGACAAAACAGGGGTTCGATTCCTTTTTTGGCATCCCCTACAGTGACGACATGACTGCGGAGGTCGGCCAACGATTGGGCGAGCGACTCGAAGGCAATCAGTGGCCCCCTCTACCGTTGCTGCAAGACGAGCGAGTGATCGAGGCTCCAGTGGACCGTAATCTACTGACTAAACGGTATACAGAACGCGCAGTTGAATTCATCCGAAAGCACCGCGACGAACCTTTCTTTTTGTACTTCCCTCAAGCGATGCCGGGCAGCACTTCAAAACCGTTCGCCAGCGAAGCGTTTCGGGGTAAAAGCCAGAATGGGGCCTGGGGTGATTCGATCGAAGAACTTGATTGGTCCACAGGCGAATTGCTCGATGTGTTGGTCGAGTTAGAGCTGGATGAATCAACCTTGGTCATTTGGACATCCGACAACGGCGCGCCGCTTGCCAAAGACCTAACCAGTCCTTCGCGGGGCAGCAACTTACCGCTTCACGGTCGTGGCTACACGACTGCGGAAGGAGCATTCCGCGTCCCGACCATCGCTTGGTGGCCCGGGAAAATTCCGCCCGGTACCCAATGTAATGAATTGGCCACAACAATGGATTTGCTGCCAACCCTTGCGGCACTATCGGGAACCGCAATACCCACTGAACGCAAGCTTGATGGACACGACATCACACCGTTGATCTTGGGTGAGGATCGCGCGAAAACCCCTTACGATGATTTCTTTTACTACGACCGTGACCAGTTGCAGGCAGTCCGCAGCGGTCGCTGGAAACTGTTTCTGCCGTTAGCAGAATTCAACCGCCATCCTCACTTCAAAAAGGGGCAAGGCGACCAGCCCTTACTTTTCGATGTGGTCGCCGACATCGAATGTCGCCACAACGTGGCGGCAGAGCATCCTGAGGTCATTTCGCGATTGATGAATTCAGCGCAACAAGCGCGGAATGAACTTGGTGATCGGGGAAAGCCGGGAAGTGCAGTTCGACAACCCGGCAAATTGGATGCACCGGTAGCGCTCACGCTTCGATAGCGAGCAATCTGCTCTAATCATTGAGATACGCGGTATCGAAAGGCTCGTACGATGGACCAACACGAACCAAGCCCGGACGAACAAGCAGCTGAAATCCCCCATGATTTACCTCAGCCAGCTGTGGGGCGACTGAGCTTGTACTTTCGCGAACTTCAGCGACTACTGGATTCGGAAGTCAACTCCGTAAATAGTCAACAACTAGGACGACTGGTCGATGTTTCACCGGCGGTGGTTCGTCGTGACTTGAGCGCGTTGGGAACGATTGGCCGACGGGGTGTCGGATATGACATCCGCACCTTGATCGATCGAATCGGCGCGGTGATGGGCTCGGGAGTCCAGTGGAAGGTGGTGTTGGTGGGTGTCGGCTCGCTGGGAAACGCGTTACTGCGGTATCGTGGTTTTGAGCGTCTGGGGTTTGAACTGAGTGCTGCATTCGACTCAGCACCTGATCGCGTTGGCACCATCGCCGGTGGGGTGGCGGTCAGTGATGCAGCGGAAATGGAACAGGTCCTGACCGAACGACCGGCCGAACTGGCAATCCTGGCGGTGCCAGCACAGCAAGCTGGAGAGACCGGGGAGAGGTTGATGAAATGTGGAATTCAGGGCATCTTAAATTTTGCCCCCACAACCTTACGATTGCCCAGCAATGTCGCGGTCATCAACGTCGACCTGGCAAGCGAATTGCAGCGGTTAGCTTTCAGCGTTCAAAGTCACCGCTAAAGTCTTTCGTGGCATTTGGTGCCTGGTGCTGCTGCCAAACTGCTGAAGCAACGCAGAAAATGCTTGGACTTGGCGAGGGGAATCAATGGCGTGTGATGGCTGTTCCGATCTGCCGTCATCGACGCAACGAGCCTCAGTGAATGCCGAAAAACACATGGACCTGGAAGAGCAAAAGGAAGTCCAGCAAGGGAGCTTCAACCGGAGTCTTGGGGGGGATCGGCCAAACTGGCTTGGTTGACAACGGGCAGGGTCGGCGAGGAGTCGGAAAAACCCGAGTCAATTCACGGCAACACCTAGTATTAAAATACGGTGTTTGAAGGCCTTAACGCCTTTGACAGCAATGCTTTAAAAGAAATGTCGCGGAACCCAATTTGTTGTCCAAGGACCTCTTGGGCGTGAGCCCACTGCCTGCTAAACTTCCACCTCAGTGATACCCCGTGGTGTAATGGCAACACTACTGATTTTGGTTCAGTCATTCAAGGTTCGAGTCCTTGCGGGGTAGTTAGATAGGTGCACTGCCAATGTCGCCAGTGCACCCTGGATGTCATCCCCCGTGTTTTGCGGGGTTCTTGGTTCTTGTGTGATCTGCTGTGATCCACCGCTGTGCACTGTCTGGTGTGGATTCTGGTGTGGATTTGGTTTCACACCTGACGTGATCCCCGCGATCGATGCTCCCTCACTTGCCGCGCGTTGAAATGAATCCTCCTGAGTCATCAGGTAGTGCTTGCCAGCCACGATCGGCGAGTTGCCGAGCCAGCTGGTGACATCCGTGAGGGGGAATCGTGCTGCCAACTCCGTTTCCCGCGTCGCACGTAGATTCTGCATCGGCTTTGTCCACGGCACCAATTTGGCTCGCTCGATCATCCGCACCAATTCACGCAGGATGTTGTCATCGTGGCGATAGCGGTTCTGGACAAACTCGGATCCTGATTCCGCCATCTCCCTGGCACGGACCACGTGAGGCAGGAGCTCGGGGAAAATTGGACACACCCGCACCGCTGGCGTCTTGTTGGATCGGATCAGCATCTTGCGGTTGGGGATGTCGATGTCATCCCATCGCTGGATTCGACACTCATGCGATCGGAGTCCCCCGTAGCGAGCCAGTGCCAAGATGATTTTCCAATCCTCACAATCAGTCTGGCGAATGATCGTCTCGATCCACTCCGCTGGCACCATCACCAATCGATCCTCGTTGCCAGTGGTGGCGGAGATCTCATCAGCGAACGGATTCTCGGCGATCAACTTCAACTTCACCGCGTATCCAAAAAACTGCTTCGATCGTCCGATGCGGCGGCGGACAGTGTTCTTGGCAAGGCCGCACGAATACCCGCGCCTCTCGTTGCCTGTTGTCTCGAGCCACTTGCGGTACGCTTCCGCGTCACCAGCGGTGATCTGATCCATCGGAGTCTCGCCGCCAAACTTCTTGCACAGCGATCGTGCTGTGATCTCGAGTTGCTCCTTGGTGCCATCCTTGCCTGGATGATCGGCAACGTACTGATCAGTAAACGTTCGAAGCGTTGGCATTGGATCATCGGCTTCGCTGATCCGCTCCGCAGCCAGACCAAACTTGACTAGCTTGGCGTGCAACTTGTCCGGCAGATCCGCCACCCACTGACTCACCACCGAATCGGGTTCGGCACCCATGATCTGGCGACTCACCAGATGATCGATCTTGACGCCAACTGATTCGGCGTCGCGTTTTGGCATCCGACCAACGTACACCGTTCGGGATTTTCCATTCTTGTCATCGAATCGGATCTCCCGCAATCCGTTCGCTCTTGTGACGATTCTCGCCATCGTGAATACCTCCTTCACAACCTTGAAATTTGAACACCGAGCAAGATGGATAGGTGATCCATCGATTCGCTGATCAGGCTAGCTCGGCACACCAATCGTACCAAACTCGATCACCATGATCAGCACGCGACACTAGCCGCCACCGATGCACCCTACTTGCTCCCAAAACTCACCAACTACACTTGCTCTCCAACGTGGTACCAGTGGGGACCACCGAATCCGTTAACCCTATGGGTTTGCCAAACCATAGGGGTTAAGGGTTTGACTAGTGCCCACTGGTGCCAAACATCAAAACTGACCCCTGTGATCATCGTGATCAGGCTCGGCAATGGTGATTCCGTGATAGAGCACCTTGTTTCGAAACTCGCCACGTCGCGTCTTTTCCTTCCGATACCGATCACCCATCTCGCGGCCGAATGCCGTCTTGGAAATCGCGTCGCGTCCCGCCCACTCGCAATAGGCATCGAACAACTTGCTTGCGGTTGCGTGGTAGCCAGCCTGCCCAGTGAGGCAACATTCATCGATGAACTCGCCAAGATGATCCTCCTCCTGGCGATACTCTTGCACAGCAAGTTTCACCTGATCTGGCTCGGTGAATCGATTCGATTGGTAGTCCAGGCATCCCGCGATCAGCCAATTGAGAATCCCCGCACCCTCGTTGCTCACCAACCATCGATCGTAGTCCGCGATCGGTTCGGTTTTGGTTCGGATGTCCACAGTGAACGGGATCACTTTGATGCGACGCCAGATCGCCTCATCGGTGCCTTTCACTTGTGGCTTGTGATTGGTGCTCATCCACAGCAGAAACGCACGCTCGAATGTCCACGGATTCTCCCGCACCCCTCGAGCCACAATTTGAGAATCACCCGTCAGCATTTTGACGCGTGACTCTTTCAACTTCTCACCCGACTCTGGCTCGTTGATAGCCACGAATCGGCGACCGTACAAATCCGCCACTTCGCACGAGTGCTCTTTCCGATCGCCAAGCACCAACGATTCCATTGCCGTTGTGGCATACTCGCCAAGAATGTTGATCATCACGCCAACCAGGGTGCTCTTGCCATTGCATCCGCCACCCCACGCGATCGGCAGCACGTGAGCGTCATTGCTTCCGATTAGGGAGTAGCCGAGCAACTGCTGAACGTACCGAATCAAATCGGCATCCCCATCGAAAACCATATCCATGAACGCCAGCCAGGATGGGCAGCTTGCCTGCTCATCGAATCCGATCGGCGTGATCATCGTGATCAGATCCCGCTGGCTGTGCGATAGTAGCTCGCCACTCCGCAGATCGATCGTGCCGTTGGCAACATTGAGCAACCACGGATTCGCATTGAGCTCGGTGTGATCGATCAGCACCGTGCGATCGGCAGACGCCAGCCGCAGAATGTTTTCGATGTCTTTTGCCTGATTCGATTTCTTGACGAACGTGACGCACTTCCCCATCTCATCCCGCGTCGGCACTGTCTTGCCAAACTCACCAATCAGATCCCATAACCCCCTGGCAAAGATCCTGGCGAGTCTCAGCGAATCGCGGCCTGATTCATCCTTCCGCCATCGCGTGCCATCCCAGACGACCCACGTTTTCCACTTGCGGACAAATCGCAAATTGTGTCCGTGGCACTTGATGAATCGAATGGCAAGCTCGTTGTGATTCTGAAACTTGGGATCACCGACCCACTCACCACCGTTCGTCTTTGTGGATTCATCCGCACTGGCAAGAATCTTTTCAACCATCCGATCGAATGCAGCGTGACGCG
>JARGNK010000151.1 GCA_029213145.1 Rubripirellula sp. | reverse complement strand
TATCAGCATCGACGTCGGCGACGATTGGAAACCAAGCTGGTTCGGTCGCCTTGGAGGGAACACTGAGCAGTGATTCCTTGTCAGTAACAGCGACGGGCGACTTGAGCGACGGCGGTTCGGGTGACATTTCCGTCAATCAGCTGGCGACGTTGTCTGCCGCGAGCATCACGTTGGGCGATAATGCCGGGAACGCAACGAACTTTGGCAGTCTGATTTTTACTTCTGCAGGTGCCGTCACGATCAGCGAAGACAGCTCGATGACGGTGGCTGGCCCAAGTACGGCTGGCGATGGTTTGGAACTGTCGAGCTCCGGTGACATATTGTTGCAATCGCTTGTGGATGTGACCGATGAAACGGCTCGCTTGAATGCCGATGGTGGGATTTTCGACGGTGAAGGGACTAAGGCGACTGATCTGCGAGCGGCGAGAGTCGATCTGTTGGCTGCTCAGATCGGAGAGGAACTGAATCCATTTGACGTAGTGGCGACAAGTGTATTGAACGCAGATACGTCGCAATCGGGTGGTGATATCATCCTGGCAAATGATTTCGGAGATCTTCCGATTGGACAGTTCACCGCTGGGGCGGGTGATGTCACTTTGGTTGCGAGCGATGATGTTCTCAAAGTCAACGCAGACTCGTTGTTGGTTTCAGATGATCTCTCGGTCTTGGCAAGCAATGACCTGGGTGATGGAAACCATTCGATTGATTTGGCGACGAATGTTAATGATTTTGAGGCAACCGTTGAAGGTGTAAATCGGGGCGACATCCGAATCCTTGAGCGCGACACGATCCGTTTGGCCTCGTCCGATCATCTTGCGGATGAGGTTGTCCAAACGGCGAATGGTCAGATCGAGATTGTCGCCACAAACGGCATTCATGTTATGGATTACTCGATTGGCGATGATGGTCCCGATCGTAAAGGTGATCAAGAGTTGATCGCACGTGGCGTGAATGGTCGGATTGATTTAGAAGTGGTTGCAGAGGGCGGTGACGTCGAGTTTGATAAAACCGTTCAGTTGTTTGCCGAGAAGAAAACGCCGAATGCGATATTCGATGATCCACAAAGCGAAAATACTCCGTCGGATCTTGGTTTGACACGTGAGCAGCGCAGCGTGTTTGTTCAGGCCGATTCGGTTCGGTTGGGAACTCAGATCGAGATTTTTACTGGTCAGGATCAGGGGACGGCTCGAGTTTTTGCTTCGCGTCCGCTTGACCTGGTGCCGCCGGGTGAGAATCAACCATTTCCTGAGACAGGAGTTGTTGGTGATGGCGACTCCGCCTTTTTTGTCGCAAGTAGCATGCGGACCGATACGCTCAGGCAAGCGACGGCGAATGATGCTCTTGGGACTCTGTCGCTTGATATTGGACAAGATGGCGAGCGTGGTTTGAGCATGGATATTGATTGGGGGGCTCCCTCGGAAACCAGCCAAGCCGGTGAGCCTGAAAGGTTTCAGCGGATTGATGGTCTTGATGCCGACGTGCAAACCTTCGTTGACCAGAACGGCGACATCGTTGAGAGCAATGTTTCGCCCAATGCTCGCCTAACGATCGAGCATCTCTATTCTGAATCCGACATCGTGAATAGCACCGCGAATGGCCGTCGATCCGCGACAGATCCTCTCGAAGTACGTTTTTCTGTCCGTCATCATGCTTCGATCCTGGTGCTTGGTTCTGATGTGCAGCAGGGAATCGCTGCAAATGAGGTTGAGGGTGGAATGGTTTCGTCGACGGACGATCCGAGGACAGATCCATTGTTGGAAAACGGTAGAGCAACCTTTATTATTCCTGCGATTTCACTTCCGGTAGCGTTCTTCCCGGTGCGCGAAGTGATTCCGGAAATCGTGACAACTGATTTTGTTGTCCGCGGTGAAAGTAATATCGAGTTCGTACAGCCGAACTTCGAAACGAATGAGGTATTGGTCATTCCGTCAGTGGGACGAGACGAGTATTTTCAAATTCGGGTCTTGTCGCCTGATCCCGACGGTGAAGATTTGGTAGTTCAGCGTCTGCCAGATGATATCCTCGATGGAGACAAAATTAAAAACCTGCTGAGCCGGTTGCCTGATGGACGCTACGAAATTGAGTATGTGCTTGGTGATTCTGCCAATCGCACGATTTTGAAAGTTGATGTTCGAAGCGGCGAAGCCACGATACCAGGTGAGTCCTTGGATGAAGGTGTTTTGCGGTTGAAAGAAGTTCAGCAGAAAACCCCTCTGCCGAAGGATGACGCCCCGGTTGAATTGCCACAACAGGGTGAGGAGCTGCCGGTCGATAACGAAGCTGAGAAACCTGCCGAAGAGGAACTAGACCAGCCGCCCCTCGATGACTCCGCCGATCAATCCACCGTGCCCTTGTCCAATCACTTAATTCCGCTCGTTGGTGGATACACTGTGACAACGGCTTGGTCGCGGCGGAAACGTTCATCACGTTTTTCGAAAGCGTCCGCTTATGCGAAGCGGTGGCATCAACGCACCATGCATTAAACGATTCTGAATGATCAACCGAGGTTGGAAATTCAATTTAGCGTGTTGGCTGGCTCAGAAGAGCGAGCCAACAAATCAATCGATTCCGATAACACAAACCATCAAGCCTTCTCGCCATGGCTAAAGAGCAACCGCACGAAGATCCTCATTCGGATTCCTCTAATGATTCACGGTTAGAGTCAAACCAGGATTCTGGTAGTCACGAAACGACTCAGGGAGATTTTCTGCCGCCTAGCATCGGCAAGATCCGATTCGGTGAGACGACAATCATTCCAGACGACGAATCGGCGGTCTCCGAGGAGTCGGCGGGCGATGCGGTTGCCAAAACCATTGGCAGCGATGATCCAACGGTTCAGTTGGGTGCAACGGTAGGTCAGGAAGCGATTGAAGATGTGTTGGACAAGACGATCGATGGTCACGCTATCGACCGGACCAGCCCGATTGAAGAAAGTGGCGTGGATAACAATGCGGGTGCCGCGCCGTCAAAATCTCGCGGTACCGTGAAGGCGGGAAATAGCGACCACACTGTGCGGGACAGCGATTCGACAGAGGATATCGGAGCGACGTTCGATTCGATTATGGCGAGCGCTGACGTCAGTTTTACCGTGAACCCTCGGGATTTACCGCCTCGTGATTTGGAGGCTTGGAACGCGCGGGTCGGAAAGGCGGGTGCGTCGATTCCCATTTCCGCCGATCGTACGATCGCAGATGAGCAACTAACGCGACTAAGAAAATGTGATGTCGCTGAGGTGCAGGCTGATCCGCAGAAATCAGCCGATTACAAGCTGGTTGGTAAACTTGGGCAAGGAGGAATGGGCGATGTTTATGCAGCCCGTCAGGGTTCCCTGGATCGCATTTTGGCGTTGAAAGTGATCAAGCCTCTAGAGGGCCGCCGCCGCGCTCAATTGATTCGCAACAGAAGTCTGGAGTTGGTTGAGAAAGAGCGGCGGCAGCAGTTCCTGTCCGAGGCGATTGTCACAAGCGATCTTGATCATCCAAACATCGTGCCGATTCATGATGTCGCGGTGAGCTCGCGCGGCGATCTCTTCTACTCCATGAAGCGTGTCGCCGGTACCCCGTGGTCTGACGTCATTGCCGAGAAGACGCAAGACGAGAACTTGGAGATCCTCTTAAAGGCGTGCGACGCAATTGCGTTCGCGCACACTCGTGGCATTGTTCACCGTGATATCAAACCCGAAAATATCATGCTTGGTGATTTTGGTGTCGTTTTGGTGATGGACTGGGGGCTGGCACTACCGACAGCGGATTATGAAAAACGAGATTCAATCTTCATGTCGATGGGGCTTGGGGGCACGCCCGCTTTCATGGCTCCTGAGTTAGCAACGGGGCCGCTTAAAAAGATTGGTGCAGCAGCGGATATTTATTTGCTGGGTGCGACGCTGTATATGATCATCACTGGATCTGCCCCGCATCACGCCAAGAGCATCTCGGAGTGCTTGATGGCGGTAAAGAATAACACGATTCTGCCTGTGCCGGATGATCAGAAAAGCGAATTACTTGATGTCGCGATGAAAGCGATGGAAACGGAACCGGAAGACCGCTATCCGGACGTGCCAAGTTTTCAGCAAGCGATTCGTGATTATCGGGCTCATGCCGAAAGCGTTTCCTTGGCCTCGCGCGCCGCTGAGGATTTAGAGAACGGTAGACGCGAAAGCTCTTATTCCCATTTTTCGCGGGCGGCTTTTCGTTTTGAAGAGGCGATCAAATCTTGGCCGGGTAACCTGCGTGCGGCTGAAGGTTTGGCCGAAACCAAACGCGTTCATGCGTTGGCTGCACTGGAGAACGGCGACTTGGATTTCGGTGTGTCGCTTTTGAACGAGAGCGATCCGGAGCATCAACCCATACTCAAACGTCTTCGCTTTGCTCATCAGGAACGCGAGTCAAGGCAATCAAGGCTCAAAATGTTGCGTGGCGCCGCGATCGCCATGCTTGCCTTTATTTTGGTTGGCGGTAGTTCCGCACTGTTCGTGATCAACAATGAAAAGAAAGCCGCAGTGCTTGCCAGAGTCGAGGAAGAGAAAGCCAAAGACGCAGCCTTGAAATCTGCTGACGCTGAGCGGATTGCGAAAGTCGCGGCGGTGAAGAATAAAGAATTGGCCGACGAAGCCAGGGACGATGCGGAGCGTGCACGCGATCAGGCAGAACTAGCGAAAGTCGAGGAAGAGAAAGCCAAAGACGCAGCCTTGAAATCTGCTGACGCTGAGCGGATTGCGAAAGACGCGGCAGTGAAGAATAAAGAGTTGGCCGAGGAAGCCACGCTGGCAGCGGAGATGCGGAAACGCGAAGCATTGGACGCGCGTGATGAGGCAAAATTGGCACAAGCCGAAGCGGAACGCGAACGGGAGCGGGCGCATTACGAACAGTACGTTTCGATGATCGGATTAGCAAAAGCGAGATTGGAGCGTAATGAAGTCGATGGCGCTCGGGAAATCTTGACCTCGCTCCGACGGTCACCGCAGTTTCGCGATCAAATTGATCGTTGGGAGTGGCGTTGGCTTTGGAATCAATCCAATCAGGCGTACTCGGTGCAATCCAATCTCGCACCGGTTAGCGATATGGGAGTGGCAGCATCGGGCACATTCATACTCGTCACACTGACTGACGGATCTGTGCAGCGGATGATGCTTTCGGAGAATGCTGAACTTGCTCCGCCGGAACCGTTTGCCGCGAGCGATTTTTCCGCTTATCGGGCCACATGCGTCGCCATCGATTCGGGGCTCCAAATTGCAGCGGTTGGGACACAGTCAGGGCATGTGCTGATCTTAGATTCAGGTGGATCGCTGATTCGGACCATTTCGATGCACCGCGATCGCGTGAATGACTTGAAATTCAGCAACGACGGCTTGCTTGTGACCGGTTCAACTGACCGAACCGTGCGGATCTGGGACGAACAGTCCGCGAGTGAATTGACGAGCGATCAAGCTGCCTACCATATTTCCGCAGTTCAGCAGATTGCCGTTGCGGGCGATCGGCGTAAGTTGCGAATTGCCGCTGCGATTTCAGATAACGTGACAGGTCAAGTCGTGGTCTGGAAAGCCGTCAGGAAATCGGGAGCCGATTCCGATCGCGATTCGCAGGCAATTCGGTTGGATCAGATGGGAACCATGACCATGCATCGCGCTCCCGTGACATCGGTTGCCATCGCTCCCGACGGAGAACGCGTGGCCTCAGGCGATTTGGGAGGAAACGTCTGGCTGTGGAATCCGGCCAATGCGACGGTAATCGATTATGAGGGTCGCATCCGACAAGCAATTGACTCGGTTCAGTTGAAGAGCGAGACCAGCGATTCAACGGCTCCGGTTTCTGTTCCGACGGTCCCGCTGATCGATCTTTCCCTGCGCGAAACGCGTCAATCTTCGGTGGCATTGAAAAATGGTGCGGCTCATGCGGATGTAGTGCGTTCGTTGCAATTTAGCGGTGACGGTTCGAAATTGGTCACTTGCTCAGATGACTATACGGTCAAAATGTGGAATGCGGAGAACGCTGAGCTAGAACAGACACTGAAGGGGCATGGTGGCTGGGTGGTTGCGGCTGAGTTTTTGCGTGGGCAAGCAACCGCCATTGTCTCGGCGTCGAATGATGGGACGGTACGGAGTTGGTGGCCCGAGAAATACGTTAGCGCTGCGGTTGTTCACGGAATAGCTGATCAGCCGGCATTAAGACAAGCACGAGCCCATCGAGACGAGATTTTATCGGCTGCATTTTCGCGTGACGGGAATCGAGTTGTTACGGCAAGTCATGATCACACCGCCCGAGTGATGGAGATTGACCCTGATAATCTTGGCTTCTCACAGGCTGTCAGGCTTCAAGATGAAGTCTTGGAGGAAGGGACTTCCTATGTCGCGATGTCGATGGGAATCGATCGTTTGTCAAATCGTTTGTTCATTGGCAATGCAGATGCAACCATTCGTATTTGGGATCTTCGATTGGGAACAAAACTGCATGAAGCCCGCGGAACCGGGATCAATACATCGTTTGCCATTTCAAATGATGGTCGCTATCTACTCACTGGTTCCAGTGGCCAAGCAGCCAAAGCTCTGCTTTGGACACTTGATCCGAGTGGTAAAACACCTCCTCAAATTACTCACCGATTGAAATTGCATGAACAGGCGGTCACGGCGTTTGCCATCTCCCCAGATTCAAAGCTGATGTTTACTGCGGATCGATCTGGATTTGGTGTGCTTTGGGATCTGCAGAGTGGGGAACCGCTTGGGGATCCAGTGGAAACCGTTCGTGGCTTCCGAGTCAATGAAGCTGTTTTCTCGGTGGATGGGAAATATTTGTTGTTGGCCGCCGATGATGAGCAGTTAACAGTGATCGATGTCGCAACCCGTAAACTGACGCGGCGTCTAGGGCATGATGGATTGGTCACCCAGGTCGTCGTAGCTGAGGACGGACAACATGCGCTCACTGTTAGTGAAGGAAATGTGGGAGATGTGAGGGCGAGCGATGCGAGATTGTGGGATTTGAGGACCGGCCAGAGTGTTGTTCTTGACCGCGCGTCGGAGTCGATTGTTCGTGAGGGTAACAAGTCCACCATCGGTCAGCATATTACCTCCGCAAAATTTGGAAAATCACCAGGGACGATTCTTGTTAGTCGTTCGGTTGGTACAGAGGTTCCATCAAACGTTAATATTTACTCTTGGAAAAACGTGGTGGATTCACAAGCCCCAGAGAACTCATCACTCACCTACAAGCTCGTTCGCTCATTTGAGTTGCCATCGGTTCTCGGTTCTGCCGAAGTTGTCGTCTCCGTTGACGAAAATCGTTTGGTAACGATGAACAGGAACGGTGGTTTTCTCTGGGGGCTGGATTCACAACGACTGTTGAAGAGTTATCGCGCTCATGCCGCCTTGACCGAGGCTTGTTTTTCCGCCGATGGCAGATTTGTCGCGACCGCGAGCCGATCATTAAAAATTTGGGATGCCGCCACAGGGCAAGCCTTGGCGAAACTTGAATCGGAACGTCCGATCACGACGGTCCAATTTTCACCGGTAGTGATTGCCGAGTCGCAGTACGTGTTAGCGACCGGTGATATGGATGGCAATGTCCGTCTTTGGAACTGGGATGAGAGCGCGGGCAAAGTGGTTGAGATTCGCCAGCTATCGAACGAGCCGACCGATGGTAATGGTACTTCTGCGGTCCGGCGTGTGCGTTTTTCATCGACCGGCGAGCGATTGGTTGCGGTCGGAGATCGTGGGATGATTCACCTTTGGAAAACGGCGGATTGGAGTGACGGAGTTGACTTTTCTGCTCCTGAAGTTGATTACACGTGCGCAGCGTTTTCAGCGGACGGTTCGGTCCTAGCGGTCGGAGCCGAAGATAAGATAGTTCGGACCTGGATGCTGAACGATCAACCGATTGGCAAGCCTGTTGAATTGATTGGGCACGCCGATCAAATTACCGGCGTTGCTGTCTTGGGGGATGCCGCCAGCGGAGTGCGAGTGGTCACATCATCTGTAGATGATACAGCGAGGGTTTGGGATCCTCGTGGTGAAGGTTCTCGTGGCCGTGAAATCCTCTCCCTGAGAAAGCACACCGGTGACGTCACCTCTGTCGACGCAACGATTGATGGCCGCATGTTGATGACGAGCGGCCGAGATGGAAAGGTGATCCTGTGGCCGGCCGGGGCGGTTCATGAGAACCGCATGCAACCTCAGTGATGCAAAGAATCAGGTTGTACATTTTTTACGGTCATCCCATCTTTCCAAACAGATCCACTAGCGCTGATCCCCCGCTGACACCGAGCGGGCTCTCTTGCAAGCCGTGATGATCGAACAATAACTGCCGGGAATTGATTCCGAGGGCATGTAGAATCGTGGCATGTAGATCTTGTGGTTTGACGGGTCGGTCTTGTACCGCATAGCCGATTGCATCCGTTTCGCCGATGATTCGTCCTCCGGCGATACCGCCACCGGCGAGCCAAACTGTGTAAGCAGCAGGTGAATGATCTCGTCCGTTAGCTC
The DNA here is from genome assembly GCA_029213145.1 of Rubripirellula sp. GTDB lineage: Bacteria > Planctomycetota > Planctomycetia > Pirellulales > Pirellulaceae > Rubripirellula. Next base: position 9,050 of record JARGNK010000151.1, on the reverse strand, counting down.
GGCCTTCCATTGTGGGGGTGCGCCCAAATTCGCCTCCCCAAACCACAAGGGTTGAATCAAGAAGCCCGGTACGTTTCAAGTCTTTCAACAATGCGGCAATGGGGCGATCTGTTCGGGCCGCCATCTTTTCGTGGTTGTCTTTGAGATTGCCATGTGCATCCCACCCACCGACACGGAGTTGAACAAATCGTACGCCGCGTTCTACCATTCGTCGCGCTAGCAGGCAGGCTCGCCCCACCGTTTGCGTTTGTTTGGATTCCAATCCGTACATTTGATGGGTCGTGTCGGATTCACGTGCCAAGTCGAACAGTTCTGGCGCAGCGGTCTGCATGCGAAACGCAAGTTCGTAGCTGCGTATTCGTGCTTCCAATTCACTGTTGTGTTTGACGCTGTCAAGGAAGTTGCGATTGAGTTGTTGGATTGCCTGGATTTCGTGCTGGCGACGGCTTGTGTCCACGCCTTGTGGCATCGTCAGGTTCTGAATTCCTTGTATCGGGTCAACGACGGTACCCTGACAGTGAGCGGGGAGAAAACCGGAGCCCCATCCCGCAGCCTGAGGAAATTGCATGCCGTCGGTATGAACATTCATCGTGATAAACGCGGGCAGTTGCTCTGTTTGACGACCAAGTCCATAGAGTGTCCATGATCCCAAACTTGGTCGATCCCCTGTTCCTGTTCCAGTCAATGCGACACATTCCCCAGGACCGTGCACCGGATTTCGATGGCTCATCGAGCGGATCAGACAGAGTGAATCAGCATGAGTTGCGGTTTGGGTGAATAATTCAGAGATCGGTAATCCGCTTTCACCTGAATTGTGGAATTTCCAGGGTGAGGCCATCAAGTTTCTAAGTCCCGCACGCTGGATCTTCGGCACATTGCGTGCGATAGATTCAGGAACGTCATTTCCCGCTAATCGATCCAACTCTGGTTTCGGGTCAAAGGTGTCCACCTGACTTGGCCCGCCCGACATGAACAAGAAAATCACGTTTGTGGCAGTCGGAGAATGATGTGGTTGCAATTGTTCGGAGGCGTTGGCTTGTTGATGCAGCATCGCGTTGAGCGCAACCGATCCAGCACCCAAGCAAGTCTGTAAGTGAAACTGACGACGAGATAGAGTTTGTCGATTCGACATCTAAATTTCCTCTTCAAGCTCGACTCTTAACGCGCCAAGTCAATCTTAAGACGCTAAGTAAAATTAGGGTCTGCAAAAAAGTTCAGGGGATATAAATGAATTCGCTCGAATTAAGAATTGCGGAGCAGGCACTTGCCAAACCGTATTTTGTGGCAAGTTGCTGAAGCGTATCGAGTTCGGCTTGGTTTGCATCGCGTCCGAAGGCGATCTTGATAGCAGCTTGAACGGTTCCAGCCCGCGCAGCCAAGCCTTCACTGGCTTGCTGTGCTAAGGTGCTGTTCATCAACCATAGAGGCTGCAAGGCAGTGGTGGAGACACGGCGACGGGAACAACTGACGACGCCTCCTGGGCCATCGAAGAGTCCTTGTTGATCAGGGAGATGATCGCGTTGTTGAGTGAGGTACAGACTACGCCGATTTGCCTCGTTCGCGACGCTGACACCACCTGTTTTGGGATCGAGTAGGCCGGCAGCGAACAGCATGCAGTCGCGGATAGCCTCTGCTTCCAATCGTCGTGGTGTCCAACGCCAATATGATTGGTTATCAGGATCAATGGTTGAATTGGATGCTGAGAATTGGCTTGCTTGCCGATACGTCGATGAATTGATGATCAACTGTTGCACATGTCGCGTGCTCCACCCAGATTCCATCAATTCGCTTGCCAGAAAATCAAGCAGCTCAGGATGGCTGGGCTGGCTTCCCTTGATTCCGAAGTCACCACTCGTTTCGACCAAACCGCGGCCAAAGTGCCACTGCCAGATTCGATTGACCCAGACCCGAGCAGTGAGCGGATTGTTGCGACTTGCGATCCACTTGGCGAGCGATGTGCGAGGTTTCTGGGGATCGATTTTCGAGGGTCCAAATAATGCCGGCCAGCCTGCTTGAACCTCTGGACCCGGGACTTTGACGTCACCGCGAATCAATACATGGGTTTGGTTCGAAGCCAGCGTGCCTGAGGCTCTGGGGAGTGGCCAACGCATTTCATGGGGTGCCACAAAAGTCGATTGGGCGGAAGCGACGGGGGAGTAAAATCCCCAGCTTTTCGCCAGTGGTTCGATTTGGGATTCAAGTTGCTTGAAGCGAGCTTTTTCATTTCCTTTGAGTGCCGCGATCACTGCTTTCGGGGTCACAAGAATTGGTTCAGGATGACCCTGCTTTCGTTTGACGTTGATCAATCGGTGTTTCGTAGAATCAAAGATCTGCCAGCGTTGATCGATCCAATCCCGGCTTTCTGGTGGATTGGAACCGAGCACCAAATTGCCCGGTTGTCCCCGACCGAAAAAAGCTTGGAAGCGATAGTAATCGCGAATAGAGATTGGATCAAAACGGTGTGTGTGACATTGAGCGCACTGGAATGTCAGGCCAAGAAATGCCTGAGCAGTCGTGTTGGTGATATCGACTAAAATTTCGTTTCGCTGAATCTGCTTGTCGAGTTCATTGCCGCTGTAGCGGGCGGCAGCCAAAAAACCGGTTGCGACAAGTGACTCGTCAAGGCTGGGTTCCATCTCATCACCCGCGACTTGCTCCAAGACGAATTGGTCAAAGGGTTTGTCGTGCTGGAACGCAGAGATGACCCAATCGCGATACCGCCAAGCGTGGGGCCGCATCCGGTTGTGTTGGTGGCCGTTGCTTTCCGCCCAACGAGCGACATCAAGCCAGTGCCTGGCCCACCTTTCCGCGTAAGCAGGATCATTCAGTAACTGTTGAGTCGACTCTTCAGTATCGAAGTTGAAGTTCGGCGTGGGTGGCAATCCTAGCAGCGTCAGCGAAGCACGTCGTGCGAGTGTTTTTGGGTCTGCTGTAGGAGCCGGGGTTAGTCCTCGCTGCTCGTGACGATGAGCAATGAAAGCATCGATCGGCGAACGAATCCACTCGCTTCTTTGCACAGTCGGAATCGATGGTCGCTCGATGGGTTGAAACGCCCAGTGTTGTGAAGTTGGGGTTGGCGTTGGGAGTTGTTCTTCGTCCCAATGGACTCCCTCGTTGATCCAAGTCTCAAGTATTTCCAGCTCCGCTTTGGACAAGTGCTTCTCGCCCGGTGGCATTTCTCCATTGGCTACCAATTCGTAAAGTCGACTTTGCTCTGCATTCCGCGGTGTCGTTTGGTTCAGTACATCATCCCAGCGGTCGAGGTGAACGTTGTTTTCGGCGTCTTCGCCTGCGTGGCACTCGAAACAATGCGAACGAAGAATCGGCAAGATCTGACTTGTGAAATCAAGCGTCGGCGATGGAAGTGGCATTATTTCTGTCGTCGGTTTTGGCGGCAATCCGAAGATTTCTCGCCATGAAGTTGCCACGCCAATTTCGCTGACTTCGATCACGTCTTCCAGTTCGGTCTTGCCACCAGTGGAAAACCCCAACCACGTGACCCGTGCAAGGGCTTGCCTGTTTTTGGTTGAGGCCACCGGTTTGTTTTCCGCATCGGGTGTGGGGTCGACCCACAGACTGAGTTGATCAAACGGTTCGCTGGGACCGATTTTTGATTTGGAGAGACGGGCGACGACCACGGTGTCGCGATCGCCTTGCAATGCGGGACCAAATTGTTGATTGTTGGATGAGTAACGAACCATGAATCGATTTTTATCACCGTCAACATGCAACCCGATATTGGGGACATTCAGGTGATGTGTGCTAGTCGCATTTCCCTCCTGATCATCCAGCCACAGGACAAAAAATTCACCGTCCCCGTCCAAGGGTGTGTCGATGGAGGAGGCGGCGTAACGCAGCGTGAAACGGACGTAGATCGCGTCACCATCGAATGCTTGACGCAACGGTCGCCGCAACGGATTGTTGCGGCCGCCAGTCCCCATGATCTGAAATCGCTGGCGAACGAATCCGTCGCGTTTCCAGTCAGTTTCCAAATAGAGCGATTGCCCCCAGCCCGGTTGTGTCAGCGGTGCCGTCAGGAATAGCAGTGCCGGAAGAGCCAGCGGTGATAGATCACGGAGCAGGCAAGTAAAACCGCGCACGAAAAGTTTCAAAGCGAAAAACATGATCGCAATAGTATACCCGCAAGGAATCGCAGATTGCGATCTGCAGGTCGCCTTTGTTCGCGATCTGCGGCGACTCGATGCTTCAGGTCACTGCGATCAGCAATTGTGTTGAGCTAAGCAGGAATCCGATTGTCGGCAACCTGGAAATTCGGCTGTGCTGGATTGATTTGCAGTTGGCCATCTTGCATGCGGTGGCAAACGTCAGCACCGGCCGCAATGGAATCGTCATGGGTGATCATCAGAATGGATAGTCCGTCAAGCTGATTGAGTTCGGTCAGCAATTTCAGGATGTCTAGCCCGGTTTCGGTATCTAAATTACCGGTGGGCTCATCAGCCAACAGCAATCGGGGGTCGGTCATGAGCGCCCGAGCGATGGCGGCTCTTTGCATTTCACCACCGCTCATTTCGGCTGGCCGATGCGTGGCACGATGCAACAAACCGACTCGATCCAACATCGCTTCGGCCCGGAGTCGGGCTTCCTTTCGGTGCCGGAAATAGCTCCACGCACTTTGTCCAATCATCATAGGCGCTAACACATTTTCGACGGCCGATAATTCTGGCAACAAATGGTAGAACTGAAAGATGATTCCAATTTCTCGATTGCGGTAGAAATCGCGTCTCGGGCGACTCGCATTGTCGATCCGTTCATTCCCGAAGTAGATCTCTCCCCGATCTGGTTGATCCAGTGAAGCCAGCAGATGCATGAGGGTGCTTTTACCGCTGCCGCTGCGGCCGACCAACGCGGTGACCACGCCCGGTGTGACCTCAAGATCGAGTCCTCGTAGAACGGGAACTTCGTTACGGTCTTTGTGGAAACTCTTATGGAGACCACGAGCCGAGAGGATAATTTCGTCGTTCATTGGATAGCCTTGACAGTGTGAACGTTTATGGATGCCACCAGCCGGTTGGTTCAATTTGTTCAATGCGAAAATCGCGGATCACTCAAAGCGAAGAGCGCGAACCGGATTCATTCTTGCCGCTCGCATGGCCGGGAGCACGCTAGCGATCACGGCGATGGTGACGGCACCCGCCATCACCCAGGCCAGGGTCCATGGATGCACAATCGTTGGGATTTCGCTGAAATAATAAACCGTTGGGTCAAATACTTCCTGCCCGGTGATCTTTTCGATAACCGAGGCAATTTCATTAATGTTCGACACGAACAGCAGTCCGCCAAGCAATCCCGCGCCGCTGCCGACAAACCCGAGCAGTAACCCGTAGCTCAGGAAAATACTCATCACGCCTTTGCCGGAAGCTCCCAACGCTTTGAGCGTCCCGATATCCCGCGTCTTTTCGACAACGATCATGAAAAAGGTTGCCAGAATCCCGAATCCAGCGACCGCAATGATGAGGAACAGCAGGATGTTAAGGATCATCGTTTCCAAGCGAACCGCCGCCAGCAGTGGGCCTTGCATGTCACGCCACGTTTGGATGTTGTAGGCATATTGTTGCGGTGGGAAGCGGCGACGTAGGGTATCTCGGACTGCCGCCAGGTTGGTGCCTTCCGCCATTTTTAATTGGATGGTCGTGACACTTCGAGTGCCTGACTGTGGGTCAATCATGCCACGGAATTCTTGCAGTTGGTCGAGCCGACAAAATGCGAACGAACCGTCATACTCGCTCATGCCGGATTCGTACAAATCGACAACCGTGAATTTTTGATTGACGACTTTGGTGTTTTCTGCCGCGTTGGGGAACATCATTCGTACATCGTCGCCGGGTAGCCCGTAGTAAAAATCTTGAACCTGATTGTTGGCGTCGCGGTGACGTACGCTGCAGGTTGCGATGCCGAGAATGATGCCGGGGAACTGCTCCGTTTTCGGGTCAAATTTCTGTGCCGTTGCTGTTTCTCCGTCGGCAAACAACTCCGAGCCAGGACCGATGCCAACGCTTGGTCCCGATGCAGTGTCGGTTTCCGTGGTGTTGCTTGATCCGAAATTCACTGTCGGTCCGAAATTTACCGAGGGCCCGGCAGATTCGAAGGTTTCAGATACGGTGGTCGACTCGGTGTCCGTTCGCGCTCGCATTGCATCGATCCTCGCCTGCTCCGCAGCCAAGGCTCGTTCGTATTCGACTTTGACACGCCGGTATGACCAGCCAGCTGGTGGGAATTGAACTCGTTCCGGGGCGTAGCCACCTTCGCGAAGATCAAAACTGACTTGCTCTTGGTTTTCGGGGTGCAGCAGATGTCGACCGAATTGACTGACCTGGTCAAAGGTCTTCGGATCGAGTCCGACTAAGTTGACGTGGCCTGTAATCAATTGGCCGTTATATTCGATCCCGAGCATGGCAGGCACGTGTACGCTGGCGGTAAATCCAACCAGATCCTTGCCGCAAATTCTTCGGATTTCTGCGAGGTGAGCGTCGGGATCGGGCATTCCGCCGCTCGCTTGGCATTCGATCATGATGTCGCCGGCCACCCCATGCAGTCGATCATGCATCTCCGCAGAAAATCCTGCCATCACACTGTTGACCACGATCAAAGTCGCAACGCCCAGCGTGACACTAATAATCGATGCTAATGCGATATAACGCGTTCGTAGGTAACGAAAGCAAAGAAGCCAGCGGTACATAATCCCATCCTTGGTGATCAAAACGTGTGGTGCGTTGTTCAGGCGAACCACCTCCGTAAGCGGAGTCTAGGAAAGAAAGCAAGCGAACGTAAACGGCAAACAGGAACGCTGGCTGCCGACGCTGGGTAGGCGAGCCCCCGAGCTCCGTGCGAACCAATTTTCGTTGACAGGCCCAAACACCGGTTCGGCCCAAACACCGGTTCGGCCCAAACACCGGTTCGGCCCAAACACCGGTTCGACAGACCAGCCAAGCCCAAGTTGCTCAAAACAGCCGGGACATGGACCTCAGAAAAGCCGGGGTCGATCCGCAGAAAAGCCGGCGCAGCGGGAAATGCTGCGGCTCAAATTGATCGCTGGCATCGGGGCGACCGGCGGAATCCCCCAGCTTTTGAGAGGGAATCACCCATTGTTAGGAGGGAATCACCCCGGGCCGCAGTCGTTGTGGCCTGCGGTTGATCACTCCGGCCGTAGCAGGGGAAACAAGATAATGTCGCGAATCGACTTTTTATCGGCCAAAATCATCACGAGACGGTCGATTCCCACGCCGAGACCGCCGGCCGGTGGCATGCCATATCGGAGTGCACGAACAAAATCGTGATCCATCTTGGCCATCGAATCCTCTTCCTCGAGTCCCTGCAACTGGGTCTCAAATAGCTGCTGTTGCAGATCAGGATCATTCAGTTCGGTGTAGGCGTTGGCCAATTCCATCCCTAGTACGAACAGCTCAAACCGCTCCGCAATTTCGGGATTGTCTCGCTTGCGTTTGGTGAGCGGGCAAATGCTGGCGGGGTAGTCGATGACGAAAATCGGTCCCTCCAACGTATCTTCGACCTGTTCCTCAAAGATCTCATTGCGAATCACGTCGGGATGTTTTCCCTCGGTTTCGAGATTCAACTTCTTGGCGTGTTCGATCACGGCAGCCTCGTCAGAGGCATCGATGCCGGTTGCTTTCTGAAACAAGTCAGCGTAGGTGGCGCGTTGAAACGGTGGTGTGAAATCAATGGTTTTTCCATCGAATTGTCGGATGTACCCACCGCCGATCGCATCGATCGCATCAACGATCAGTTGTTCGGTTAAGTCCATCATAGTGCCGTAATCACCGTAAGCCTGGTAGCACTCCAGCATCGTGAATTCGGGATTGTGACGTGGGCTGATCCCTTCGTTGCGGTAGACGCGTCCGAGTTCGTAGACCCGTTCCATGCCACCAACCATCAACCGTTTCAGGTGCAATTCGAGGGCAATCCGCATGGTTAGGGGCATGTCGAGGGCATTGTGGTGGGTCGCGAATGGTCGCGCGGCCGCCCCGCCCGGTACGACATGCAGCGTAGGACCTTCGACCTCACAAAAATTATCTCGATCCAGCGTACTGCGAATCGACTTGACGATTTTCGTGCGATCCAAGAAGGCCTGCATGGCACCATCATTGAATGCCAAGTCGGCGTACCGCATTCGTTGCCGCAGATCGGGATTGGTCAAGCCGGCGTGCTTGTCGGGCGCCGGTTCGAGCATTTTGGAGTGCAGGAATAATTTTTCGGCAAACACGGTCAATTCACCGGTATTGGTCCGTCCAAGCCGACCTTCGGCACCGACCAGATCGCCCAGGTCAAAGAGTTTGGCGAGCGCGAAGTTTTCTTCACCGACCTGTTTCTTGCCAATGAAGATTTGAATATCGCCTGTCCAGTCGCGGATGTTGGCGAAGATCAATTTACCAGTGTCACGGGACAGCATGATGCGACCGGCCACGCGGACCGTTGGGCCCGATTCGGCACCGGGGCCGTTGTCAGCTTTCCACTGTCGATAGTCAAGGTTTTCATCGGCAAAGTCGGGCAGAGGGACTTCCTCGCCATCTTGGCGAGTCCACTTAATTTCGGTTTCGGATCGCTGGCGGCAATCCGCGATGAAACTGCGGTCGTCGAAGCGGCAGCCGAATGGATCGATACCCATTTCTTCGATCTTGCGCAGCTTCTCGCGTCGGGCTTCTCTCGGGTCCTTGCCGTCGCTGTCTTGATTCATCGGATTCAATGTTCGGGGGTAATCTCACCGGCGAGCCAAAAAACTCGCCGAAAACTGTTGTGCGTGGAGCGGTGGTGGTTGCCGAAGGTTGTTTTCGGGGGGCGACCGATTTCCCGCCTGCGAAAGCTCTGCAAGTCTCCGGTCTCAGGCCCATTCCTCTCCACGGGCTTCTTTTCCGGCCCGGTTTTACAAAACAGACGCTGCATGTACGAGCGGTGGCGAACATCATTCCGTTAAGTAGGCTCGAAAACAGTGAAAAACAAGCTCTTTGGCGGCACCTAAGCGTCACAGTGGCCCCCGATTCTGGCAGCGGCCCGATTCGCAGCGGCCTGGTTCGCAG
>JARGNK010000150.1 GCA_029213145.1 Rubripirellula sp. | reverse complement strand
TCCTTTCGAGAAAACACGTTACTTGGGATGTGGGAACTGTTATCGACGATTGATGACGACGCGCAGCTTGACGTGCAACCTGGCTTACTCGTGGCATCCGACGAAAAAACCTTTGCGGGTTTGATTGACCGCTCAATCAGCTTTCAACCTCTGGCGTCCGATGAAGTGAAGCCCCTTGCGATCAGCCAGATAAATCGGGCATCCGAAACTCGCTCACTGCAAAAGGCCGGGGTCCTGCGAAAGGTGTTCGAGCAGTTTGGTATGAGCACATCCATCATTGCGATTTACGGTCAGCAAGCTGCGGCCGCCCCAAAGTTGCCGGGACAGCAAGTATGGAACTTAACGACCCCCGGGAAACAAACATTCGTGAAATCGTTCTCACCACCCGTGGCAAGCACGATGGCCGAATCGAAGCTGTGGATTATGCATGGACACGGAATTCCTGGCATGGCCTGCAGTGTCGACATTGATGGCCTGCCAGAGGATATCGAAGGGAAAATCGTGCTGTCCGGCTCTTGCTTTTCAGCGGTTCCCTGGGAATCCGATTTGCCAAAGCTTCGAGAAGCCCCCGGCGGATACAGGGTGACCCAACGAGATGCCTTTTCGATACGCGCGGTCGATCAGGGAGCAGTGGTCGCCTTTGGTCACCAGCGACTCAGTTCCGGTTTCCCCCATCTGTATCCAGTGTTAGAGGGATGGCTGGAAGGGAAAACTGTTGGTCAATCCTACCAACAACTGCTCAATGCGTTGATTGGTTTTCAGCAAATAACAGCGGGCGAATTTGTGATCAGCGAGGACCAGAAAGCGAACCGAAATTTACCCCAAAATCGGTTGCTTTATGTCGTCATTGGAGACCCTGCTCTGCAGCCTTTTGCCGCTGCCGGAAAACCTTTGAACTAAGGTTCCGCGGGTTTGCCTGCCGCGAATTGAGTGACAAGTGTTAGCAGCCTAACGTGACCGGCGAAGAAAGTTTCTTCGCAATTTTTTTTTCTGCTTGGGGAACGGTGGGCACGTTCATTGTGCCGTCCTCGATCGTTCAGCCGCCCTTGTGAGCAAAGCGGTTTTTGTGTGTTCACCCAATCGAGCACGGCATGTTTGGTGAGGCACGGAACGCGTCTGAAGATGCTTTCGTGCGTTTTTTGTCGCGGCCAGTCGTGATGACTCAGGCGAGAAGAATGTTTTCAAGTCTTCGATAACATTTGCTTCCTGCAGACAGGAGCCGGTTCCGGAAAACTTTTCAATCCAAATGGGACGATCGCTTAACTCTCTCAAAAATTGAGGATCGGTTGACCGGGTAAGCTCACACCCCTTCGGTCAGTTGTTGAGCGAAAGGGTGTCTTCGTTGGTTTTAAGTTGGAAACTCTTTGGCTATTTGTTTTCCAGGCTTCGAACCCGTGTCTCAATCTCGTCCAATCGTTTTAAGATCAAATCGAGTTTGTCAGAAACGGATTTGCCACGCATCTTGCCGCTAGTTTTGTTTCTGCTCTTTTTGTCTGGTGCTTGATCCCCGGAATAAAGCTCGAGGATCTTCGGGAGTGTTTTGTTCGTCATGGCGTCCTTCAGTGCCTTTTCCACCTCTTCGATGTCGACGGTGACTTCCTTGGGGCTTCCATCGGGAAGCATGATGATTGCGCGTCCCCCGCTGGACCCACGTGACTCAAGTGATTGGTCAAATTCAGGCATGCCCTTGGTACCAGTTCCGCGAATCGCTTCCTCGATGAATATCATCGCGTCGCCTTGCAGGTTGAATTCCTCCGAGGGTTTGATGCGATTCAAATCCACCTCAATGCTCTTGGCTACCCCATCTGGACCGATTTTAAGAACCTGACCGAAGGCTGCACGATTTTTCGCGTTCTTCATCACTTGTTCAAGACGCGTCCTTACTTCTTCGGGAAGCTCTTGGAGAGCTTGCTCGCTCTCCTCTGAACTACCGAATTGAAAGGTCTTTTTTTCTCCGTCCGGGCCAACGATCATGCCGTGTCCGATGATGGTTGTCTTTACCTGACTCTTGTCGTCAGGTGCGTTCATGATCTGGGTGGCTTCCTCGCTTGATTCATCGGCGGTTTCGCTCAAATCGAGTTTTTCTATTTTATCGTTGATTGCGATTATGATTTGTTTTGCATGGGGTGTCGTTTTTTCCTTCCGAGATTTTTCGCCATCATTCGTGTGGATCACCGTAACGCCAATGTTTGGCTCTGATTGGTTTTCCTTTTTTCCCGCCTTGTCGTTTTCACCAGCAAAGGCGATAGACATCGAAGACAGGATCAAAAAACAAACTGGTTGGATAAGCATCGTTTTCATCGATTTCCTTTCTTTTTAGAAAAAGCTTTTCTGGCCCGATTTGAAATGCGGCCCGCAGTGATTGGTTGAATTGAGAGTTTGATGTTCACGTCTCATTCGCGATGTGCAACGAATGAAACGTTCCTTCGAGGGACAAAGTATTGTTCGCCGGCGTGTCCTGGGACGACATAGATCACGGGCTCTTCTTCGACGGTGTAGCCATGCGCTCGGAAAACGTCCAAGGTTTCTTGATCGAACAATGGTCTGAACATCTCGGCTACAGGCGCATTGTTATCAGCCTTGACCAGGTTCATTTCATTTCGCCTATCGACTAGTCGCGGCGAAGGGTCTGGGGACGGTACAGGTGTCGTGTTCCTTGTTTGGGGAGACCGGATGTTCTCCGCAAACTGCTCAGGCGGTGTCGGTTTTACGGGGGCCTGCTGAGTTGTTGAGAATCGACCTAGCCAGATGGCTGCACCTAAGGCCAGGCAGATAGCAGCTGCCTGTGCGAGCCAATGCAAACGATGGCGATCTTTTATTGAAACGGATAACGAATCCGGAAGAGCAACCTGCTGATTTTCAACAAATGGCATGTCGGTTACCGGGAGCTTGGCAAGCTCGTTACGCAAAACTTGTTCTTCAATAAATGCCATCGCTATGCGCCGCCAGTTGGCTGGATGCTTCTCGGCGTAGCTCAGCAACATCAGCCGTTCCTCGCTGGTCAGACTGCCATCGAGGAGTCGTTGCAATTCATGTTCATCAAGCGTCTCATTCATGATCGTCTCCACTCAATTTCCGCAGCTCCGCCCGCAGCTGCATTTTCGCACGTACAAGTCGATATTCGACGGCTCTCTCGGCAATCCCGAAACGCTCCGCAAGCTCCCGATAGCTCCAATTTTTCGCGAACTTAAGTATCACAATTTCACGATCTAGGTCCGGCAGGGTTTTGATTGCCGTTGCTAGGGAATCACGTTGTTCCTCGGCCAGCAGCCAGTGCCAGCCAGTTTCCAAAACAGGTTTGGGTTCGCGTTCTGCTAATTCATCAATGAACCGGGTCTGTCGATACCGAGTCCGCAAGTGATCCGCGATGCGTTTGACAACTGCTTGGTACAACCAGCCTCGAATATTGCTTAGGCTGTCGAGCCGCGGATTCTGGCGGACAGCACTCAGGATGACGTCTTGCACGACATCTTCGCAGACGTGCAAATCGCCCAAACGAGCTCGCGCGATCTGAACCATCCATTCGCGGTGGAGTGGTAGCTCAGTTTCCCAGTCGATTGTCGGTTCTTGAGTGCTCATGGTGTTGTATCGGGATAGTCGTTCCTCACACATCCATCCCCAATAGATTCTCAGATAAATTCAAGAACGAACAGGTAAATCACCCCGAGTCGTGAAAGCACCGTGGAATCAAACAAATTTGGGGAAACTGGAACCAGGGGACCGCTATGAATTTTCTCGTAATACCGGGTCGGCGGAGCAACGCTGGAGGCCGGTGAGAGGAGGGCCTTTCTTTGTCTGATGAAGCGTGAGGAACGACCGCGGAATGACCAGATAGTCTGTGTTCGCCGGCCGATGCGTTCATTGCTTGCGATCCACGCGATCGCTTTGGGACCCCATTCACAGTCCTGCTTGCCCTCGGTAGTTCAAACGTCTGCAGTTCAACCCTCTGCCGCCAAGAGCAGATCGACGGCAGCGATCGAAGATCCAACTAAGTCATCGATGACCGAGTACCAGTGTGGGGGCTCAGAAGGGGCGAACATTGATAAGTCCGTTTGGTCATTGGCGGTCGTTTGTTGCTTTGCGTTAGGTGGCGTGTCGATTTGCGTGTTTGTGGTTCCAACCCAACTGAATCGATTTGCGGATAGCTTTGATTCCGTCAATTGCTGCCAAGCCAATTCGAATAACGCACTGACCCACATTCCCTTATCACCGATTGCCCGGAAACCGTCCGGCCAGTCGTGCCAGATTAGACGATTCACAGAATTGGGCAAACTCTCAAGACACTGACCCGCCCGAGCAGCCAAAGCAAAGAAGGAGGTAATGTTTGTAATCCGTTCGTGTGCTGCACCACCTGCATGTACAAAGTAATTGCGGTTTACTCCGGGGCGAAGTGCAACTGGCTCGCCACTGGAAAATAGAATCGGTTTGCCGGTGACATTATGAATCGTGTCGTTGCCAACCATCGGTGTGTATAGGATTCCGCCGAGTTCGACCTTGCTTGAGACATCAAGCATTTTAAGCCGATAGCTCTGTGGTAACTTCGAAGCCAATTCAGCGATTCCAATTTCCCTTCCGTCCTGACTTCGAAGAAAGAGTTGCTGCGGCCATTGACTTGGACCAACTCCCATCGCAATCGGTTCCATTCCATCGACCTCAGGCGGGTAAGGCCCATCGGGTCGCTTTGGCCATTCGGGAACGACGGAGTGAGTGAGTACGCACTTCAATTTATCCTGGTGGTGGTCGCAGTCACGAAAACTTTGCTGGATTTCTAACAGCGTTGAACGCCAAGTGCTTGGGGCATCGGTATGAAGCGGGGTGAATTTGTCTGAGATCTCCAAAATGATTCCGGGCGGAATCTGCGGTGTCTCTTGTTCGTCACGATTTGATCTATCAGAATCCGCATCCATGGTGAGCCTGGCCTATGTGAGCTTTGCATGCTGTTCCGCCTTATGGATATCGCGAAACAGGCGTGAGTCAATATGGGTTTGCCCAAGGCAATCGAGCCAAATGAAATCGATGCGACCAAATCAACTGGGCGGGGCCAATCTTACTCGCATCATCCGAGCATGATCCGAATGGAGGCGATAAAAAGTGAATACCGACATTGAAACATGGTCTGCTCTGGATCAATCGAACAATGCTTTTCGTCCTCTTCTTCAAAGATTGGTGCTCTGGAAATAATCGTGACCGGGAGGCGAAGTTGCATCTGCGTAGATCGACGATGGCGTTCCTGGCAGTCCCGCGCGATGCGGCCAACGAATTGACGTCAATAGGTGATGTTACGCGGCATCCTAAAAGCGAGTCGATTATCGGTATTCTGCCTCGAGCTTCTGCGTCGACCGCGGTGCGAGTGGACGACCATCAGACGCGTTCGTTTGAAAAAAACACACTTCGTGCCGCCATCTTTCGCCCGACTAGCTAAAACCACTGATCACCTAAATAACGCTGAGGACTTGGTTCCACCCTCTCCGGTCGAAAGATCTGGGATCGGCGAAGTTTTCGTGAACGAGCAATTGGGTGGGCATGCGGGTTGTCAAGATCGAATCGAACACGCAATTCGAGCCGTTTAAAGCGAGCTTGTTGCGCGAAACTGGCAGTTCAAGAGACTCGCTCGATAACGCCAATTTGAGCATCCTTGTCTCCTCTCGCCATTGTGGTCTGACGAAATGAATGTTGCCGCGGTTGCACGAATAACTGCAAAAAAACGTGGACGCGGGGCTGCTTTTAGCAATCCGCTGATCCTAGGTGAATCTCACGATTCGGCCGGAAAGAAAATCGGGATCTTTACGCTCCAACCAGGCCATGGGGGGCTCGTCATTGATCCTTGTGTTTTTGATGCGGCTCGTCTGGTCGAAAAAGCCTTAAAAGTTTGGAAAACAGCTGTATTCGCTGTAAATTCGTTGACTTTGCTCTACGCTAGGAAGATTCGGCCTAGGCAGCCAATTGCGATGCCGGGCAGCGGATCGCGGCGTCGGCAGCAACTCGGATCGATCGGTTCCAATTGTAAGCCCCTTGTTTTTGCGGGTTCATGTTGCGTTGTGTCGCGAAGATTGCCGAGCTTTGAGCCACCTAGGCGATTATTGTTTTTTACCCAAACTCCCAACAGACGCTGACATGGCGATCAAAGCAGCAGAGGATCGGCAAACGCGACAAATGCTGTTGATTCGCTGCGCTTGCTTTCTGAGCGTTTTAGCAATGGTCAGTGCGCTCGCTTGGTCTGCTTCGGCCATGCTTGAGGTGGATCGATTGAACCAGCAAGGGATGCGATTGCAGCGCTTACAAGGCGTGCTGGTCCATCAAGTGGAGGTGGCAACGATGTCGGTCAACATGGCCGCCGCGAGTGGATCCGAAATTTGGCAGCCTAGATACGATACGGCTCACGAAGAAATTGACCGCGTTTTGGATGAGTTTGCCGAAATTTTTGGTGAACAGCAGGTTGCGTCGCTGCAGATCGAGGGAGAAACACTGCAGCAGAATGATGGTCGAGTTTTCGACCTCGTTCGCGAAGGAGAGCGGAAGCAAGCGCTGGAATTATTGACGGCAGCGTCATACGAGGAAGCTCGCGAGTCGGCCGGTCGAGGCATCACTCAAATGATTGAGCGAGTCCAGTTGAAGCTTGCTGCAGACAGTGAAGTTCGGCGGAGTCAATCGCTCGGAGCGTTAATTGCCCATTGTTTTGCAGCTTTGATTGCGATCTTTTCATTACTTTGGGCAGTCATCCGAGTTCGCATTTTACACGTCGGCCACCTGTTGTCGAAATTGCGATTGAAGCGTCGCGCACGGCAGTTCGAGCGACTTCAGAACATCGCCTTCACGGCGAACGAAGCGAAAAGCGATTTCCTCGCAAAGATGAGTCACGAGATCCGTACACCAATGAATGGCATTCTTGGTATGACCGAGCTCACGCTCGATTCGGATATCAATCAAGGAACTCGTGATAATCTGAAAGTCGTTTTGCAGTCGGGCCATTCGCTCCTCAACCTGATCAACGAAATCCTTGATTTGTCGAAGATTGAGGCTGGAAAGATTCAGTTAGAGCAAACGGAATTTTCGCTTCGTGAAAATCTATGCGACACGTTGCGAATGCTCGACGCCACCGCCGCTGAGAAGAACATTGAATTGGTTCCCTCCGTTGACAGTGATGTTCCAGAACAATTGGTCGGCGACCCCACGCGATTGCGGCAAATCATTGCCAACCTACTCGGCAATGCGATTAAGTTCACCAAGGATGGCGATGTCGTTTTGAGGGTGCAGATCGACAGACAAACGCATTCATCCAATCGTCTGCACTTCACCGTTTCAGACACAGGTATTGGAATTCCAGCCGACTCGTTAGAAAAGATTTTTGGAGCGTTTGAGCAGGCTGATGTGACCACGACTAGGAACTATGGGGGGACCGGGCTGGGGCTCAGTATCACCAAACGTCTGGTCAGGTTAATGGGTGGAGAGATTTGGGTCGAAAGCGAAGAAGGTCGTGGCAGCGACTTTCATTTTACCGTTGAGTTGGAAGCTGCGGCCGGCGATTCCGAAGCGTTTGAGAATGTTGGGGAATTGCAGGGGAGCACGCTGCTCATTGTGGATCGTAATCGGGAGTCGCTGGCTACGATTCGTGGCTTCCTCTCGCAACTCGGATTAAATGTACGCGAAGCGGCAGATAAGGACGCTGCGGAGCGGTTGATTGAGCAAGCGAAGAACGAAGGCAAGCCAATCCAACTTGCCTTGATCGACCGAAGAACGTTTGATGAAACGGAAGCAAACAACACGGAGAGATGGCGAGAGCATTCCGCGTGTCGCGTCATACCCTTCATTGTGATGACTCGAATTGGTGTCGACGAAATCAATGCGGACACGTATTCGCACGCATCTTCGGTAATCAAAAAGCCCATCAGTTATCGGGAACTCTTGACTGCCGTCAGAAAAGGTTTAGGAGCTGAGGCCGGCTCGAAGAAGGGGCCGCTTGAGTCGGGTCAAACACCGGATGATAGCTGCCGATCGGAACAAAAGAACTGCCATTCCCTCCGGATCTTGCTGGCTGACGATGGACTAGTCAACCGTAAAGTTGCGAAAGCTCTGCTTGAAAGACGTGGCCACAATGTCTCCATCGCCACCAACGGATTGGAAGCATGTGAAATCTTTGAATCCGCTCGATTTGATGCAGTGCTGATGGATTTAATTATGCCCGTCATGGACGGGATCGAAGCTGCCAGCAGAATACGGAAAGCGGAGGAGTCATCCGAGCGACACACGCCGATCATTGCTCTCACTGCCAACGCGTCCGAACAAGATCGCCGTGCGTGTCTTGACGCAGGAATGGACGCATTTTTGACGAAACCAATCGAGATGGACACCTTCGCAAAACTGATGCAGCAATTAGAGGAAACGGAGGCCGTCGATGCGATCCAGGGTCAGTGAGCGAACCCGCACACTGGGCATGTTCGGCCGTGATTCACTGCACTCTCTTGGCGGACATGCATCTGTTGGAGACGCAGCAAGATGCGGGGAGCCGAAGGTTTGGGCTCTTGGATTGCGGTTGTTTGCGAAAGATTCTCGAAGAAAAATGAGAGTTGACATCAGTTTGATGCCCGGTTGAAGCAGTCTCAAACGCCATTTTCCGCAGAAAAAACGAGTAAAAGTGGAGTTTTTTCGGTGTTCACCTGGGGGTGCGGCTGATACCCTCCCAGAAGTGGTGATCACTTTGATGCATTGGGGGTGTGCATTACACTAGCATTGCGTAGAGAAGGCTGGGCATAGCGTCCAAATCGATTCACCAGTTGGTGCGTTTCTTGGTCCGCGAAATGAAAATGTTGAGCGTTGAGAAACAACACAGTTAGTTGCGGCTCCCGAGTGGAGCTGATGTAGGTTGTGAATGATTTTTTCGACGAAACTGAACGAAAAGCGAAAACTGGCACGGCCAGGCCGCCGGCGGTTTCGACTCGAGTCGCTCGAAAAAAGAGAGCTGTTGTTCGCTGACTTGATGTCAGCGATCGAACTTGCAATGCTCGATCTCGACTACGGACTTTGCATGAATGGCAAGGTGCCGCTAGCAGAGATTCGCGGGACGCTTCCCGTTTCCACAGTGGAGGGGAACGTCGCGGAGGAGCATTTGGCGTACGACCAGGTGCACGAAGCAATGATGGATGCACATCTGGCACAAGATCACATGTATGACGGGATGTCGCATGACCAACTCGCTCACGACGAGATGATGCATGATCACCTGGCACAGGATCATATGCATGATGAAATGATGCACGATGAGATGATTCATGATCATCTTGCGCGAGATCACATGCAGGGCGAAATGATGCATGATCAGTCGCTGAGCCTTCGCGGCATTAAAAGTGAAATGGCTCTCTCAAAAGCTGCTCACGTCCTGTTGTACGGATTTGATCATGCTGATGTCGAAGTGGCGATCCTTAGGGAAGCTGATCAGTACGGCCGGTACAGTTTCGACGGCCTGCACACTGGCGACTATTTTTTGAGGCGTGTGTTCCCGAATGACGAGGGAAAGTGGCAAGCTTTCGCGGAGACCGAGAACATCTTCGTCATGCCGGGAGAGGTGGCAGAGGTTGTCAGTTTTCAGCAATTAGTCAGCCCCACTGCTGCCCCGATTGTCTTTCCGGCGTCGGTTGATGTCGCGGTTTCTGGGCGGAATGCCACCAGCGGATCGCTGGCGAATGTGGCGAGTAACGCTTCAATGCTTGTTGTGAAACGCGGTAAAGCGAGCGCTGATGATGCTGAGCCTAGGCGTTCGATTGAAGCCGATGCGGACTTAGTTGTGCCTGAGATCCCTGAGGATGAGTCAATCAGCAGCGAAGGTGCTGTCTCGGGCAGTGTTTTGCTGGAGCACGATACGGATGGTCGCATTGACGATCGGCCTGCGATTTTTGGTAGCGTTCGAGTTGTTTTGAAGGGTGTTGACGGTGAAGGCGTGGGCGTGCGTCGTGAAGGTTTTTTGGACTCTTCTGGTCGCTTCCGATTCAAGGGTGTTCCAGCGGGGAATTATGAGCTTTCAGTGAGGTCAGCTTTAATGGCGATCGAAAACGGGAAGCGAGAGATCATCGTAAACGCTGGCGAGGTACTAGAAGTTGATCTTGCACTTGAGCTGAAGCCGCTTGATTTACCCGTTCAATCCGAGGTCCAACTTGCCTCCTGGGGTTGGTCAGAGAACTCACTCTACGTCACCAGCTTTCTGCTAACTGGTTTTGCAACGACGCTACTGATGGACGGTTATGTTGATCGCGCACGCCGGGGAATTCAGCGAACCATCGATGAGAGGCGTCAGCGGTGGCTGCGGACCTCGCCCGGCGAGTCTGGTTAGAGTTGTTTTTCTCGATGAGTCGCCAAGTTGGCGGTGAGGTTTGCGCTGCCTCAGCGTGCTGAGTCGGTTCGGTGTAACTGGCCTGTTCAACGCGTCCGGCCGTACAAGCACGCCCGCTCATTCCTGGCCACGGATCGTTTCAGTGACACGTTTGTCAATCGCTGCAATACGCTTGGTCCATCAACCTCATGCAAGGCCAACTTGCGTTCGCTTGGATTTCGTCTGAAGTCGTTGGCCTGAGCTCCTAACGAAAACGCATCAGTAGTGGATAGCGTTCAGAAGTTTCGAACTTTGAAACCCATCAAACGCCCAGTCGCAACAGAAATCCCGCGTGATCGATGATGCAAACGTGATCCAATCGGTGTGTGACACGTGGGATGTGAAATCCAATTCCTTCCGCAGTTCGTTTGGAAGATCATCGGTACAGTGATAGGTCGCAATGACCCGCAAGCCGCGGTTTAGAATTGCGGCGAGCATACGTCGCGGATCTTCTACGTACTCGAGAGAAAATAGAAATGTGGCTGTATCGAATTCGCTAAGTGTCGGGAAAACGCCGTCCCTCCAAGGCTTGCTCATCACTCGCTGACCGGCTGCACCATCATCAATCACGGTGACCTTGGCATTGGTCATATAGGCGAGCGATGCAGTTGCCCCGCCCACGTCCAAGACAATGCTGGAGGGTTCAATAAATTTTGTTGCTTGCTGGCGAGCCCTGCGGCGAGCATAGGCGAAATCAAACTGTGGGCCCGGTTTGTACTGGGGGTCGAACAATCGATCGATGGGAGTTTTGTTGCGGATCGCGTTAGCGGTGTAATGAAGCGAACTCACTTCAGGCAGCAACGCATACCCTGCATTCGCGGCATGGGGCTGCCCAACGCAGTCGAGTGCAGTGCAGGGTCAACAATCGCTTCGGAACGCTGACGATTTGCGTGGCTCTAAGCTGGCACTTATCGTTTTTCAGATTGCATGGGGCTGCATATTCTGAGGGGCTTTGGAAGTTCTGATCATGGGCGAACGCTGACGCGGCGTCTTTTATTTTGCAGCATGCTTTCTGTGGACTGATACAAGTTGCGACAATTAATGCTTGATCAGAATGCATCTGCTTGATATCAATTTCGCCTTGTCTGGCCCTGCTTTTTGACCGTTCACCTTTTTTATTACTGTTCGTCTAACCGAAACATCATGACCAATCGGCCTTTCGTCTGGGCGGCTTCGCGGAAAAATTCAGCCGATCAGGTTTGCCGGACTGTGGGGATTCCACTTGGCATCCGATAAGGAACGACAGCCGACTGTTGCTCAGCTTTCCGTTCTACGATTGGATGCGCTCATGCGAAATATAATGACAACTGATAAGGTTGCGATACTACTTGGGATTTTGCTGTTGCACCCAAATTTTGGTGTGTCTTTTGTGTCAGCGCAAAACACCAGCCGTAGTTACACGCAGGTTTCCTCTTCCCAAATTCCAGTGCCGGGAACAGGGACGAAGATTGACTACGTGGGTGATGATTTCGAATCGCCAGAATGGAGGTTCGTGCACAACATGCCCAAAAGTTCTAGTGAGTTGAATGAACGCACCTATGGCCCAATGGCTTATTCGGTGAATCGTCGCTGGAGCGAAGGTCCGATGCGTGGGCAACCCGACGTGTTAAAGGTGATTCCGACACCAAGAAATGGTTTGCCAGGAAGCACGCAATCTTTGCAAATTTCTACGCTGCGGTCTGGGATCCCTGGGCGAAACTCAAACGATGTTCAACAAGATGACTTGATTATGAACATCAACAACCGAATCGGTACGACGATTCGCGCTGAGGAATTGCCGAACTGTGTGGTGCGAGTCTATTTGCCGGAAGCTTCGTTGTGGGAAAATCGGTCGGGTCCCCATTTTGGGATTCGCTTGGGCGTCCGGACTACCGCGGAGAAACCGCGTGAGGGACTCTTCGCGATTGGGACGCAAATGAAAACGGAGCCCTACTGGCCCGGGATTTGGATCCATTTTAAAAGCGAAACGAGTCGTGGCGTTGAGAAGGATTCGGCATTCTTAACAATTCGCAGCAATACCCGTGGGGGCGATTTTCCTTCCAAAGAAATCCCGCTTGAACAATTCGGTTGGTGGACCTTTGGGATGTCAGTCAGTGCCGATGGAAAAATCCATTATTTTGGTAAGCCGGGCATCGAAGACCTGACCATGCAGGATCATCTGTCGAGTCAGTATCCATATGGCTATCGCGCAGAACGTTTGAATTCATTCTTTTTCAATATCTGCAATCGAAACAACGGCCAGACTTGGTCCACCCCGTTCGCCATCGATGATCCTGCTTTGTACGTGATTCACTCCTCTCGCGTCGAGCAATTAGTGGAACGCAAGATTGCGTACGCTGAGCGAAAGGCAAAAGCCTCCGCAGCCCGAAAGCAGTCATCAACCAAGCGGCGAAGGTAGTATTCGCGGAGCGTCGTTGCCAGATTGAGTGATGAGCGGTGTGACGGAATGTGATGCCTGGGATGGTATTTCTGTTCGAGAAGGCTGGTGAAGCAAACAGCAAGACTGAATCTCGTCCTGCAGTTCGGTGTTGACGAACTGTAGGGCGAACTTGGTTGGAGATAAGTCTCCTCTTGTCCCTCTTTGTCCAATTCTGACGGTAAGCTTCGAGACGCCACCGTTTGATTGAATCGCGCTTCGGATTAATTCATTAAAGCGTCGAAGCATCTCGTGGAACGATTGATCCCTTCGCCGTTTTCCGCTTTTGTTGGGATTCCAGATTGCGGGAATTCGCCCCCTGGATGGAAATCGTTGGTGTATCGCAAAAGTACCGCAGATGGAGGGTGAATCCAATCTGGTCGCTAGGGCAATTCCTTCACGCGTATGTTGCGGAATTGGATTGGGGAACCTTCGCTTTCGAAGCACAGATAACCTTGACTCGGGTCGCAACCGCTGCCTCCGGACACTTCGACACCGTTGACCCATAAGCGAACTTCACCGTTTTGGGCACGGATGTAATATTGGTTCCAGTGCCCATGCCCATTCGCCATGTGTCGTCGTGGGTAGCTCCGCTTACCGTTGGGGGACAGTGGTGGAAATGGTGTCATCTTTACTCCGACAGGGAAGACATCGCCATTAGTACCAAACCAATCAGTTTTTGCTCCGCGAGATTTCATCATCTCTGTAAACTGATGATCGAGAACTTGGACTTCGATACCCTGCGGTAAGCCGGGCTTTCCGGCTTTGGTGAGTCGTTCGATGGATGCCGGGGTGGTCCAAACAAACACGCCACTGTTTCCCGTTGGTTTTTCATGCATCCATTCAACCACTAATTCAAAATTCCGGTACTGATCATTCGTTCGTATCACGCTGACCGGCTTGCCGGTGCAGTGCAGCACGCCTTCACGCCAACTCCACGTTTCGTCGGCACTATTGACTTTGGAGAAATCAGCGGCAGTCAGCGTACGCCATCCAGTCGTGTCTTCAATGATTCGCTTAGTGACAACAGGGTCAACCTTTTCGCTCTTCGTTAGCCGAAACGACTCATCACTTGGCTTGACCCCTAATTTGAGTCCCTTTATTCCTACCGGTCCCGGATCATAATCGCCGTTAATGTTGACGTTCAGAAAGGGCGTGATTTGATCTTCCAATTCCATGCACCAGTAACTCGCGTTGACTAGCATCCGGCGGAAGTCATCCACTTTGAATGCATCGCCGTGTCCCATCGTAGTCGTAAAGATTCGGGCAGCCTTACCTTTTGAGCCCGTATAGGTTTTTGTCCATGCAATCGGAACTGGTTTCTTCGTCGCTACGGCGGCGTCGTCAGGCGACCAACCGACCAGGGGCTGGCCTAGCAGCAACGGTTCGCTATCACCGGCTAACGTTTCACTGATTCCGTAAACGTCATCTGGAATCCAAAAAGTGCGTTGTGTACCTCGGAAAATGGGGTGACTGGCGGCGAAGTTAATCACATCACACTGCGTGCTTTCCACTAGATTCTTGCCGTAATGGGAGACCCAAGTTTCGCCAAGTACTTCGCGTCCCCAACCGCCCGCGGGCGACTTGCTGTTGGAATCATATTTTTCATAGGGACTCTGTGAACCTGCGGTGTAGCGAAATGGGTGAGTCGCATTGCGAATACCGATGATTGGTTTTCCCGATTCGGTATAGTCGACGATGTGTTTCATTTGTTCGTCTGGCAGTTCACGCCATCGCATAAATGCAATCAGGAGGTCCGCCGAATCAAGCACCTCCAGTCCCGGGATATTATTCTTCACGCGTGGGTCGATCGTGCCCGTTTTTGGGTCGATCGCGAAGAGCACCGTGCAATCGAATCCCTGGTCAGCCAAAATCCGTGCCATCAATGGCATCGAAACTTCGGAACGGTAGGATTGCTCCGCTGCAATCAGCACAATTTTTTTTCCCCGACTCGGGGTTTGACCGGATGGATAGCTTAACCACTGCTGAGCAAACGCTGATTCGGCGAACAGGGCGAAACAAATTGATACGGCGACTGCGGATAGGTTTGCTTGGCGGCGTTTCATGGTTCATTATCCAAACTGGAAGTGGGCAATCTTGCTCGTCGCTAGATTCTAATCATCTCGAGCAACTGAGGGTTAGGGACACAGGCCAAAACAGATAAGCAAAACTGTGGTCGCCGCGTAAGCGTAGTCACTGCGTATTCTTGTCGGTCGAACTCGATAGGGCAATTTACCAAGCAACTCGACGAGCATCATGGCAATTGGGATAGCTCTGACACGACTGTTTTCCGAATAACCTGCGCCCTCTTCTGCTTCGTTTCCCCGGCAGTTTTTAGCTTTTTCGCTTGCTGCCCTGAGGACGTGGACCCGATTTTTGGATTGCCTTCAGCTGGGCAGTTGTTTGCCGATCGAATCTCGCTTCTTATCCATTCAGCCGGGAAGGTGAGTTTGTAGAAAGCATTCAGGATTCGCCTAAGCGGTCCAAGGATCATGGTGAACCGCAAGTTGATCGAAATTAATTGACTTTTCGGGAACGCTGGTTCATTCCCTGTCGTGGCGAATTCAAGCTTCGCCGTTTTGGTGTGAGCAGGCTTCACCGCGAGCTGTCGGTCGGCCGGGCATGAACCTAAAACTAAAACTGATTGAGGAAGAAAGAATGGGGCAAGTTTCTGCCGGTTCACCTGCTTCGTCTTTATCCTGATGTTCGGATTGTCACGATTAATCGATCGCGGCCGGAAAATTTGTGTTGAAGAGAATGCTGATCTTGTTTGGGGAAACCTTAATTCATTTATCTGGTCGATAACAGAATTGAAGATATTTGAATGTAGCAACAAGGATCTGCGGATGCCCTCCGCAAAGTTCGCTACTGAGAAAATACGCGATGCATGATCAAGGGAGTGATGTGATGCAACGTCGTTATTTAAGCGAATTAAGATTGGCACTGGTGATCGTCGCCCAGGCTGCAGCAGTTTTATGGATGAGCAGCGTTCCTGCCTTCGCGCACGAATCGCAACATGTTGAAGCGATCGTGATCTACGCTAGCACGCAAGAACAGGCTTCCCCAAGTGACCTGCCGCTTGCCGGATCAACTTTTGCCGTCTCAGAAGCTGATGAGCAAGGCACGAGTAACAACTCTGAGGACGTAGTCCAAGAAGAGATTCATACTGAAGAGATTCGTTCAGGTGGGCCATGCAATTGCTGCACGACGAGATGTTGCACCAAGGCGGATAAAAGAGAAGCCACCAAGGCGATGAAGTCAGCCTATGCGGGAGTATTCTACGCGAACAACTTTTCATACCTATGTGACCCTTGTTACACCGGGCCGTGTTTTTGCGGCGAATCGCTGAAGAATATGAAAACCCGATTCGGGACAATCAGCGTAGGAGGGGAAACCCGTTTTCGCTACCACGACGAACGAAATTTCCGTGGACCGAATGGACTGACTGGCAATGACGACAGCTTCTTGTTGTTTCGTCAGCGGTTTTACGCGGATTGGAAAATGACCGATGATGTTCGCATTTATGGTGAAATCTTAGACGCGAATTCATCTGGCGAAAACTTTCAGCCGTTGATTAATGAAGAGAACGATTGCGATATTCTCAATCTGTTTGTTGATTTGAAGCTATTTGAGTGTGGCGACACTTCATTGATCGCCAGAATCGGCCGCCAGGAGATGCTTTACAGTGCTCAGCGGACGATTTCACCGCTAGATTGGGCGAATACGCGGCGGACTTTTGAAGGTGTTCGAGCGCTGTACGAAAACAACGGATTTTCTTTGGATACCTTTTGGACACGACCTGTCCAAGTGAATCCAAAAGGGGAAGACCGGAGTGACGAGAAAGAGGACTTCTTTGGCGCCTATGCGACGATGAAGAAATCCGGCGGTGGATCGGTTGCCGCGTATTACTTGGGATACAACAGCGATAATGTATCCGCGAATCCGATTCTCAATCGTGATTTTACTTTCCACACAATTGGTGGCAGAACGGATGGCAAGACCAATGGCGGTTTGCTTTATGATTTTGAAGGAGCGTTTCAGTTTGGAAAAAACAATGACGGCTCTGACCACTCAGCAGGTTTCGTGACCTTAGGATTGGGACGCAAACTCGATTGTCGTGCCTTTCAGCCGACCGTCTGGGCATGGTACGACTACGCCTCGGGTGAGAAAAATTTTGCCGATGTTTCGATTGGTGACAACGGGTATCACCACTTGTTTCCGCTGGATCACAAATACAACGGATTCATGGACCTTTTTGGACGGCGAAACCTGCACGATCTAAGCACGCAGGTGATTACGCCAATCACTGCCAACGTCGATGTGCTGGTTTGGTATCACTATCTGTTGTTAGCTGAGGACACGCTGCCGTACAACTTGGCGATGGTCCCCTACAACCTGGCAGGCGGACCTGCTCAGGATCGTGAACTCGGCCATGAGATTGACGTGCTTTTCAACATCAATCTCAGCCCGCGGGATAATGTCTTGCTGGGGTATTCGCACTTCTTCGGCGGCGCGTACTATGATCCGGCAAACATTGGTCCTGCGAATGGGGACAAAGACGCGGATTTCTTTTACGCTCAATTTCAAACTCGGTATTGATTGCCAGAGACCGAGCGAACCTCCACTTGATGATCTTTCAAGTCGACTAGGACGGCCGAGAGCGAGAGCGATCGGCCGTTTTTTTAGCGCCTGTGGAAAACTCCATTGGGTGGCTAAACTAGTGGTTTCTGTGCCCCATTCGAAGGAGTTGAAACGAGCGTGTTGGTGGATCGATTTGGCCGAAAGCATACGAGTCTGCGTGTCAGCGTAACCGA
>JARGNK010000149.1 GCA_029213145.1 Rubripirellula sp. | reverse complement strand
GCCGCAGACGATAGCGTTCTTGGAAACGACTACCTCGCAGGCAAGACCTACGCGGACTTGGTTCGCGCTGCCTTTAAGCCGGAATGGTATCAAGTTGCATCTGTGGGTGACGGAGCACACACGCAGATGGAAGCAAACTTCTCTCTCTTCTGGGGTTTGAGCATCATGCTTTATGAGCGAACGCTTATTCCAGGCGAAACCAAGTATGACGCATTCGCTCGATCGGGCTTCCGTCGCGGATTCACTGATCAGGAGAAAGAGGGTCTCAGCATCTTCTTGAATGAGGGTAAATGCATCAACTGCCACGAAGGTCCGTTCTTTGCTGGTGTCACTGGTGCAGAAGCAGCGGTCGAGCCGATGCAAATGCAGTTCGGCAACATCGTCAAGGTATACGACTCCGGTTTCTACAACATTGGAGTGACGCCAACCGCTGAGGACGTCGGGCTCGGAGGGGTAGGATTCGAGGGAAAACCTCTGTCTGAAACTCTGCGATCCGGCACCGCGCCGAATCTCGCTGCTGTCAATGGTTCCTTTAAATCAAATACGATCAGGAACATTGAGTACACCGGTCCTTACATGCACAACGGAAGCATGAAGTCGCTCAGAGAGGTGGTCGAGTTCTACGCTCGCGGTGGTAACTTCAAAAACGAAGCCGACCGGTCACCTGATGTCAACGGTATCAAACTGTTGCGTGAGGATCCTTCGAAGATCGACAGCCTGGTCGCTTTCATGCACACGCTAACTGATGAAAATGCGTCGACCAATACTGCTCCTTTCGACCATCCAAGTCTGCGGATTCAGAATGGTGTCGACAGTTCTGGTAACCCACAATACGTTGAGGTTGAGGCAACCGGTCAAGGTGGACTGCCTGGCGGACGGGAGTTAAACGAATTCGACGCAATCCTTGAAGATGGTGGTTTGACGACGGAGAATCGCACCCACGTTGAATAGGAATCGGTCGGTTCATTCCTGAAAAAGGGTCCCGTGTCTCTTTGCCCTACTCTATGGGAAGGTGATGAGGGGTGTATCGTCAGGGATCCTGACGTGGCACGGTCGACGCAAAATGCGTCGGCCGTGCTTTTTCATTGGTGGAATAAGCAGGTTCTTCAAAGTCACCATGGGCGAGTTACTCTCCGTTTATTCCAAGTCGTTGCTCGAACGAAAAAGCATATTCATCGAGTCGATGGCTTCAACACCGTAACAGATTGCATTCTGCTCCACAGCTAGAAGGCAACCGCAGTTCAAAGCCCTTTCGCAAATGCAATCAACAGTTGGCAGCCTAGATCGAAACGCACTCATCATGGCCGCAGGGGCTACTGAATTTTGAAAGAAGCGATCGAAGCAAGTTTCCGCAAACTTGAGGCGGAGACGATCAAACCTGGTTAAGTTCGCGAAAGCATCAGCCACCGGAATCTGGTGTAGGCTGATTCACCATGTCTCGTGAATACTTTTTATCACTCCGCTGAACCAGCAAGAATTGAACCGTAAGTCCAAAAGCTTTGCGGGAGATAGTCCTATGCACCCCGACAGCAGGGGCGCAAACCCACCTCGCGTGGACGGCCAAATTCGAATTATCTGGCCGCGAGTCCCCAATCCCAACTTCAATGCGAGTACAGGACAGCATTCCCGCGTTAGTCGAATGATCGGGACAATAGGTTCGAACGGAAGTCATCTCGAAAGCGTGATAAAAGGTATCCCGTATGAATGGGAGCTCACATGAAGGCCCCGTGGAATTCGTTCGGGCTCGACATAGCGATCCGAGATACTTGACCATCCTTCTAACATTCCGGGGGTGAAAACAGGGCTGCAAGAACACCGGGGAGGTCCTTGAGCAGGCGTCATATTCGGTGTGTTCGTCATTACTTGTGGCCGCCCTTCACCAGTTCCTCCGTCTTTGCGTCTCGTGGCACGATTCGTGACGCATAGTTTCGACGGAACAAATCGCATTCGAGCATCTGCCGAGGTCTATTTGGACGCCGGGGACAGAAACATGGTGTTTTTGGAGAGACTTCTTACTCTCAAACTGGGATGCGAACTGAAACAGGATAAGTACACCTTGCAAAAGGTTTCGTAACACCATGAATGAGGTCTATGATTCGCGGTACGGAATGCCGTTCATTGATTTGACTGCCACCGATATTGCGGATGAGCTCCTTGGTCTCTTTCCACCGAGCCAGCTGAATGATCGAGGATTTGTGCCCTTTGCAGTTGAGAATGGAGAACTGTTCGTTGCTATTGCGAATCCCCACGATCTCGATCTTCCGACAGAAATAAAGCTTCGTACCGGCAAGAAGATCCGGACTTTTTTGGCAGATCCGAAAGAGATAGCAAAAGCTTTGAAGCAACGCCTGGGAGTTGGATCGACTGCCTTCGGCGATGCCGCAGTAGCGGATGATCCTTTCCAATCGGAGGACCTTGAAGACTCTTCCGGAATCGACGATTTGGGCGAGCAGCGGATTGTCTCGAAGCTGGTCGATGAGTTACTGATCGATGCACTTCAAATGGGAGCAAGCGATATCCACCTCGAATGCGAGGAGGATCATTTTCAAATCCGCTATCGCGTCGATGGACTGTTGAGGCATGTCAGCACTTCGCCCAATATCTCGCAGTACCGATCGGCGATCGTTAGCAGAATCAAGATTCTGTCAAAGCTCAATATTGCAGAACGGCGTTTGCCTCAGGACGGGCGTTTTAAAAGTGTGATCGGCACACGCGAGACAGACGTCCGAGTATCGGTGATCCCCATGCTGCACGGTGAAAACGTGGTGATGAGGCTTTTGGATCGCGGACGGAAAGTACTCGGAATCGAGGAACTCGAGATCCCAGAGTTTGAGGAGAAGAAGTTCCTCGATCTTATTCGCAGCCCCAATGGCATGGTTCTCATTACTGGTCCGACGGGTAGCGGTAAAACCACGACGCTGTACAGTGCCTTGAACGCCATCAAAGACTCAAGAATCAAGATCGTCACCATTGAAGACCCGGTTGAATACAGCCTTCCAGGCATTCACCAAATACAAGTCCATGAGAAAATTGGCCGAACTTTTGCAAAAGGACTACGCAGCGTTTTACGACACGATCCGGATGTCGTTCTGGTTGGTGAAATCCGTGACCATGAAACGGCACAAAGCGCAGTGCAGGCCTCGTTGACCGGTCACCTCGTTTTTAGCACATTGCACACAAACGACGCATGCGGCGCCCTCCCGAGGCTCGTCGACATGGGTGTCGAACCCTACTTGGTCGCGGGGACGCTGAGCGGTGTAATGGCGCAGCGTCTGGCGCGAAGATTGTGCCCAAGCTGCAAGACGCCCAAAAGTGTTAGTGCCTTGGATACACCGGAAGATTTCCCAGCGTCTATCGCACAGGCGTGGGTCGCAACGGGATGTCGTCAGTGCCAACAAACCGGCTATGCAGGGCGGCTTCCCATCTTCGAGCTACTCGTGCTTGACCAGCAAGTCACAAGAATCGCCCTAACTACACTCGACCCAAATGCGATTCGAGATCAAGCAGTTTCCAATGGAATGCGCACCCTTCGCCAGTCCGGCTGGGCTGCAGTAAGTGAGGGAAAAACGACCATCGAAGAAGTGCTCCGATTGACCACCATTAGCAATGAAGAATCGGAGTAAGTCGGGTCATGAGTTTTCATTATGTTGCCAAGACGACTTCCGGAAGCCTCGTTCGAGGCGAACTAAATGCAGAAACCCGAGCAGAGGCATTGCATAGCCTTTCAAGGCAATCCCTCTTCCCGATCAAGGTGGAACCGACAAAGAAACTGGCTGGCGGAAAAAGAGTTCGCAACCGAGACGTTGCGCTATTCTATTCGAATCTGGCGGATCTTCTTGAAGGGGGCGTTCCCTTAGTTCGTTCTTTGGAACTTTTAGTCGGTCGGAACAAAAACAATTCTCTCACCTCGATCATTGGAGAAATACGGGTCGCCGTTGCTAATGGACAGAACATGTCCGCGGCGATGCGTGAACATCCTGCCGCTTTTGATCTTTTCGCCGTCAATATCGTCAAAGCCGGTGAGACGGGCGGCTTCTTGGAGGAATCACTTAACAGCCTTTCTCGCTTTACTGAACGAAATGAGGAATTGCGGAGTCGGATTTTTGGGGCCATCGCATATCCCGCTTTTCTGTTGTTCGCCGGCTCATTGCAACTGATCGCGTTGCTGCTGTTTTTTGTACCCCGTTTCCAAGTGATTTTTGACCGCCTCGAAAAAAGAGGCGACCTGCCCGCACCAACCGTACTTTTATTAGGCATGAGTGAGGCTATTCAAGAACATTGGTTGGTTTTGATTGGTCTCACAACGGTTCTGGTCGTATCTGCTTGGAGTTGGCTCAAAACCGATCCCGGAAAATACGCATGGGATACTTGTCGATTGAAGCTCTGGGGGATTGGATCGGTGTCGCGTCAATTTGCTTCGGCACGCTTCTGCCACATCCTTGGGACGATGTTGCAGAATGGCGTTCCGATCATTGATTCGCTTGAAGTTTCGAGACAGGTGACCGGGAACCGAGTCATGAGTGAAGCCATCAAGACGGCGTCCGCGAGCATTGCATCTGGAAACTCGCTTACTGCCCCGCTCGCCCAGAGTGGGCAATTCTCCGAAGAACTTATCGAATTGATTCGAGTGGGTGAGGGAACCAACCGCCTCGACAGAATCCTTCAAAAAGCTGGCGAGAGCCTTGAGAGACGAGCCAACCGCTCCCTCGATCTCGGCATCCGTTTGCTCGAACCTATCCTGCTGCTGGTTATGGCAGCCACGATTTTGTTCTTGCTGCTGGCGTTACTTCTCCCCGTCCTTCAATCCGCAGACAGTCTCTCGTAGTTCAAAGAATTCAGCATGAAAACATCCAAGTCAGAATCGAAAATGGTTCGCCAAGGCATGACTCTGATTGAGGTTCTGCTTGTCGTTACCATCCTTCTAGTGATCGCCAGTGCCGTCGTCCCTCGCCTTGTCAATCGACAGGAGAAGGCGAACGTCGACACGACAAAGATTAGCCTCAAAGGGCTTGAGCAGGCACTTAAGCTTTACGCCATTGATCACGACGGTCGCTACCCGACATCCGCACAGGGAATCGATTCGCTGATGAACTGCCCCGACTCAAATGACGAATCCTTTTGGCAAGGCCCCTACCTCGAGGAACTACCCAAGGATGCCTGGCGACGAGATTTTCGGTACACGCACCCCGCATCAAAATCAAACAAGGCCTTTGATCTTTCTTCGAGCGGCCCCGACGGTGTGCATGGAAATGATGATGATGTCACGAATTGGGACTGAAGGACGGCAATAGGATCGAAGGGGTAACTCAGGAGCAAGGGCATTTACCATTTGCAATCCATGACAAGGATTTCTGTCGGCGACAACCATTAAAAATGATGCGACCTGCGAAGTCTGATTCAAGGTGGAATCAATGCGATCTAAGAACAAGATGAAAGAATGATGTTCCCACCAGGCAAAGCAAATTTCAGCGTTGAAATCGGAATGGCCCGAAAGCGTTTCCAAAATCGTCGAATCCAAAGCGGCCTGACGCTCGTGGAGTTATTACTTGTTCTTGGGATGATGCTGGTGTTGGCATCATTAGTAATCCCCAACCTTATCGGTTTTCTCGAGAGCAACCAGATCAAAACGCAAATCCGTAATTTGCAATCGACTCTTGGAAAAGCCCGCTGTCAAGCCATTGAAAACTCGACGACTGTCGTTTTCGAATGGGAATTGGGTGGAGGCTCATACACTGTATTTGCTCTTGAAAATCCACACCAGAAAACCAATCAGGAGACGAGCATATCCAGGGAGGCATGCATCTTGCCCGAAAGCCTGAGCGGTTCTTTGCAGGATAATTTTCGTTTTGTGAATTCGAAACGCCTGCCAAGAACGCAGGATGCGAGGGGGCGAATTCTCTTTTTCCCTGATGGGAGTGGAAGCCTCGCAACTGTCGGTATTGCAAGGCTCGGTGGCCCCACTCATTGGCTCGATGTGGATCCCCTGACAGGATCGACTGCTAGAAGGGGACTGACGAGATGAACAGAAAAAAAGAGGGACCTGCCGAAAATCGAAAAGGCTTCACACTTCTCGAAGTCCTCATTTCAATATCCTTGATGGTCGCGCTGACTGGCATCAACCAACTCATCGCCAATGGCGAAAGAAGTCTGAGGAATTGTCGCGACCGAACCATTGCTTCACAAATTTGCCAGTCGAAAATGGCTCTGCTGTTAGCCGGTGGCATACCCGTCGGCAATCGCGGTGTCATTCAATCGTGTGACACTCCTTATTTGGAATGGACCTGGCGATGGACTATCTCCAGAACCAACGACCAAGACCTAGCGAATCTAACTGTTGAGGTAATGCCAGGCCCCAAGGCTACCCGTCAAATGCCTACTGTCCTGCTCGGGCGGATGATCGTGACGAGACGGTATCCAAGTATCGAGCGTGAACTGACAGGGAAGCGATTCTAAAATGAGAATGTCAAACGGTTCTCTGGCCAAACGGAGACACATTGCCGCCGGATACACGCTTCTTGAGATCCTGATCACTTTGGGGCTTAGTGGCACGCTACTAATTGCAGTCTACAACTCACTCAATTCGGTGCTGCAACTCGCCTCAAAGGGAGACAGTGCGACATTGGAACTCAATGTCGCACGTGGAGTGCTTCGACGAATCGACCTCGATCTTCGACAATTCGCCGATTCGAGTCCCGACTACCTACAGGATGTCCTTACGGACCAGTTCCCCAACCATTTTGCCAACGTACGCCAAATACGTCCTTCCTTCCAACTTGCAGGGAGCAAACGGCTACTAGTTGTCAAACACCTTAGGGGATCAGAACACCCGCAAGTCGCCAGATTTGCACCCAACCTCGATCAGTCGGGAGAACACGTGGTGGCCTACTTCTACTCAACTCGCTCTTTCCATGGAGAGTTTCGCAAGAGCCTTCAAGAAGTTGGGATCAATCTCGTCGGAGGTGAGGAGACCCAAGGTGTTGCCAATGGGCTTCACCGCTGTTTCTTAAAGCTTTCGGCAAACTCGCGTAATGTCCAAATTGTTTCGCTTGATTCTTCCTTTGAAAGGCAAGAGTTCTTTGATCTGCAATTCCGCTATTCCGATGGAAAAGCATGGCAATCCAGCACGGCCCTATTAAGCGATCGAGTTACTGCCGTGGAAACAGTGTTACGTATTGACACCCGCTCAACATCAAAGCCAGGCTTCGCGAAAACAATTCCGGAAAGCCCGCAAAATACCTATCGACTCACAAGCAATTTGCCGGTGGCGTCACCCCAGCAGGGACATTCGTTATGAACAATTATGCCATGTTGATCGAGGGTCAGCGGGCTTGCCTCCTGAAAGCAAGCTTCGATAACGCAACACTCACCGTAAACGGATTCACAAAGTTCGAGATCCCGGAAAACAAGGATGGCGAAACGCCCTGCCAGCTGGATGGCGCGAGCCTCGCGCGACATTTGGACGAACTTGGTTGGAATGTCAAGTCTGCGCAATTCCTGATGGCCACTCCAGAATTGCTGCATCAGTGTCTCGAATTGCCACCCACTGAGGCACGTGAACTACATGACGTCATCAAGTTACAGATTGAATCAAATCTCTTTCTCAATAAGGACGATGTACGGTTCGATTATGCGGCCCTAGGGCATGACGAGACTCGCACCAATGCATTGGTTGGAATCAGCAACGAACAACAAATCCAAACATATCGAGAGATCGCCAATGATTCGGGCATCCAGATCGCAGGACTGGGTTCCAAAGCATTGTCTACGGTAAGTTTTCTCCGTACCTACCACCCAGAACTATGCAATGGGAAGCATTTAATTGTTTCTGTCAACGAATACGTCATCGACTGTATTGCAATTGATGGATCCACCATCATCGGAGTTCATTCCCAAGACTTCGCAGACTATTCAAGTGAATTATCGAGTGATGAAAAAACAGTTTTAGTCCAACAAGAAACGGCGAGATTTTTTGACGCTATGCGAAATCGGCACACCGATTTCCTGCCCTGCCGTGTTTTGTCTTTGCTTGATGACGAATCATCCATGTCGGATTTGACGGCCCGCTTCGATCTGGAGGATCCGATCGAGGTCGAAGCGGTCACTTGCACGTCTGCGTTGGCGCAGAAAACCACTTCCAAAAACATCGAGGCCATTGAAAAGTTCCCTGCTGAGTTCGCAGCCTTGGCAGGGCTTTTGATCAACGCGAGTGAGCCTCGTCAAAAGAAGATAAACCTCATCCATCCGAAGCGAAGCACAAAGAAAAGCATGCTTCCAATCGGCATGAGCGTCACCGCGGCGGTCCTATGCGTCGTTGTCCTGATTGTTGGTTTTCAACACTTGCAATCCCGCAAAGAAAAGTTGAATCAACAAATAGCGAGGCTGACTACGGAACTTAGAAATTTGGAATCCGAGAATAGAAAACAAGATTCTTTTATACAAAAAGCAACATTTGTGAACGGATGGGAGCAAAGGCGCGTGAACTGGCTTGAAGAGTTGTCAGAATTGCAGGCCTACTTACCTGATCGCAACCGGGCGTATCTCCGTCAACTGGAGTTCCGATTACCCGAAAGCATGGATCCGCCGTCCGCAATTGCGACTGGTTACGCGAAGAACCAGACCGACATCATGAGCATGAATGCGAGGTTGTCTAGCGAAGAGAGTCCATTTGACCTGCAACCCAAGCCTTTTTCCACCGATCAGAAATCAGCACCTTTCGACAACCAGTTCGAGCTTGATCTTCAAAAGAAGCCTCTCGTAGGTGGTTCCAATCGTCGTGCCACTGATACCGACAGTCGTTGACCTAAGCCTCCACCAAAAAGCATCCTTGGCGATGATTTCCTCCTCGATCGATTGAAAATCCTTCCTATGAATCAACGAAGCAAAATCCTGCTCCTGGGCGTGCTGATGCTCTTGTTGGTGTTGCGTTTACATGCATTCACTGCGGACTACCTTTTTGGTCCAATTGCTGAGCAAGAATTGCAAATTGAATCTCTCGAAGAGGACCTGCGACTACAACAGCAAGTCCGACGACGAATTGAAAAGGCGGTGAACGATTACGAGCAGGATGTCACCAGAAGCTTGCCTGCCCGAACTTCTATCGCTGCAACACTTTACCAGAATTGGTTGGTTCAAACCTGTGCGGAAGTTGGCTTAAAACGTGTGACAGTCACCCCTTCAACGGCCGAACAGGTTTCCGACGGTGCGAAATCGCTTCGATTCACCATCAGCGCTGAGACAAGTTACCCCCGTCTGCAGCGACTCATGCTGATCTTGGAGAAAGCACCTTTGTTACAGCGCGTCCAGACTCTTGATGTGCGCATCGCTAAATCGCCATTCGAAGACCTGTTGGAAGTAGGTTTGGATGTGCAGGCTTTGATCCTTGGTGATGCGGAAGATCGAAATTGGTTGTTGTCAGACGTGCAGGCCTCCGAATTAGACAACGTGCTCGCAACGGGTATTAAGAGAAAGTCATCGCCTTTCTTGGTGATAAAAAAACGGGAAAAACCGATCGCCGACGATCTGGTCGAGGAAATTCCGAAAGTGGAGGTCGCAGTGACCGAACCTCCAAAACCGGACCTCACCGATCGAGTGATCCAAATTGGCACAATATTCACCGGCACCGTAGGTGAGGCATGGTTCATCGATCGTGTTACCAAAGAGAAGTCGGTGCTTGGGGAAGGCGACACCTTTGACTTCTATGGCGTCAATGGTTTGATCGAGAGAGTCGAAAGGAAAGCTGTGGTCATCAGCATCGACGGCAAGCGATCGCGATGGCGACTTGCCGAAAGCTTGAAGGACCGTGTCGTGATCAGTGATGAGGATCGGTACCAGGCCTCGCACTTCAAATAAATCACCAAGGATGCGTCCACAATCCTGACTTCACACGCGACATTGATCACTGCATGCCGACACCAGGAGATCGCATAAACGCTACACGCTTCATCGCAGCCAATTTCGAATATACCGTGTGACAGCAACAGCTTGCTCGGAGGCAAGCACTGGTAGATTGATGAAACAGGTCAGGTTTTGACTTGACCGCCGCGACTTAGCACGGAAGATGCTATCAGGGGCTGACTCAGCGAAATCTTTGCAGTACGAACGGCATGATCGCCCTCTCACCAAACATCACCCCACAACTTGCTGCGGACCATGCGAAGGTGCTGATCGGCATACTGGATTAAGGAGAGGGTTCAAGCACGGAATTCATTTCTGCTGCATTGAGCATTGTCCCGTTCAGCGTTGTATCGCTGTCGATCAACCCTGCCTCAATTTCACGGTCGCTACCGATGCCGGGGGCGGTTCCCAATCGAAGCAACTCCGACTGCGTGCAGTTTGGAAGGTTCAAAAGCCCCATTTCATTTTGATCGTGTATCGCGGCATCATCGGAGTTATAAAGCACTGTGGGAGTAAGAAAGATTAGAAGTTCTTTTCGGATCACTTGCTCGAGGTCATGTCGAAACAGTCGGCCGACGTACGGGACATCACCCAGCCATGGAACCTTGGATTCGGAAGTCACCGTCTGGTTGCCGATCATTCCCCCTAAAACTATCGTTTGACCATCTTTGACGCTTACCGTTCCATTTGCGAGCGTAAGATCTTTGATCGGTGCTTCAATCACATTACCGCTCGTTGCATCAGTAAAGATCGGAACACCGGACCCCCGGCCCGTCCGATAGGCACTCTTCTCTGCAGAAACATCAACAACAACATTTCCATCTGGGCTGATTCGCGGAGTCACCTCCAGAATGATTCCGGCATCGGCCTGGCGAATGACCGGGTTGGCGCTCCCAACCGCGGTGATCGTTACGCCATCGACGACTGGCACTTCCTGACCGATCTGAATTTTTCCCGCTTTATTGTGCACCGTGCGAATCTGCGGGCGACTCAAAATGGAAACATCACGTTTCGCAGCCAAGGCACGAAGCAAGAAACTGACAGACTCGGAACCTCCAGACAACACGAGGCCACCGAACCCGGTTTCGTTGTTGATCCGACCCACCGAAAAATTGGAAAGCCCCTGGGAACCCACTCTTGCTGGATTGATCGCTATGTTATTGCCCAGCGGTGCGTTGTTGAATGCAAACCCTGGTGATCCTTGTTGAGATAAGACCACTTGATCTGTTGTTTGAATATTTCCGTTGGTGACCGTCTCCGTGATGGTCAAAATGTCATCGACAACGCTTCGGTCAAACAAAACCGAATCTTGAATTCCCAGTTCCACACCAAATTCATTTGTGCATCCCAGATCCACTTCAACAAGCATCGCTTTGATGACAACCTGGTGAGGCGAAGCATCGAGTTTCGAAATCAAATCCTTGGCGGCCGCAAAATACCGTGGCTGCGCGTTGATGAGCAGACTATTCGTCGTCATCTCGGGAATACAGATCAGCTTGATACCATCAATTGCATCACCAGTACCACCCGGTCGCGTGGCATTGGCTGTCCGCCCCGCAGCACCAGCAACCCCCGTACCTTCTCCAAAGAACTCATTGATCGCGGCGCTAACCACATCCGCCGAAGTGTGGTTCAACTTGATCACTGTCATTGGACGCTGAAAGACATCTTGCTCGGCAATCCGCATCACAGCACTGATCTTTATTAGATTTCGCACCACATCTGTGACGTAGAGGGTGTTGGACTCCGTCAGAACATCCGTTCCACCAAAAACGCTGATGAGCAAATCGATCTCTTTTGCCAAGACAGATGCATCGCCATTCTCGACTTGCGTACGCAGGGTCACGAGGGCATTGGAGGGTAGACTCAACAAATCCTGTGGGCCAACCAGCGGAATCAGACTCGGAGGAATTTCCTCGTCCAGCGAATAAACCGTTAGAAAGCGATCACGTTTGAGCAAGATGTATCCGGCTTCGATCAGCTGTCCGTTCAGCAGATTCAGGGCTTCATCCGGTTCCATCATCTCAGTGTTGGTGCAGTGGAATGTCCCTTCTGGTACCGTGCCCATCTGCAGAGACATCCCGGTCTCTTTCGCGAATCGCTTAAGAACATCGTCCCAGGGCGCACCGTCAAACTCAAAACGAAAGCGTAGAGGGGCTGATGTGGGAGGCGCTGTAGGCGTTGGAACCCAAGGCTGCGGTGGTGGCGGCGTCGGCAATCTGGTACGGGATGGGGCCGGAAGTGGCTCTGCAACGGGAGCCTGAATTTCCTCCTTATTCGCCGTATTTCGCTGCGCGATCTGTCCGAGCAGAGTAGGCCTGCCAATTCCTACCAGCCTTGCTCGCTCGCTCGCGTTTGGATTGTTTATCCACGCATCTGCCGTCGGCGGCATTGCAATACCGCCAGACTTCAATTTGGAACCTGTGCCGCCTCCACGCAACCCGGAATCCAAACTCGTCACCTTGGTGGTGCTATGTAATCTTTCCAAATTTTGCGGTGGAGAAACCACGTTGGGAAGGCGAGTCGGTCTCGTGTCTCGGCCGCGAGGGGCGTTACCGGGGGATTGGGCCTGCGTCACAACGCAAGCGAACAGGGCTCCCCAAATCACCAAAGCTTTTGCGGCTAGGAAACGGCTTGGTGACGTGTCACGATTCATGTGGTAAGTGAAACTCCGGCGCGACACTTCAGATCATATCTACAATTTGCGGCCGCACAGCAATCCAATTTTGCCAGCGATGCGGTAGATACCATTCCAGCAGGAATAGGTATCTGTCAGTGTTCGGATATTCGGCTGTCATCCCGCAAAGAATCCAACAATTGCAATCAGAACGATCGGAATTTCCAACACAGTTGTTAAAACCGTTTAGGTTTTCTTCCGCCGCCATCGTATGGGTGGGACAAGAAAGCAGTTCCGTTGATTCCAAAAAGATCATTCCCGGACCAGCCAATAGGCTCGACAGCCAAACCCAGCCTGCGATGTTCGAGAGGTCGCCGTATTCGGAGGTGAACCTTGAGTTTCACGACGGCATGTCATTTCAAGACTGTCGAACTCTCTCCTTAGAGTCGTTACTTGGCTTTGACATCCCAGCAGTACTTGCCACACGAGATTCAGAAAAGTCACAGAAACAACGCCCTAAGCCAGATTGCGCCCGCGCGAGAACGGTCCAAATGGTTCCTTCCCAAGAAAACCATGCCAAAAACGACACAGAATTTTCAATGAGAATCAAACGCCACCAGTTGCATCATTTTGGTACGAATCCAAATCGATCTGACAGAAATGGAAAATGACGTCGAGGTGGGTCGCGAATACATCGTCGCGGCAAAGAGGGTGCTTCCCAAAAGGACTCAAATGCGGCTTCAATGCCGTTGACCAGTATTTGCTCGAAATATCCGCGTATGCAGATCCACCAGGTGTCGACGGAAAAGGAAAGTGACTGCAGACACTCTTCCGCAGCGGTACCGATGTGGAAGCTCTCGACCAGTTTTCAATGACATCCATCCGGTGGTGGTTAGCGATGCTGTCGAACTGGACGTTCCAGGATGCGTTATCCCTGGCGAGGCAAACGCTCAGGGATCCTGAGTGTTTGGGTGGTCCGATGACGACCGCACAATCGCTTCTTTGGCAACATTCATCAACATTTCCTCATCAATCGACTGCACCCCGTTCGTGTGAACGGGGTGAAGTGCTTCAAGAAAAAGAGAGCCCCGGCGACAGCCGGTTTCCGCGATATGTCTCGGGTTGATTTTCCAGGATCACCAACCGAGTCCAGTCCCCCAAGCACCCAGCGAAATGTCGCTGCTGCTAATATTGAAATCGCCAATCCACAAATCCATTTGCCCGAGGTTAACACCCGATTCGGAGACACTCGTTGCGGCGTAGACCATTTCCTCACTGTCGTACCCGGTGCCCGAATCATATGTCGATCCCGAGTCATACGAGGCCAGTGCATCGCTTGCTTTATTCACCGAGCTTGTCGACAGGTTCACACTTGAGCCGCTTGCACTATCGAAAACAAAAATCTGTACCGAAGACATGGCGACTGATTCAGAGTTTGCATAACCTTCACCACGAATCGTCGATCCAGTTGCATCGTCGATTGTTTGAAGTGAATCAATTCCATAGATTGCGAGATCGTTCGCCTGTGCAAGGCAGGGAAGCATCGCAAACATACAATAAGAGAAGAGTTTTACGACTTTGTTGTTCATGATGTATTATCCTTGGAGTGTTAACAAGATTTGGTGAGGTGTTTTCTAACGGGCGAGCAGAGTCGAGAAATCAAGTCCGGACGAAGGGCCAGCAACAAGGCTAGACTGTGAGAGAGTTTGAAATCCTTCGAGTGAAAACTTGAATTCACCCATCTCAAACATCGCATCCCCAAGTTGGACTCCACCCTGAGAAATGACGCCAACGGCTTGGCTTCCGGCATTTGCGCCTGAGTAAAGACTCGAACTGTCAAGTGAGTCTTGTTGAGCAGTAGCATTTAGATTGAAAACAGATCCCGACAGATGATCTGCCAGGGCGAATGCAAAAGACTGGGTTCCAATTGAATTGACCGAGGTCAAAATGCCCTGACCACGGACCTGATCTGCCTCTTGGCTGGTGATTGGCATCATCTCTTCGATGCCAAAACTTTCAAGATCTGCTGCATAACAAGGCAGCGTAATAAGACACAGGGAAAGTGACAAAATGTACTTCATCAAAAGTCGCTCCAGTTTTTTGAATACCTCGTTGATGCCGTCGCTTGGATAGCGAGTCGTTCTTCATCAACTATGTAAATTCGCAGATTAGTTCGGTATTTTTAAACGGGTAATGGATTCCAGGAATTCTTGAGCAACAGCTTCTTATCTTCGCGCACTGGCCGGCACATTTCTTAAACGCTCTACAAACGGCATAACCGGACCCGAGCTAGAAACAAAAATTACAGCTCTCTGCCGCGATCGAACATTCTTGGTGCTTGCAAACATCCTTGAACGCGAAAAACAAACATCTGGGCATGTCATCGAATCTGCAATGCACAGCTGGAAGTTAAAAGAAACTGACAAAGGTAATGCCAATCCCAGTGCAGGACCTCCCCGTGACGAACCCTCCTCGGAATCGTTCTCTGCGTTCTCGATGCCTGAAAACAGGGACTTCCGACACGGCTTTGAAAAGTACTCGGTTTGCAAGGTTGCGATTTCTTCGTCGCCGTCTTCCACATGCGACTCATCCTCGAACTACAACCCGACCCGTCTAGTCAAAAAACTCAGCCATGCGTTAGACAAGGCAGAAAGCAATGTTTCATGCATTTGTCAGCCATACATCTCAGCCGAGATAACTTGCGAGTCCACGTCAGCAAGGTTCCCGCAACCGTTCTCAACGGAAACCATTTCAACACCACAACCTCGCAGCCTTACACGCGCCGGTTTACATTCGGCCTACCACCCATGATCGTCTCGGATTTGGGGTCCAGTCAAAAAACTCGGCCGAGCACTAGACGCGGCAAGAAGCGGACTTTCAAGCATATGTGAGGCATGTATCTCAGCCGAGATGACGTGCGCATCGACGTCCGCAATGTTTTTGCAACTCTTATCACCAGAACCCATTTCAACTCCGCAACCTCACAGGCTTATACACGCCGGTTTACATACCGGCCACGACCAATGATCGTCATCGGTTTTGCGTGATCACCGAGACGCTCATGAAGTTCGTTTTGCAACCATGGCAGCTGCTTGTCCTGATACTCGCCAGCTGGGTCAATCGAGAGCAACAACAGCGGATCGATTATCTCGAAACACAGTTCGCAGTGCTGAAGGAGCACATGGGAAAGAAGCGCATCTTGCTGACGGACGCTCAGCGCCGACGACTGGCGGTCAAAGGTAAGATTCTGGGTCGAAAGCAACTCGAGCAGATAGGCACCCTGTTCACGCCCGATACGATCCTTCGTTGGCACCGACAGCTCGTCGCGAACAAGTGGGATTACTCCGATCGCAAAGAGAACAAACCAGGTCGACCGAGAATCCGTCAGGTTATCGTCGATCTTGTCGTCAGGTTCGCCAAAGAGAATCCGACTTGGGGCTATGATCGAATCCAAGGTGAGCTCGCCAAAGTTGGCTACCGAATCAGTGATACGACCGTAGGAAACATCCTCAAAGCTCACGGCATTGAACCGGCACCAACTCGCGGGCGCACCGGATCGTGGGAAACATTCCTAAAGGCGCATTGGGATGTAATGGCCGCGATTGATTTCACCACGGTCGAAGTCTGGACCAAGAGCGGCTTGGTGACTTTCTATCTTCTGTTCGTCATGGAGCTGAAGACGCGCCGAGTGCACTTTGCCGGCTGCACGACGAATCCGCATGAAGCCTGGATGAAACAAATGGCCCGCGAGCTAACCGGCTTCGATGATGGATTCCTCAACGGCAAGCAATACTTGATCATGGACCGTGACAAGAAATTCTGTGAGTCGTTTCGCGCATTTCTGAAGAACGAAGGCATCAAATCGGTGCGTTTGCCGACGCGAGCGCCCAACATGAACGCACACCTTGAGCGGTTTTTTGGCTCGCTCAAGTCCGAAGCCTTGCATCGATTGATTCTCTTCGGCGAACGGTCACTACGAAATGCTGTGAAAACTTATCTTGCTCATTACCATACCGAGCGCTGTCACCAGGGTTTGGGCAACGAGTTGATCGTGCCGCTCGAGTATCCGCCGGACACCGGTGCAAAAATCAAAACGACCGAGCGTCTTGGTGGCTTGCTTCGTTCGTACCGACGCGCGGCTTGATCTAGCCGGCTTGATGTTGTGACAAGTTCACCGGCAAACGCCGGCCAGGTGGCCCCTGCGCAGTTAGCTGGATCTGACCCGGTTTTCGACGTTCTTTGCCGAAGCCTCGTGCCAATTTCGGCCGAAATCTTTGACTGTTGAATCGCGGCCGACTCGGATTTCGTCGGCTAGAATGCTCGTTTTAGTTTTTTCACCACACGGGCTCCGTTGAAAGCATGCCCACGGATCGTGTGTTGAATGTTTTCCGCTACACCTATGCACTACCGGTCGGCAAGGCTCTGACGTCGATTGGTCTGCCCAGCCATCAATACGTTGTCTTGATGGGAGTGAACGTGACGTCGAGTAATTCTCCGTACAACTCCACCGGTGTTGCGACTGCGGGAACCAAGTACTACGCCAAATCGGGATTCGACGCGAGTGGCAACGCGTATGATCGTGATTCACTGCAAAGCGTTTTGTCGGTCGAAAATCAATGGTCGATCCAGCCTGGAGCACTCAACACCATCGCTAGCGTGGGACAGGTCATCGATACGACCAGTCACGCGACCACGAACGAGGTTCGCCTGCTGGGCGCGGCGGTATTCGGAGATCAAGTACGCCAGGAAATTATCCTGGGGTTCAGCGATGGTTCGACAGAAACCTGGACGCAGTCGTTCAGCGATTGGATCCACTCCAAGGCATTCCCAGGCGAGCGCGTCGTTGGATTGATGGATCACCAAATAACCTCGGAGGGGAATTTATCGCTCAAGAGCACCTATCTCTTCGAGTACTCGTACCAAGTGCCGACCGGCAAACGACTTACTTCGATCCAATTGCCAAAAAATGGGAATGTCCGGATTCTCAGCATTGCGGTCGAAAGGGATGAAGACGAGGGACATTTGCTCCGTGATGCTTTCTTCAACAGGCTAGGGTCCGTTCGTTTGATCAACTAAGTGATCAACGACGGTCTTAGCTTGGGTCAAGAGCAGATTCCAAGAGCGTCTTGGAATTGCTTTCTCGGTAGAACTGCGTCAATGGGGCTCCCCGAAAGGAACCGTCGCGGTAGGGACGCCGGTTACCCGGCGCCCCCCGCTCA
>JARGNK010000148.1 GCA_029213145.1 Rubripirellula sp. | reverse complement strand
GCAAACGAGGAAAAAACAACTCTTCACTCGATGACGGTCAGACTCAGTCAGCGATTCTCTGTCTGATTCACCTTGATTCGGCTCTTCAGTTCCAAGATCAAGCGATCCACAAAGCGGCCATGATCGCGCTTGAGTCTCTTCTTGCGGCTCAATTCCCCAATGGCGGATTTCCGCAAGTGTGGACACGCCCTGTTGAGCAGCGGCCGATCGTCAAGGCCAACTATCCAAATTACGACTGGCGGACCGAAGGTCGCATCAAGCAGTACTGGGATATGTACACGCTGAA
The DNA here is from genome assembly GCA_029213145.1 of Rubripirellula sp. GTDB lineage: Bacteria > Planctomycetota > Planctomycetia > Pirellulales > Pirellulaceae > Rubripirellula. The sequence continues at coordinate 17,578 of JARGNK010000148.1, read as the reverse complement.
TGACAATGTGACCGGGTACGTTGCAGAGGTATTGATTGCTGCGCACGAGACCTATGGTGATGATCGGTATGCAACAACCCTGCGGAGGCTTGGCGATTTTCTTTTGCTGGCGCAAATGCCGGAGCCGCAACCCGGCTGGGCTCAGCAGTACAACGTCGACATGCAGCCGACCTGGGCGCGGAAGTTTGAGCCACCTGCGGTTGCAAGTGATGAAACCCAGGAAGTTATCCAGACTTTAATGACGATTGCTCACGCCACTGGTGATGAGAAATATTTAGCACCGATTCCGTCCGCGATTGCGTGGTTGGGTCGTTCACGGTTGCCGGATGGGCAATTCGCGAGATTTTACGAATTGCGGTCGAATCGTCCTCTGTTCATGAAACGCCGGGGCGAGCGTTATGAACTGACCTACACAGATGCGAACCTGCCGACTCATTATGGATGGAAATCAGCATCTCAGCTGCCCAAACTTGAGCAAATGTATGATCGTGTTCGCTCAGGTCAGGCACCGAGCAGCGAAAGATCCCGAACTCAGTTGTCACAAGAGGTTCGAGACATCGTTGCCGCACTCGATGCGGAAGGCCGATGGGTTAGTTACTTCGACGGGAGTCCGAAGATCGGACAGCTGAAACTTCCGCTTGGGACATCCTACTTATCCAGTGAAGTGTTTAGCGAACATCTCACTCTGTTGGCCGATTTTGTATTAGCGGCAGACGAATGATTCAATTCGCTAATCGGCGTCTTCCGGCTGCGTCACTATGCTCGACTAGTCGATGCCCGTTTACATCAAGATTGGTTTACCGATCTTGCGTCTAGCCACTGCAAACTGTCCTGCATGCATCATTGGATGCGATGCCATCAGGATGTAAACGTCGGCAACGGTGGGGCAAAAAGACCGAAAGGACTCAGGAGCCGGTGCCGCTAAATCGCTATCGGTTGCAGCGTTTAGTGCAGCATTTGTCGCTTGGCGAATCTGTTCATACAAGTCGATGTAGTCTTGCTTCTTGCCAAAATCAGCTGCATCGTCGCTTGTACAGGTTTCCTTGCTGTGTGCCTCGCTAAAGCCTTCTGGAAGCTCAATTGCTTTTCCGGGTGCGACGCTATTGAGTATGTGGACTTCGGATGCAATTAAATGCCCAAGCTGCCAAGCCAAGTGATTACATCCTTCACCAGGGCGAGTCATGAGCTCACCGTCATCCAAATCGCTGATGTAACTTTTTAGGACGAGGTCACTGAAGTTAGCGGATGCATGGATCGCTTCTTTGCCGTTCATACGGAAAAGGACCTTTTGAAGAAAATCGGTGGCGAAAATCGAGAGTTCAGATCGAGAAGCTTACCATCGCTGGCGCAAATTGTAAGAAGCCTGCTCGATGAGCCTGACAGTTGGATAATTATCGGGGCTAGGCCTCTGGCTTTGGAAATCGAGCCAGCATGTAATCGCAATGGCTCACGCAAAGCTGATTTTGGGCACGCTGAGAGTCGTCGCCCAATCAATCGCTTCAACGTTTGATAGCAGTCAAGCTCATGAAAACCTTGATGGTATTCAGGCTTGACTGAGAAAATCTAGAATCGCCTATGCCTGTCGCGGCGGCTGAATGCTTGAGAACCGAACGAGCAGGGAAACTGTCAAGCAAACATGATCGGTTGCCTGTTCCCCTGACATTCAATGCTTCGGTTTTCATTGCCCGACGTTATTGTTTACTCGCCAAGGATACTTGCCAACGAGGAGGCGATCGCTGGGTTTTGCAGATAGGGATCGTCATGCTTGCTGCCATACTCGCGCAGTGCTTTTGCCAGTCGTACAGCCACTTCCTTGGTGCCCGGTCGCCGAAAGAAGTTCAGCAATTCATCGGGGTCCTGTTCGGCATCGAACAGCCAAGGCGTGTCGTTGATTGACAAAATTAATTTGTAGCGATGATCGACCGCAGCGACCCATTGAGCGTTTGTGCCAGAATTTCTCAGAAAGATAATTGGTGGGTTCTGTTCACGGGTTTTCTCCGTCGTGACATCGACAAAGGTATCCGAGAGATCGATGCCCTGGTCGTTCGGATCAGCGGGAAGATCTAATAGACCCATTACGGTTGGGGTCACATCGACGGTTCCAACTGGATGTTCGTAAACCTGGCCACTGCGAACTTTGCCTGGGTATCGAACGATCATGGGTACGCGGGCGGATCCTTCATATGGGTTTCCCTTGTTTTGTCGATCGTGTTCGTAACACAGGTCGCCATGATCGCTCGTCATGATGATCAGTGTATTGTCTAGGCGATCTGCTGCGGCAAGTTCATCGATTAGACGTCCAATATTGTCGTCAATGCATTGGACCATGCCGAAGTAACGAGACATGTCTTCGCCTCGAAACACGGGATGTTTTTTTCCGGCCCCAAGCCACTTGGGTGCTGGGATGTCAGTCTTGTAGGTGCGTGGTGCCGCAAACCGCAAATCATCGAATCGGTGATCGTATGGTGGGCGAACCGTATTTGGGCCGTGAGGATCTGGATAGCTGACAACCGCGAAGAACGGTTTCTTCTCCTCGCGATCGGTAACGAATTCGATTGCCCGGTTCGTTAACCAGTCGGTCGAGAAGGACTCTTTGTCTGCCCCAGCAACATCGTAGGTCGGGGCTCCGTTCTTCTGAGCTCCAATCCGTGGCTTGCCATTTTGGATATCGAAGTTTTTCCAATGCCCGCGATTGAACATGTATTGGGTGAATTGGAACCCGCCATCCACTTTGGGAGCCCACTCTGGTTTGCCGGTTCCGCCAAGATGCCATTTTCCAATAAATGTGGTGCGGTAACCGGCCTCGTTCAGGCGATCAGCAAGTGTGGGGATCGACCGATCTAAAATGAAATTGTTCGTCGGAACTCCCGCCACGTGTGGATAGCGACCGGTAATCATGGCGGCTCGACAGGGCGAGCAGACCGGTGAAGTCGCATAAGCCCGCGTGCAAATTACGCCTTCTTTCGCGATTCGATCGAGGTTGGGTGTCGGCACAATAACGCCTGCTCCCCACATCTCCGCCTGCTCTCGTGGCATTTGCTCTCGGTAACATCCCAATGTCCGAAAGTTATGTTCATCCGTGATTAGTAACAGAACATTTGGCCCATCACTTGATTCCGCGTTTGCGTTTGATCCAGTTAAGTGAAATCCCAGTAACAAGATCAAGGTCGCTAGAAATCGAATGACAGTAGATGGCATGGGTAGCTCTTTTGAATTTTGAGAAACATCGAACCGCTATCTTAGCAGCTGGATTGACGTCCGTCAGAATCAGTCCGAAACGTATTCAACTTGATCATTCGGCGCCTAATGTTTGGTTTCTCGGACAAATTGGTGCGTGGGCTGACGGTGTTAAGATTCAAGGCAAAATCTGCATCAAATAGGTCAGCTTGGTGCGAAAAACGATTGGCGTGCTACCGGGATAAAGATGTTTTCTGGAAGAATGTCCTCGGTGATGCGTCTAGCATCGGACGTTTCGGTTTTGTTCGGATCGGGGAACCGCAGCCAGTTCTCCGAGCATTCCCAAGGCGACGTTTTTTCGGAGCACGGCGGCTGACAGTTCGCCGTATTTGTTGCACGAAGATAAGGATTCAATTTCGACGCAGGAACGGTAAACTAGTCGACTTGCCAGTCTGTAAAGGCCTACACCGCAGATGGATCTCCCTGCCGTTTCAAAGTTTCAGCATTCATTGGTTGCACCGGAGTTGTTTTGATGGCTATTCCCGAAATTCATCGACGGAGATTTGGTTCGACCGTGGGGATCGCAGTCGCTTCAGCGGCGCTACCAAACGTTCATGGCGGTGAAGAAAGTCGTTGTCAGCTAGTCATCGTGGGCGGTGGCTTGGGAGGTTGTGCCGCGGCGATTTCTGCCTTGCGGAACGGCTTGCGGGTTGTGATGACTGAATCAACGGATTGGATTGGCGGACAGCTGACCAGTCAGGGTGTACCGCCGGATGAACATCGCTGGATCGAAACAGCAGGCGCGAACCAGTCCTATCGTGACTTGCGTTCGCGAATTCGCCAGTACTACAAAGATCATTATCCATTGGTCGATTCCGCTCGTGGCCGAGCGAATTTGAATCCTGGGAACGGGATTGTTTCTCGTCTCTGTTGTGAGCCGCGTGTGTCATTGGCAGTTCTGCAACAGTGGTTGAAGCCATACGAGGAATCTGGGCAACTCAAGATCTTACTGCGGCACGAGCCGGTAGCAGCCGAAGTGATCGGTGATCGCGTCCAGGCAATCACGGTTCGGGATAAAGAGAGTGGCAGCCAGAAAATTCTGGTCGCGCCTTACTTTATCGATTCGACGGAGTTGGGTGATTTGCTGCCGTTAACCGACACCGAATATGTCACCGGGTCGGAGGCTCGATCCGACACGGGTGAGTTGCACGCGGCAGACGTGGCAAATCCAAGTAACCAACAAGCCTTTACGATGTGCTTTGCCGTTGATCATTTGAAGGGAGAAAACCATACGATCGATCGTCCGCGGGAGTACGATTTTTGGAGGCCGTTTGTTCCAAAATTGACGCCACCTTGGCCGGGCCGGCTGCTCGATTTTACTTACACACATCCACGATCTGGAAAACCAAAACGTCTTGGGTTTGATCCGCTTGGTGGTTCTTCATCGGGTGGTGCGATGAATCTGTGGCGATATCGGCGTATCATCGATGCCTCCTTGTTCGTGCCGCAGCATTTTGACAGTGATATCAGCCTGATTAATTGGCCACAACATGATTATTTCCTAGGGAATTTGATTGATGTTCCCGACCAAGAAGCGGCGATCCATGTCGATCGAGCCAAGCAATTGAGCTTGTCGCTTCTGTATTGGTTGCAGACAGAAGCGCCGCGGACTGACGGTGGAACAGGGTTTCCCGGATTGCGACTTCGCGCCGATGTGATGGGCACGAAGGATGGTCTTGCGAAGTCACCGTATGTTCGCGAATCACGCCGCATCAAAGCAGTCTTTACAGTCTTGGAAGAACATGTCGGTGTGGAGCAGCGTTGTCTTGTCACCGGTGATGCTCCGGAGAAAGTGAAGGCTGCTGAGTTTAAGGATTCAGTGGGGGTCGGTAGTTATCCGATCGACTTACACCCGAGTACAGGCGGCGATAACTATATCGATTTTGAATCGTTGCGTTTTCAGATTCCGCTTGGCTCTCTGCTCCCGGTGCGGCTGAAAAACTTGGTGCCGGCGAATAAGAATATCGGCACGACGCACATCACATCGGGGTGCTATCGGCTGCATCCGGTGGAGTGGGGGATTGGTGAAGCCGCTGGTTGTCTTGTCAGCCATGCCATCGGTCTTGCTCGAACACCGCATGAGATTCATGCGAATGACAACCATTTAGCTGATTTTCAGAATTTCCTGAAGCAACAGGGTGTGCAAACCAATTGGCAAGGTTAAAGCCGCCGCAGTGAACGATTGACAATCGAGCAGGGGGTGGTCGCGGCGATAAAGCTGCATCCGAAACTCGGTGCGAAGGTGAATTGCTTTGATTACACCATGATCTCGGACATGGTGCCCGTGCTATCGGCGTATTGCTGACGGTCAATGCCAAGGCACTTCAATTGCGTCAACCAGAGATTGGCTAACGGCGTTCCCGGCTTGCAGTGGATGTGCTTGCCTAGTTGCAGCGTGCCCCCACCGCCGCCCGCAACGACCAGTGGTAAGTCGTTGTATTGATGGGTGGTTCCATCGCCCATTCCTGCGCCGAGGGTGAAGATTGTATTGTCGAGTAGCGTGGTTCCATTTGCTTCCTCGATCTGATCCATTCTTGCGATCAAATTGGCGAATACTGAAACGTGGTAGTAATCGAGCTTGAGCAGATTTTCGACGTGTTCTTGAGGATTATGCGTCATCGCGTGGTGGCTATGGGGTTTGTCTAGGATGCCCTCCCAGTTCGTCGGCGTCGTCCAGCGTTCGGGCCCCACCATCAGAGTCGCCACATTGGTAATACCTGTCTGAAGGGCTGTCACCAATAGATCTCCCATTAGCTGTATGTATTCATTCCTTGGCAGGTGCTCCTCCGGTCGCTCGATTCGCTCTGCCGCGAGTGCCAACTTCATCGACTCGATTTTGTCCATTCGTGTTTCAATGGTGCGGACTGCTTCGAAGTACTCAGAAAACTTCTGTTGGTCACCTGAACTGAGGCGATTTCGAAGTCGTTTCGCGTTCTCCAACGCCAAGTCCGTGATGTTACGAGAGCTTGCTTCGGAACGTGTCCCGAACAAACGGTCATACACCTTTCGAGGATTTCGCATCGATGGCGCAACGTGTCCAGTTCCATACCAAGACATGTTGTCAAAGTAAATCGATTCGATGTTGTTCTTGTGATCGTTGCAACTTAATTCGAGTGTTGAATAGGGTGTAGTGTCGCCAATCGAATCGGCGGCAATATGATCGAGTGTCCTTGCCAGCGGATACGCCGAGTTCTGCACCTCGAATGGAGCGACGCTGGTCAAAAAGCAAGAGGCGGCTTGGGCGTGGGAATCAGTGCCATGCTGAAAGGTTCGGTCGAGCCCGGTGACCAAAGCGATTTTTTCGCGCATCGCGTGAAGAGATGCGAGCGTTGGTGAAAGGGTAAGCGGGTGGACGCCGGGGGGAACCTGCTTGCCTTCGAATCGCCAGACATTGTTTTGTCCGGCAAATTGTGGGATGGGACGATCGCTTTCACCCGGGAAGAAACCACGTCGGGTGATTCCGTTGGGCAAGTAAAAGAAAGCGATACGCTGGGCTGGCGTTGTCAGGTCAGATTCTGCGCCGCGGCAATGATTGGGGTAACTGGCAAGCCAAGGTAGGCTCATCATCGATCCACTGGTGCCAAGTAAGAATCGACGCCGTGATACGCTTCGGTTTTGCGGTGGATACATGTTAAAGGTCCTGGGCATTCTTGTGCATGAACGAGTCGCTAAGTGCCACGTTCATCATGATCGTGCGCATGGTGTCTTCACCGGCCAGAGCTTTGTTTGTGATACTGTCCAGAGTTGGCCAATCAGCAGGTCCGAGTTCGCGGCCGAGTGCATACGTCAGTAGGTGAGCGACAAAGGCTCGGATGAAACGTTGTTTCTCGCGGACTAATAGTTGCTTGAATTCAATCGCTGTTTCGAAGCGGTGTTGATTGAAGAGTGTTCCACTCGGATCAACATCTCGCTCATTTTCATACTGATCTCTCCAAACACCGGTTGGTCCATAATTCTCTAATGCAAATCCGAGTGGGTCAATCTGATTGTGGCAGCCGGCACAGTCGGCTCGTTGACGGTGGATTGCTAGCCGTTCACGAATGGTGAGTTCAGCAATTTCTTTTGTATTGGCTTCTGGCAGGGACGGAACATCGGCAGGGGGTGGTTCGGGTGGATCATTAAAGATCACTTCGTTGACCCACGCTCCACGCGTGATCGGTTGCGTGCGGGATGGAGTCGATGTCATCGTCATCACGGCCGCGTTGGTAATCACACCACCTCGACGTGGGTCGTTCAAAGCAATCCTTCGAAAGACCTGAACTTGTACATCTTTTCCCACGTTTGAATGGCCCTCGTAATTGGCTTTCAGCATATCACTTTGCCAAGTGTAGGATGGATTCAATAGATCCATAATCGTTCGATCTTCGACAAAGATAGTTTCAAACAGCAGCAATGGCTCAGAGATCATATGCATGCTGGTGCGGTAACCGTGGTAATAGAAGTACGGAAACTTCTCTGGATCGGGAATCGAGGTGATCAACCGATCCAACTGCAGCCATTGGCTTGGGAAATTGTCGCAAAATCGCGCAGATCTCCGATCGTTCATCATACGCTCGATTTGCATGCGCAGGATTTTTGGCTGGCTCAGTTGATTCGTCTCAGCTAAATCGAGGAGTGCATCGTCTGGGATGCTGCTCCAGAAGAATTGAGCTAATCGTGTCGCCAGTTCAAAGTCATTGATGGGTTGTCGGCCACTCGTCTTATTGTCTGTCTTGTTGGCGAGCTTCTCTTCGTACAAATAGAGGAAGTCTGGCATGCCGATAATGATGCCGATCGCCATTCTCATCGATTGCTCAAAAGTTTGACCCGCCTGCAATTGGCCTTCCGTAAACTCGACGAACTGGTCGAGCGTTTGGGGATCGATTCGGCGGCGGAATGCTCGGCGGAGAAATTGCTCCAATCTTGATCTTAGGACTTCTGCCTGGTCTGCTTCTGGTGGCGGCGAAGCAAGCAAGTGATTCCATTGACGGCATTCTTGCGGGTTCAGGTCGGGGCTCTCAGAAACTGTCCGGCTCAGCTGCAAAAACGATTCCATCAGCAGTGGTGAAAGGGTCAAGTGATCGCCTTGGTTATCGAATCCGTGTTCAGCTCGCTTGTCTTGTGGAAACGGTGCAACGCCTCGGAAACCTTCTGGGCGTTCATTGTCGATGTCTTTACTGAGCGGTCGAGAGGAGATTCGTACTTGGTCTGGCATCTTCTTGGTTTCAGGCTTGAAATAATCCTCTCGGCGGCGAAGGAGGCGTTCATTCAGCTGGAAGATGTCACGATCGAGTCCGAGCAGATCAACGACTGCGTTGTTGTACTGAAATCGATTCATACGGCGAATTGGAATAGGCTCGAAGGGGTAGTTATGCAGCACCTCGGCCTGAACCGATTGGAGCATCGCGATCAATTTTTGGCGCACCGGATCAGCAAGAGGCGGCTCGGTTTCCGGAGGCATACGCCGATCTCGAAGAACGGCGATTACGTCTTTGATCAGAGCTGGCTGAGCTTGGGCATCGCTGGCGTTTTTTAGAGCGAGCAAATTTACATCACCTTCGCCATCAATACCGTGGCAATCCAGGCAGTGCTGTTGAATTGATGTTTGCAGTAGCCGGAAATTCTCGGCCGCCACGACGACGTTCGAAATGGCGCTAGCGAACAGGATCAATAAGTAACGAAAAATCGCTGAATTCATGATCGGTTTCATCCGCGATGGAGCAGAGCTACAGAGTGCCTCCATCCTAGCATTGATCGGGCAGCGAGGGTTGGGCACGATCGCGTGTAAGCCTTGGCGTGATGGGGAAAGGTTTTTGGTTCAAAGCGTTGCTCTGACTGCGAAATGGCGAGTCAGTTCATTTATGCTGTAGGGGCTGCCGACCCAGTTGGGGGACGGTTCTGACACGGTTTCACGGGATGTCTGATGTTCTTTGCTCGCCGCTCGATAGTCTTGATCGTCTGTTTATTGGTAACTGCCTGGCTTCCGCCAAATCGGATCTCCGCTCAGGATCGCGCGACGAGTCAGTTTGCAATACCCGAATCCGATGAGGGATTGCCAGGGTTTGGGCCCATTCGCCGATATGATTGGTTCAAGAATTTGTGGGTAAAACGACGCTCCGATTTTGCCAAGCGAGCTGCCGCAGAGAATGGGGCAGTCGTCTTTCTAGGGGACTCCATTACTCAGGGCTGGGGTGAAGATTTCCGAGGGGATTTGGCACCGATGAAAGTTGCCAACCGAGGAATTAGTGGTGATACGACTCGGGGCATGTTGATTCGATTGGAAGAAGATGTCCTGAGTGTGAATCCAGCAGCGGTCGTGATGCTGATGGGAACCAATGACTTGGAAGAGAAAGCCGAACCAAAGACCATCGCGAGTAACATTCGATTGATCCTGGACCGCTTGAAATCGCACCGCAGTGACCTGCCGATTGTCATTTGTCAAGTTTTCCCTAGTAGCAGCTCGAAGAGTCGGCCTGCCGAAAAGATCAAGCAACTTAATTCCCTCGTTGCTGAGAGTGTGAAAGGCGACCCACAAATCACAATCGTCGATACATGGACGTTGTTTGCGAACGAAGCGGGAGATGCAAAGAAAGAAGAGTTTCCCGACTTGTTGCATCCAAATGCAGCAGGTTATGCAAAATGGAAAGCTGCGATATGGCCTATCTTTGCAACCCTTGGATTTGTTGAATCAGCTGCTGATACCTTCGAGTTAGAGGCGGGTTATGAAAGCTTGTTTAATGGGTATGACTTGACTGGATGGGGATTTCGGCCAACCTCTCCGAAAATGCTGAAGTCACGCAAAAATTGGCTCGGTCGGAATCCAGATACAGCACCCGTTTGGCCAATCGTGGAAGAGCCGATCGCCTTGGATGGCGAAGTGGCCAGCCGCGATGGTCGATACGTTGCCAAGCACGGGCGATTGATTGTCACCACGCCTCCGGAAGGCCGTAAGATCCAGCAGCTGTGGACACAGCGAGAGTTTCCGAGCGATTTCACACTAAAGCTCGAATTCCGCGCGACGCCAAACGCCGATAGCGGAGTTTTCCTTCGCGAGCCGCAGTTGCAATGCCGTGATTATTTATTGGCTGGCCCCTACAAACAACTTAAAAGCTATCGGCCGGGTGAGTGGAACGAGCTCGTGGTCACGGTCAAGGATTCGGTCGCGCACTGCACTTGCAACGGCGAAGTGATTGAAGCAGCGCTGAAATTACCGGCGACAGGCCCGATCGGATTGGAGGGCGATCGTGGACAGATCGAATATCGTCGAATCCGAATCAAACCTGCACGTTGATATGACTGCTAGCTGGGGAATTGCCTAAGGTTTCCCAACCAAGAACAGCCGCGTTCCGGTGCGGATGACGAATCCATGAGGTGTTGGTGCGACACCGTACTGGATTTCACCGCCAAAGCCTCCGCGGCCGCCGCCACCACCATTGGCTGCTGATACCCATAAGCGATTTTCCGCAAGTACCTTTTTCTCTGGTCCAGCTTGCAAGACAGTTGTTGTTCCATCCTTGCCAAAGACATAGACGCGGTCTTTGATGCCGATCGGAGTCGCCCAATTGCTTTCCGCTAGCCGGCTCGTATAGGCCGTTTCGCCAGTCTTACCATCAATGCAATAAACCACACCAGCACGGTTGGTGTAGTAAGCGTAGCCTTCATGCATGATGGGTGAACCGAATGAACTTGTAGCTTGGGTATTCCGCCAAACCACGTTGGGGCTGTCAACGGAATCTGTGTTTGTCACATGCATCAGCAAATTGGATTGTTTTGCGCCTTCAGTGTTCTCGCCGCCCCGTCCGGGCGAGGCTCCGATCAGGAATTGGCCGTCACCAACGGGTAGTGGTGACGCAACCGTATTCCCGCCAACTTCGTTGTTACTCCACAGTGCTTTGCCCGTTTTGGCATCATAGCCATCGACTGTTCCCGAAGCGGAAACAACAATCTGGGGTGTACCGTTTACCATCACCATCATTGGTGAACTCCAAGCGGTGCGGCTTTCGCGATCTGTTTTCCAAACGGTCTCCCCAGTCTTTTTGTCAAATGCGGCGAGATACGCGGGGCCTTCGTTATCAGCCAAAACAAAAATCATATCGCCATGCTGGGTAAGGGATCCACCCAGCCCAAAGCGTCCTTCATATCGCCCGTAATCTGCAATCAAATCACGCTGCCAACGAACCTCCCCGTTGGTGTCCAAGGAGATTAAATTTCCGCTTTCGAAAAAAGCTGTTACGCCACTCGAGTCGGCAACTGCGGTGGGAGCCGCACGGCTGGTGTAGAAATCATTCTTTACTTGCAAGCTGCTGGTGAATCGTTTTTGCCACTGTTCCTTGCCGGTTTCCAGGTCATAACAACCAACAATATTCGTTTCCTTCATCGGACCATCTACAGCTGTGATGTAGATTCGATTCCCGACTAGGATTGGACTTGATTGCCCGTGACCGGGGAGTGTCACGGTCCAAGCGATCGATCGCTCTGGTGACCACTTCAGCGGAGGATCAAAATCCAACGCCTCTTGTCTTGCTACACCACCGAGGAATTCCGGCCAATCAGCGCAGACCACGAAGCAGGGAAATAACGCCAGAGACAATGTCAAACTAAGACGAAACATGGGGTTCTCTTGGGGATAAGTAGCAGCGTTCGCTTTTCGGTAATGGGTGAGAAGCAATCCGCGTTATTATTCGTGCCAGACAGGAATTGCGACCAGATCAATCTCGAAATATTGGTTCATTCTGTGCAAATTGTATCGCGATGATTTGGCAATCGAGGAGGGGAGTGAATTTTTCACATTGGCAATCATTTGGCTCGCTGTGAGCCCTGCAAGTCCAGTTCATCCATTAGATGGGTTTCGGCGATCTGTGTTCAGTGAATTTCCGTTCCTGCTCAATCACCTCTAGTAAAGCTCTTGAATCCAATCGGGTATCGGTTGGACTCGGCCGTCGCGGTCAACGACGGCCAAGGTGACGGTCCCCTTGGCAAGGATTTCATCACTTCGTGAAGCGATGTACTCGTGCTCGATCTTGGCCATGGAGAGTTTGGCGAGTTTTGTATGAATGGTGAGGACATCGTCGTACCGCGCCGGTTTGGAGAAGCGACATTCTGCTCTGACAACCACGACAAACAGGCCCGACTCCTCCATTTGCCGATAATTCCCGCCCGACTGCCGGAATAGCTCCGTTCGTCCGATTTCAAAGTACGAAAAATACTTGGCGTGGTGCAGAAATCCCATCGGGTCTGCGTCTTCGTAGCGGACGCGTACCGTCGTCTCACATTCTTTCATGGTTTACTTCTTCGGCAAACTAGCTGGTGATATGGGGTAGCAGTTCATTGCGGCTGATGCGGTTGGGTCGCAAATCGGAATCGCGGCAAAGATTGCTCCATGAAGCCACTGCGCGTCAAGTGAGCATTTGGATATCCAGGCTATCCTGCAGACACGATGCGGTGATGCGGATCGTGGGAATGTTCAACTTTTGGAGTGACCCTGATTACCTACATCACAAACATTGGCGAATCTGCGTTCGATCATGTTCTCGGTATGGTTTGGGCTTATTCGATTCTGTAAGCAATCAATCGCGGGGGGGACATTCTCTATACTCTTGTTTTCAGTCCTTTCATGACAAAAAGATTCTGCTGAAGTAGTCCCTTCTTTAAAATAAGAACCGCCATGCACCAAATTCGATTGATGAAGCAATGCGAATTGCAGCAGCTTGTCGCCTGGGCTGAACGGGAAGGATGGGAACCTGGGCAGCATGATGCGAGGTGTTATTGGGACTTGGATCCGGAGGGTTTCCTTGCATTGGAGGCCGAAGACGGACACTTTATCGGAGGCGGCGCGATTATCCGTCACAGTCCTTCGTTCGGATTCATGGGCCTGTTCATTGTTGATGAAGCCCATCGTGGCAATGGATTGGGGAGGGAGCTGTGGTATGCGAGACGCGACACACTGCTTTCAAAGCTGACTGCCGATGCAACGATTGGATTGGATGGCGTCTACGACATGGTTCCATTTTATGAAAAAGGTGGTTTTGAGCAGTATTCACATCATCGTCGGTTTCGACTTTCCAAAACGAAACAGGATGCTGCTCGGAATCATGCTGTGGTGGATCTGAGGCAGGTCGATTTTGAAATCGTTACCGACTATGACGCAAAATGTTTTCCAGCTAGCCGGGCCCGGTTTTTGTCAGACTGGATTGAACAAACTTCTGCAATCTCACTTGGCTATATGGATCGAAACCAACTCAAGGGATTTGCCGTCATGCGACCGTGTACAACAGGTTGGCGGATCGGGCCACTGTTCGCTGATTCCCTTAAAGTCGCCGATTGTCTGTTCCAAGCTCTTCAAGTTGAAGCGGCTTCTTACCTCGAGCAGGGCGAGATTCCAATCTTTATCGATGTACCTGACTACAACCCGCATGGAAAGCTACTGTGCCAGAAATATGACATGGTAGAGGTGTTTGGTTGTGTCAGGATGTACTATGGTTCGCCGCCGAGGCTAGACGAAGCTTGTATCTACGGTGTCACCACCTTGGAGGTTGGTTGACGATTGGGTTTGTGACGAAAGTGTCGTGAATCCTGGGCGGTTGTGAGACGAGGCCATAACCATCCGCATGCGTGCCGATTTGTTCCCTTTGGGTAAGCTGGCCAGCGGGCATAGGGACCACGACATTTCAGTCTTATGCCGGATCTGCATCTAACAGATGCAGGCAAAAAAAACGCTGTTTCTGGACTGATCTAAAAACAGCGTGATTTGCTTGGTACTGGGACTCGACCCCTGTCTTGCCTCTCATGGAATTGGAATTTTGCCTCCTGTGAGATAACTTCACCTCCCCAGGAGGATTCCAAGGCCCCGAAAGAAGCGACGTTCGTTTAGTGACACCGAAAAGGCTGATGCAGTCCGCAGGCATTTGAAGGATGGTGTCCCCGTCTTGCAGATCGCTAATGATCTCGATGTCCAGCCAACCATGGTTCACAACTGGATCAACACAACTGGATCAACACAGCGCTGGCTCAACACAGCGCTGGCTCAACTTGAGCAACTGTTTGGCTCACCACGAGCAGCCAAGGCCCAGGTTTCCAAGCAGGACGCAATGATCCAGCAACTGCGAGAGAAGCTGGACTCCAAGAATGAACTCATCTCCGAGCTGATGGAGGAAAACATCCGCTCAAAAAAAGAAAAAGGGGCGATCTGAGCGGTCGCCGAGCTCCCCATGACACGAGAGACCAAATCGTCGATTACATCCAGTCATGGAAGCAACGGCCTGAGCCGTCGGCTAAACAACTGCTGACCTGGCTCGACTTGGTGGAGAACAAGTTTCAGCACTGGAAGAAACGCGACGGACAAATCAACGAACACAACGGCCAAATCCGCCCGGGATTGGTGGCTGGAAGACTGAGAACGCCAAGCAATCGTCGGCTTCCACGACCGCAATCCACTAGAAGGGTACCGAAGGCTGACGTTCATGATGCCCGATGATGATATTGTTGCGGTGAGTCCTTCGACGGTCTATCGCGTACTCAAAGCGGTGGGCCGACTGGACGGCCAGTTCATCTTCCAAGGGAAACGGATTCAAGCAGCCGAAAAACCGCACGATCATTGGCGTGTCGATATTTCGTATCTCAACGTCGACGGTACGTTTTACTACTTGATTACGGTGCTCGACGGCTACAGTCGCTACATCGTTCACTTTGATCTTCGCGAGTCGATGACCGAAGTGGATGTCGAGATTGTTTGCCAAGCAGCATTGGAAAAACATCCCGGCGTGAGGCCGAGGATCATCAGCGACAACGGGCCCCAGTTCATCGCGCCCCAGTTCATCGCGAAGGACTTCAAAGCGTTTGTGTGTTTCAGTGACATGACACCCGTGACCACCAGTCCCTATTACCCGCAGAGCAACGGCAAGCTGGAGCGTTTTCACGGAACCATCAAAAAGGAGTGCATTCGACCGACTTGTCCTCGCACTTGCGAAGAGGCGATGCGTCAAATCTCGGCATGCGTGAAGCATTACGACGAGGTTCGACTGCATAGCGAGATTGGCTACATCACACCGGCTGAATGCCTGTGTGGACTGGGCGATCAAATTCACGCTGAGCGGAATCGCAAACTTGAAGAAGCTCGTGTTCGACGTCGAGGCAAATCGAACGACAAATCACTTGCACTGGCGAGTTGATTTGAGAAGCTGAGTCAGCTTGGTCGGAGGATAGGGCTCTGGTGAGGACCAACCCGAGCGTTATGCCAAGTGAAATGTCGAAGGGAAGAGGGCGGTGTCGCTTGATGCCGCCCTATTCCCTTCGATGTTTCCGCAACGCGAAAAACCTTTCTGGCAGGATGCCAGAACTATCGGCACGATGCCACCATTTTGTTCAACTCGCCAGATTGCAATTTCCAATTCTCGTTGAACCAAGATAAACTGACTCCGTCGCGAAAATCTCCAAGCCCCTTATCTTCTCGGCGCTCGATTTGGCAGTCGGTTTCAGTTTACCCAACCCAAATTTCGAGAGCTCCCCACCTTGGCAACTTGGGTGAATACAGGAGCAAGACGCAATCGAAAGAAGAATGTATTTTGTCTTCATCCATAAGAAAGGTTTCAATCTGAAGACCGCTTACCAGCCTTATCGACCTGGGACTGTACCAGATTGCATCAATAAGGAAAATTCTGGGAATTGGGGCGGCTGAGGGAGAGGGGTTGGCAGATTGGGTTCGTGAAGATGGCGTCCCGGGTCTTCGAGCTTCCCATGGATGCGTTAGTTTAGCAAAGTGACGATCTCTATCAGTGGCGCACCGGTTCTCCGCGAGGGGGGGCGTTCCTGCGAGTGATCGGTCAACGGAGAATCGAAACCGTACACTGCTCGTGTCCCTCGCCATCGCTGCGGTGGTTTCAATCACTAAGGTCAAGGAAGGCATTTGAGAGACCGGCCTCGGTTGATCGAGTGCGCACTGGTGACCGCGAAGAACCTTTTTCTGACCGCTGCGGTCTTTCAGCCCCTGCCGGTAATCGAATTTTGCAAGCGGCGTCATCGCATCGAGTACACGATACCCCGGTATAAGCGATAGGACTGGACTGACCGGTCGATTTTCGCAGTCGTTCCCTGGGTTCCATAGAAGCGGAACCGCATGTGAACGTAGGTTTGGTGTACATACAGCTGAAGGCTTTTTACTCGACCGCTTCTGTGACTGAAGTAGCTGCAAAGCCTCAATAAAATTCAAGACTCAACGATTCGTCAAAAATAATAAGGGAACCGTAATTCGATGGCGACACAAATGCTTTTCTATCAGGATATTGCTGCTGTAAGCAAAGAGAATCACCGTGACTTGGCCTTCAAGCCAATCGGCGATTACGGGTTTGCCAAGAAAGTCAATTCCGTTCCCTTGTTGATCACCGAATTCTTTAACGCCTGCGGAGAGTTTCCAATTGTGTTCGCGGGGGGTGAGGATGCAGTCCTGCCTCATGCCATTATCGGCACTCGCGCCCAAGAAAACCTGTTTGTCGATGCAGATGGTAAATGGCAGGCCAAGTACGTCCCAGCATTCATCCGCCAATATCCATTTGTTTTTGCAGGAACGAATGATGGTAAATCACTCACCTTGTGCATCGATGAAAGCTGCCCCGGATTCAACCGCGACGGTCAAGGAGAGCGTTTTTTCGATGCGGACGGTAACCAAACAATGTACTTGAATAATGTGATTGAGTTCCTTCAAAGCTACCAAGCGAGTTTTCAGGCAACTACCGCATTTTGCAAGAAGATCAAAGAGCTCGGGTTGTTAACTCCGATGCAGGCGAGTGTGACATGGGCTTCTGGTGAGGTGAACAACCTAACTGGTTTCCAGGGCATCGATGCAAAGAAACTGCGGGAGCTTGAGGATGATACTGTTCTCGAACTTCATAAGTCGGGAGGCTTGGAAGCCTTGCACGCCCAATTGTTTTCGATGCAAAACTTCCGATCGATCACGGAGCTTTCTAAGCCTGCTGCAAAGGAAGAGGTAAATTCGGCTGAAGAGGTTCCGGCAGAAGGGGACGGAAGTGAGGATTCTGAGGCAACCGCCAACAGTCAATCTGAGGGCGAAGCAGAGCCTAAGCCAGCGAAAAAGAAGGCCGCTGCGAAAAGCAAGGCAAAGTAGCACTGCTGGACATTCGGCTAGAGCGAGTCTCCTGGTTGACAATGAGCCATTTCTCCTTGTCAGCCAGGCTGTTGGAGAAACTGGCCGCTGAAGGTCGCTTGACCTGAGTGAGTGTCCGCTCGAATCTGCCCTACCATGAGTGCTTGAAGCATGCGTCGAGGTTTTCGGCTTGCAGAGCTTCTTCCTGGGTTGAGGCTTGCTCACCTCCGAAAATCTCATCCGCCTGATCCGCGTCGATCGGGCGAT
>JARGNK010000147.1:10357-18050 GCA_029213145.1 Rubripirellula sp. | reverse complement strand
GATTGTGGCAAGAGGCGGGCAGCAAGTTTATCGAACAACTGCGTGGCAAAGACCTAGCCTCCACGACTTCGAAGCGTTCAGGGTCTTGCGGCAGCGGAAGAATTTTTTGGAGAGCGACGGGCGTTTCTCCAGCTGATCAATGAGGAAGCCTTCAAGAGCTTGCATGAAGCGGGCGATGACCTATCGGCGTTACATCGCCTGGAGGTTCCCAACACGCTCCATTGTTCGCTCCTGAGCACCAACGCCATCAAGAATTCGTTCCTGAACACTCGCCGCAAGTTAGGTTGCGTGACACATTTTCGAGTGGACACCGACCAGGCAAGTTGTTGGCGTATCCTACGCGTTGCTGGCGGCGGAGAAAGGCTTCTGGCGGATCTCCGGCCACGACTCCCTGAAGCACTTGATCGCCGCCTTGCAGCGCCGCGAGCCCACCATCGAGTAGTCGACTTCGCCGTCCTTTTTCATCCGCGAGGCGATGAAAAAGGACGGCGATTCATTGAGATCTGAACCATGTAAACTTAAGTTTTGACAAGCGAGACCATCAAGAGTTTCAACAACGAATCGGTCATCCCCGAACCGCTCGGTCATGCAATTGATTTGTTGAATCAACAGACGTGGTGTTGGGGGCGTGACATTCTGCGTACTGAAGGGAATTGGTTGGTCACCATTGGTTTAAGTCGCTTGAATCCACCCGCCGACCGAAAGGAATGCGCCAGTATTTTCACACTCGAATTGCCGGAGGGGTGATGTATGGTGCTGCGCGGATTCTGTGTGTTCTACGGCGATCAACAGCACGGTGGCGTTTTCTTGCCTCGCTATGAATTTCGCCCGAAATACACGACCCAAGCAAGGCTTGAGTCACCACCCTGGTCCGTTGAAGACTTGCCGATACTGAATCCGCTCACCATCTTACAGCGTCACGCCTGTGCCACATTAACACTGGACGTTATCGATTGGATACGCCGCTACGAAGTGACTGTCATCGAACGGTTGGGGATCGAGTATCGCAGGCGAACCCTGCTCCCGTGGAACAATGGGAACCGTCATTTCACGCCGGCAGAAAAATTCGCTTCCGCTTGGCGTTTATCATCGCTTCAAGTTGGAGCGAACTTCGACATTTTTTCAGGGCAAGGCGATACGTGAACTACGAAAACGCGACAGCAGCTTTGTACGAGCACTGGGGGTACTGCATCGAAGTTTGCTGCGGGATTTGTCTAACCTCGAAAACCCTCAGTCAGCGCTTGCTGGAATTGCAGGATGCTGGGAATGCGGGGGCACGAGAATTTGAAAAACTTTGCGGCTCAGTGCATTTTGTAGGCGCAGCGGCGCGTCCTTCAAACGCCGACTGTGTTTTGTGGGGGATACAAAATCCTCCGGAGCCGCTTTGTTACAGTGGATCCTTTTCAGTCGCTTGTTCGATACGAATAATGTAAACCGGCTCCGTCGCTCCCACGCAGATTCACGGCTCTTGGGCGTTATCGTTGCGAAATCAGCATCGAAGACGGTAACGGTTCACCGCCGAAGGCGTTCTTTTTGGAAAAGGGTAGAGGGGCTAATTCGAATGCTGATCTCGCTCGTTCGCGGCGGGACCAGTTATACCGCCCACAACCGATTGAATTACATCTGTGAGCGTTTGCTTTCTAACTGGCTTGGAAAGGTAGTCATCCATGCCTGCGGCGATGCACCGTTCTCGATCACCTTTTAATGCATGGGCCGTCATCGCAATGATGGGGATGTGTCCACCACGTTCCCGCTCAAGGCTGCGAATTACTTTTGTTGCGGTCAAGCCATCCATGACTGGCATCTGGAGATCCATCAGTATTAGATCGAAGGAATTCGATTCCCACAGCTCAACTGCAACTTTTCCATTTTCGGCGACTGTGACGTCGTGCCCCCACTTGCCCAGCATTGCCAGCGCCAATTTTTGATTGACCAATCCGTCTTCTACCAGCAAGATCTTCATCGCAGCGATACTGTCAGATATCGGCGAATTCGTTGATGTGGTCTGCGAAGTCTTGGTGTTACTTTCGATTGCGAGTGGCTTGACGGCCTGCAGAATAGAATCCAATAGTTCGGACTGCTTCACCGGTTTCAACAATTCGGCGGAGATCCCGAGAGTTTCGGGTTGTTTGGCACTGCCGATGTATCCGCCCGAAGTCAAGGTAATGATCACTATCTCGTTCGTGGTTGCGTGTTTCCGAATCTGCTCTGCCAGCATGAAGCCATCCATTTCCGGCATATGAACATCGGTCAGTACGACAATGGGCTTTTGATCTGGTAGCGATTTCTCTTCCAGCAACTTCAGGGCTTGCTTGCCGCTTTCGGCCATAACCGGGCGCATTCGCCAGAGGGATGTCAAGTCCTGCAAAATTAGTCGGTTGGTGGCATTATCGTCAACGATCAATGCGGTCAGCCCGTCAATCAGTCTTACATCCTTTTGTGCAACAGACTTTTCGGGGGTTGGAGCAATCTCAAATTGTAAGTTGAAAAAGAAATTCGTACCCTCACCAAGTTTACTCTCCACTTCGATCTGGCCTCCCATGAGTTTTCCAAGCCGCGAGGCGATGGCAAGCCCCAGTCCGGTTCCCCCAAATCGACGTGTAGTGGATTGATCGGCTTGTTCAAACTTTTCGAAAATCGCCTTTAGTTTGTTTTCCGGAATCCCGATTCCGGTATCCCGTATTCGAAAGCCCAGCTCAACGTGTTTTCCGTCGTTCGATGTGCATTGAATTTCGAGTATGACCTCTCCTTGTGTAGTGAATTTGATCGCATTCCCGGCGAGATTCACCAGAATCTGACGTAAGCGCACAGCATCTCCGATGATGTATTGCGGGACTTCGGTCTCCGCGTGCCATGCGAGCTCGAGATTCTTGCGATGAGCACGCACTGCTAGCGACCTCATCATGTCGCCCACCACTTCACGGAGCTCGAATGGTGCAAATTCCAACTCAATCTTGCCAGCTTCGATCTTGGAAAAGTCGAGTATCTCATTGATGATCGTCATCAACGCTTCACCGGATTCCAGAACGGTCGACAGATAGTCACGTTGCGATGTTGTTAGATCGGTCTCCAAGACCAGTTCCGTCAGCCCGAGGACCGCATTCATTGGGGTGCGAATTTCATGGCTCATATTCGCCAAGAAGTCACTCTTGGCGCGATTGGCCTCTTCCGCTGTTGCCCGCGACTGTTCGGCACTTTTCTTGGCTTCTTCAAGAGCCAGGGCTTCCCGCTTGCGATTGGTTACGTCCCGGGCAACAGCGTAGATCAGTCCGTCTTCGCTAGGGGTCCGCGCTGACCAGGAAAGCCAAAGAAACTGCCCATCGCGACAGCGACAACGAGCTTCAAAGTCGATCAGATCATGACCTCGCTGAAGTTCGCGAAAAGCGTCTTCGGCAGCAGCTTGATCGTCTAGATGAACAAAATCGATCGCCGGTTGTTGTAGTAGTTCCTTCGTTTCGTAACCTAATTTGACCGAGAACATTGGATTGACATTGACAAAATGACCTTCCACGTTGGCGACACAGAGCATATCCACCGACAGATCGAAAAATAGGTCCCGCTCCGACTCGACGACGGATTTGGCGACTTCAAGATCATTTTGCCGCTGAGCAAGCGTCCAGGACTGACGCACTCCTTGATGGATGGACACCAACAAAAATAAATCTTCGAAGAGTACCCATGCAACGTGTTCTAGCCAGCGGAAGGGTTCCTCCCAGGTGATACCAAACACAGATCGTGGCCAGAAGATTCCACGTAGAAAGTGGTCTGCTGCAACGACCAGTGTGCCGGTAATCAACACCTTCCAGTCACGATAGAAAGCGAGAAACGCCAATGAGCCAAAGATATGGAAGTGCGTTTCAATGCGGCCACCCATTAAATGGATCAGCAGTGCGCCCATTAGCATTTGGCCAATCGCGATGATGTGTCGCGTAAACTTCCGCCCAGGATAGGCGAAGGCCAGAAAAAGCGGCAAGCTTGTGATTAAGCCACCAAGTAACAAAGCGGCCCAAACGTGAATATGAGTCTCTGGGATCTCGCCCCGCCAAGTGACAGGCGAAATGGTGAACGCTGCGAAAACACCAAACAGAAACTGAAAGACCATCAAGAAACCAAAGTTGCGATCGGTCCATCGCCAAACACTTTGCTGCTGCTGGTCAAATAGTTGCTTGACCCGAGTTCCCTTTGATGTCTCGACAGTTGACGACATGGTCATCGATCCCAAAACGCGTGAAGATTCTCTGTCGCAGGCCGTTGCTGTGGCGAAAAGAGGGGACAGCCAAAAACGCATGTCGATTCGGCGTCAACTTCCTCAGTGCTATCCACTTGGTCGATATCAGACAGCGGTCGCCCCGGTTGTCTCGCGATGGCGAGTTTTACAATCCGTTCCCGGCCTGAGTTACTGCCGCGATGCCCCCGCGATGGCGTGATGCCGCCTTCGAATAGCAATTTGCCGAACGCGTCGTACAGCATGGCGTGGCCGGATGTCTCAGCACCAAAGAGTTCAGCGAGTTGGCCTTCACCGTCCGCTAATGCCGTCACGTCAGGTATTGAGGATGCCTTTTCCCACATGCCGCTTTGCACCCATTGCCGTGATTGTCCTGCCGGTTGAACAAAATGAACTCGACACTCGACACGATTGCCACAGCGAGTCATGATCCAAGCGAGTTCATCGATGGTTGCCCGGGTGCATGGGCAGCGAGGGTGAGCAAATACCAGCAATGTCGGCTTTGACCTGGAATACCGCATTTCGGTTGCGTTGGGCCAAGTTGCTGCGGGCTCTCCTCCTCGCCCAGGCTGGTTCGCATAGATCAGCAAGCTGCCAAGTCCCACCGCAACGAGCAGGAACCATGTGACTACGGCGACCAGCAACCAACCTTTAAGACGGTCATCGGGAGCTGGATTCTTTGTGTCCACATTTTCAGCATCGACAGGCAGCAATCGGGCCATCACTCAATTCTCCGCTTCATGGATCCATCATGGTAAAGGATCTCAACAGCGAACCAGCTATACCGGTCGGAACACCTTGCATTGGGCCCGCCCAGCTGAGCCTGTCTTCACTCATTGAAGAGAGTCCGGTGGTGATCAATTAAACTAAGGCTTTACAGAAACGTTAGCAGCTAGAGACAGGGTGCAACGTTACGCGTTTTTGCTCTACTCGACTAGGGTCTCAAAAGCCGCAGCGTTCCATTGTGTTGCTTTCCTACATCTTACCCGTTTCCGGCTGGCTTTGCGCGGAGGGGAAACGCTGAATTGAAAATCGTTGGGTGCCTTTGCGATCTGAGAACAATTCGTCCAGTTGCTGCGTCTCGCAAATCTAACTGCAGAAGATTTGACGATCGGATTTCACAGATCTCATTAGACGCGCTTGTGGATTGGACATCCCGAAAGAACTGCATCTTCTGATTGACGATTCGACGTTTCTTATAACCACGTGTAGTGTGTGATATTAAAACGCAGAAGAGAATCCGCAGCAGAATTGATTCGACCGCGAGGGATGAAAGAATTGAACAAAGAAATTGCGCGGTTGAGGCGTTTTCCAGAGGAAGCCGAGTTGGGAAAAGCGATTCCTGTCTGCCCGTCGGTTTAGCTGTTTAGCTGAGCGAAAGCTGGGCTGCGGATGTCAAGGATGAATCAGCCTCTTGCAGGCATGCTCGACGAGGGCGAGAGATTTCCAACGCTGCACCTGCTTAGGTGAAGTGTACGGCCAGCAAGCACGTCCAGTGCATGCCCGCCATATTTCAGGGGACCGGATGAAGCCGGACTCGACTACCCAACAGTCCAGTCGAAGTTGATGAGGTCTATGATGAAGTGAAGGTATGAGTTGGATGGGATGAAAATTGGTGAGTCCCGTTCACCCTATCTGAACCGGGAAGGAACACACTTCGATCATCCTGCCTTCACAGACATGTTGCATCCTTTCGGATCGAAGGCATCTCATCCAAGCTTGATCTCGAGAAAATATTCAAGATCGTGTGCTTCGGCGTATCAGTGTCGGTTTACCATCGTGGAGTTCCCGAATGCTACCAGCCTTAGCTTTCGTGACCCTTGTCGATGTTTGATGCTTTACCGCGGCCATCATGGAAATCAGTGCGGTGTGCATTTCGAAACGAAATAGAAGCATTTGTGTCGCCAGCACGTTCCCGCTGATTTACCACTTAGTTTGATTCGGTACGCAGGTGCTTGCGTAGCCAGGCGACCAGAAATTCCGTTTCGCCCGCTACAGGTTTGTCCCATCCATGTCCCATCCCAGGTGCGACGAAAAGATTGCATTCTGCACCGGCCTTTTGCATGTCGCGAAGAAAGCGATGCGACTGCTGAATCGGAACTAGGTCGTCTTTTTCTCCATGGATGAGCAGCGTTGGCGCTGCAAGTTTCGAAACGTGAGATACAGGTGACAGGTCAAGCAGTACTGTCAACTTTTCTTGGGCAGACATTGATGTGAACTTGCCACTCTGAGCGTCCCAACGACGAAAATCGAAGACGCCAGCCATCGCCAAGCCCTTCCCGCGGAAGTGCTTTTGGATGAGCCGCTTTTCGGCACCGTAATTTCTCAAATCTGTGTTCGGGTAGTAGGCCACGGCAGCTTGCGCAGTGGATGATTTGGTGTCCGCGGCGTCTCTCGGAGCAGGTACGTCTTTAGATGGCAAAGTTGCTGCCAAGAGGGCGAGATGTCCCCCGGAGGAATCACCAAAAATCCCAATTGATTGTGAATCGATATCGAATTGGTCATGACGGTGTCGGACGAAACGTATCGACCGTTGGATGTCCCCCATGATTTCGTCGATTGCATATCTCGGTTGGCTACCGTGAATGACCGCAAACACTGTGAATCCGTGCTCGACCAGGGTCCGGATCTTCGCAGTAAGCTTGGTCATCCTGCGGTACTCGGGGCCCGACCAAAAACCCTGGCTAACGACAAGGATAATGCCGCGGTTGTTGCTGTCACGAAGCGGACGATAGACGTCCATCGTTAAAGCGACGCCATCTTTACGCCCGTAAATGATGTCGACGTCACGATTGGCAACATTTTCCAGAGTGTCTTCCCGGTCTGTGAGAAATTGACTCATCAATGGCGAGGGCCGGCCATCTTGGGTCGCAACAATCGCTAGTTTGGCTTCGTCATCAGCAACTGCGGCACAACAGAAAATCAGGTTTGCGGCGAGAAGTAGAACGGTCTTTCGATCCATCAGATCTTTCACTTGAGATCTCACATTGGAATTGGAACCGGCGCCACGACGTGTTCTGTGCACGCACCAGGTTACCATCATGCTCATACCGGGTTTCTTTGGTGGTGATGTTTTTCCGGAGAATCACCGGATTGCTGTGGGAGGCTATGAATTCGTTTCCCACTGAGTTACCGCTCTGTAACCGGATATGAATTCACCTAAGTCGGCGGCTTGCAAACGAGAAGACTCACAACATGTGATGGCTTGAGCAAAGAAATCAACGTACGGTCAACCACCTTTGCCCCTCCCGTATGCACAGCGTTCATCGAACGCATGCTTTCATTAAGCGAATGGTTTCATCAAGTAGGTATTGAGAGGCGTTTTCCGCATTGAATTCTCTGAGATCCACTGTCTTACTAAACTCCTTGCACCGTCGTCCAGCTGTTGGAGATTGTCCAATATCGCAGTGAGTTAGTACGCTTTGCAGCCAGTCGCGTTGAACTTTTAATGAGTGGGGGCGACCTTCG
>JARGNK010000147.1:0-10257 GCA_029213145.1 Rubripirellula sp. | reverse complement strand
ATTTTTCGCACTGCTCTGCAGGTAATGCCGTTGTCACGCCAGTTCCGCCGAGAAAGATGACCTTCGGAATACCGCAATCCACGAAAAAATGATCGTGACGCTGCCAGGCTTATAAGAGGGCTTCGCAGGGTGCTGGATGTGTTTACCGCTGCCGGTTTGGCCTTAGCAGTTGGTCGCCGCGATTACTTCTGCTCGAGTTCTGTTGCTCCGATAGTCCTTAAAAATTTTCCAAAATCGATTGGGAGAAGTTTGTATGTACCGTTTGTTAACCGTCGCGATTGTGTTTGCTATTTATTCACCGACGAGTCTGCTGCAAGCACAAGAGCCTGTCAAAGTGCCCGCGAAGGTTCAGGCCGAGATGGCTTACCTTGTAGGGGAGTGGGACTATACCGCCATCGAAAACGGTAAGACTTTTGAAGGGCATTACACGGCTCGTTGGGCTCCCGGAAAGCAGGGGCTCTGGATGACCTTTGTGTCAGAGATACACAATGATTTTGGTGTCAGTGCTTGGGATCCTGAGACTGGGGAAATGGTTGAGAATTGGTATGGCCCAACCGAGGGAAGACTGGAGCTCCGCTATCGTATTGATTCCGCGAAAAAGTGGTCAGGCGCCGCCAGAAATGTTCGCCCCGATGGAACAGTGTCGACCGGAAAGATGGAAGTCCAGAAAGCGGACAGCAACAACTTCCGATTTGTGAAAGCCACCGAAGGGCAGGACATGGACATCACCATGCGTCGCAAAGTCGTGAAGGCGAACTCCAACCTTGCGGGTCTGGACGCTTTTGTTGGGGACTGGGTAGCAGAATCGGAAAATGGGACCCGACGTACCTGGAGTTTCAGTTGGGACGTGACTCACAGTGTCCTCAACAATCAAATGATCCAATACAAGCAGAATGGCGAGGTAGCCTGGACGCTGAATGCAATCGTCGGCTGGGATCAAGAGAATGAGCGATTGGTCAATTGGGGTCGTGGTGACACCGGGCAAGCGGCCGATTTCTACTGGACCAAACTGGCGGATGGGACTTGGCAAGTCAAAGCAGCATCGGGGAATCGTACTTGGAATTTCAGTCACAAAGATGATCTATTCCATTCGACAATGACCGATGGCGATAAAACTTCTACTACTGTGTTCTCGCGCAAATAAGAAATCGGTCTGAACTCCGGAGCGACTTGCATTGGCCCAAGGAATGCGGACTCGCTCCAACTCGGGAAGACCGAATTGAGAGCGATGACCGGGATGAGCTTGTTTGTCGCCAACCGCAAAGAATTCGCATATTCTTTGGGCAAACTATTGCTCGATCTCGCAAACGCGTGGTTTACGTGGGTGCAGATGAGACCGGTAGTTCATGGCGCGGAGATTGTGTTTCGATCAAGGCAGAAGATGGCAAAACAACGACGAAGACGCCTTTTCAAGGCGTTACAGCGGAGGGTGTGTCAACGGGAATCACGATGACGATGACCCTTGAGGGCGGCCAGTTGACTCGCGTGTTTTCAGACTGGACGTTCGGTGATGGACGGCAAGTACTTGAGAAGTGGTATGAACCAGTTGTGTTTCGTCGGATTAAATAGGCCGAATGGTGAGCATCGGCCAAGCTTCTTCAAACGGTGATTGACCAATTGGTTGAATGTGTCCGCGTGGGCTAGCGTATTCTGATGGCGCCGACAGCCCATTCAAAATGGTGAATTATTCAGCCCAGGAGCAATATTCAGCCGACAGGGGATCGCGTTGTCCGTGACTCAACGTTCCGTTTTGCTGCCTGTCCCTCTCTTCGAGGCGTTTGCTCTGTATTCGAGACGCTTGCTCTGTATTCGAGACGCTTGCTTTGGGCTTTTTGCAGGACCGATCCAAGGAGTTCCGGCGACTGGATGAACCTCGTCAGGTTTGACCTGGCGAATGTGCAGCAAAAAGGTTGAATGCTTCACGATAGAAATTTTGTACAATGCGAGCATTGGTGAACGACGATTCCCTCATTTCATCTTATTGACCATGATTCGAATATTGGCTTTCGCTCTTTGGGTGAGTCTTGCAAGTTTGGCGACCACCGATGCTCAAGATAAAGCAGCGAGCTCGATTGGAAAACTTGATCCAGAAATGTCGGAACGCAAGCGGGCAGAGGATGGGCTCGCCTGGTACGACGTAACGACTTGGGGAACAGAGGGTCGAATCTTACCTGAGCAGGACAGGAAGCGTTGGTATGATCGATTTCCTGGTAGTGCCGAGGGTTCAGTGACCAAGAGTGTTTGGAATCTCAGTCGACACTCCGCTGGCATGATGGTCCGTTTCAAAACAGATGCGACAGCAATCCATGTCCATTACAAATTGTTAAGTGCAAATCTTGCCATGCCACACATGCCAGCGACCGGTGTGAGTGGTGTCGATCTCTATGCGCGTGACGGCGACGGTCGGTGGCGTTGGGTTCAGGTGACGCGACCCTCAGCACAAGAAATGAAAGTGCAATTGGTGAGCGGACTCAAGCCCGGTTTGCGAGAGTACGCGGCTTACCTGCCGCTTTACAATGGGGTGGAATTCCTCAGCATCGGAGTTGATCCGAAAAGCAAATTTGAAACATTAGCACCGAGAGAGAAACCGATTGTCTTTTACGGAACCAGTATCACCCATGGTGCTTGCGCGAGTCGGCCGGGAATGGTGCACACCGCGATTCTAGGCCGGCGGTTCGATCGCCCTGTTGTGAATCTTGGTTTTTCGGGGAATGGAAAAATGGATCGAGAAGTCGGTGACTTTCTCGTGCAAATTGATGCCTCAATTTATGTGATCGATTGCTTGCCCAACATGAATGCCAAAATGGTCGCGCAAAAATGTGTGCCGCTTGTCAAGCAGATCCGAGCAGCCAAGCCAGATACGCCAATTGTGTTGGTTGAAGATCGGCGCAACACCAATAGTTGGATACTCCCCAGTCGCGACGCACATCACACAGCAAACCATCAAGCACTGCAGGCAGCTTTTGATCAATTGAAAGCGGACTCTGTCGAAGGTCTCTACTACATTCCTGGAGATCACTTGTATGGGGATGATGGTGATGGGGCGACGGATGGCTCGCACGCCAACGATCTCGGATTCATGCGACAGGCAGATATTTTTGAACCAGTGCTCCGAAATGCAATCAAATAAGAGAGCATAAACGCTGCTGAGTCGCCTTCCTGCACTTCGATCTTTGCTCTAGTTGAGCTGAGAGCGCATTCAACCTGGATTTTTGAGGGTCATTCGGAAATATCGGTGGACGGTACGTTGGATGCAGATTTCACCTGACGGGGTTGATCACCTCCTCGAGGTTCATGAGCGAACGTCAGCAGAGACTGTTTTCGTGGTTCGTGAAATTCGGCGACCAGTGTGTTGCAAAGCTTGCCCGCCACCTAACGCGTCGTAAGGACGGCGAACAATTCTGTCTGCTTGGGGACTCGGTCCTCGGTCGTCTCGAGAATTAGTTGCAGACGAGCAAGTCATTCCATGGGGCGACGCTCGGAATGGATTTCGTAATTCTCGTTTAGATATCTCACGAGTGTGACGAGATTCGCCAGGCGTTCGGATGCACGTGAACCATTGCGTAGTTCGGTTGGAAGTGAGTTTGGATCTCCCACCCTATTCATGATTGATCTGGCTTCCGCCAAGTCGACTGACTTGAGTACCAAGTGAGTGGTAAATTTCGCATTCATGTTTTCCAAGAGAACGGCGGTGCTATTGTGAAAGACGACGACGCGATCGTTCGGACTTACGTATTGACGCCACCGCTCGCGGAACGTTTTTCGAGAGACGGCGTTGTTGATCTCCTCTAATGGCAGGCGAAGGTGCTTTCGCAAATTTTCGTTATGAAACGAATCTGATTGAATTGCGCATTGGAAAGATTTGCCATCGCTCATTCGAACGGCGGTCCAGTAGAGTGCGGCGGTCTGAGGATCGGCTGCATCGGTTTGCGCCAGTTCTCGTTCACCATACGCCACCACAACGTTTTTGAGATCGCCGGTTAGCACCCTTGGGACATTCGGCATCCCACTTCGACGACGTTCATTTCGCCGCCAATTCGGAGTCGGCGAGTTCGAGGTTTGCGCCCTCAATTGACTTGTGACCATTCGATCAAAAGCATCGGTTAGTCTGGTTAGCCCCGAGGTTTCAGGCTCCAGCGACTGCAGGGCCGAAACGGTCGCTTCAAGCGTCGACAGTGCGTGACGATTGGGCTCACGACGAATGCGATAGCGTCCGGGCGAAGTGGGTGCGAGGCGATATTTCGGTAGCGTTTGTAATCGCGGGATTTCTCGCATCAAGGTTTTCACGTGATGCCATGTTCCATCGGGGATCACCAATTGATCTGGACGTTCCTCTGGATTTAATTCAGTCAGCAGCTTTGCGTCTTCACCGGGAAACAAAAGCCCCACTCGTCGGGCGAGTGGAAATGCATCGAATTGCAGTGAAAGCTCCGAATTGTGTCCGGCGATCAATTCGCATCGCTGAAGCCACTGATGAACAATTCGAGCAGTATTGAAAGGATGAAACCGTTCGCGCCGATGTTGTAGGATTACAACTGAGGTGCGGTTGGCTATCGGCTGAACTTCGTCGCAAAAGCAGGTGGCATGCGGTCGAAAACACTGCCAGCATCGTTTTGCAGTGTTCTTCGGTTTACCGCTGCCTTGGTCGACCGTTAGATGCTCGAGCGACAATCGATGAATCTCTTTCGTTGGGTGCGGCGAGATCTGCAATCGCAGTCCACACGCAACATGTTTCGGTTGAAATCATGATCATGTCGGGGTATGACACGGTCCAACCAACCAAAAAGGGAAAGACCGATAATTGTTACCTGTAAGGCTGATTGCATCAATCTGATCAGAATTTCAAAATCACCGGTCCAGGTGATGATTCAAGGGTTGGCCTGTTCAAGTCACTGGGCGACCGGCGTTTTGCAGTGACTTTCCTCAACTTGGGTGAGTCTTAATAACTGGTAGGGCATAGTCGTCATCGCTGTGAAAGCATTTGATGTGTCGACTTCGTAGGCTTTGCGTTTTTTGCCGGTGTTCCTTCTATTTGTTCATGCTTTGCGAGGCATGCATCCCCTGCATGGTGTTGCTGCATGGACTACCTAGAAATTAGGCGTTGGGTTTGATTGTGGGCTACCCAAAGCGGGTTAGGGAGCTGAACGCTATTGCCCCAAATGCTTCTCGCAAAATTCTATTTGTAGGTTTAACCAGTTTGCCCCATTTTTGGGCTGTGGTAATTGGTTGCGTCCCCCGCCGAGGGCAACGCAAGGAATTTCTAGCTCTCGTGCTTTATCGCGTATCGAGATCGCTGCCCAGGGCGGATGAATGCGATCATTGGGACTTGCATTGGAGTAGATAAAGATCGGTGCTTCGCCCCGATCCATGAAACGTAACGCGAACTCTTTTGTCCCACGAGGTTGCATGATGCTGACGACGACTCGAGGTCGCGAACTTTGGCGGCGGATCGAATCGGTGGCGGTTGGATCTGCGAAGTCGTCGTGGTAGCCCAGGAATTCGCTGATGAGAGCTCCGGCTGAAACACCACCACAGCAGATGCGTTTGGGATCGATGTTCCAATCCTTTGATTTGGAGCGGACAAACTGAACTGCTCGCGCACAATGTCGAGCGATTTCGAGATAGTCGATTTCATCGCTGAGAAAAGGGTAATTGCAACTCACGACCGCGTAACCCGAATTTCGGTAGGCCTGAAGCATCGTCGCTCGGTTCTTTTCGAGCTGGCTCTTATCACCTCCCTGGAATCCACCGCCGTGGAACCAGATAAAAACCGGTCCAGGTTCCGGTTGCTGGAAATCGGGCTGATCTGAATCGGCCTCACTCAAGGCTGGCCAGAAGTCGAGCACATTTCGCGGGTGCTTGGTGTCGGATTTGACGTCCCTTTCCGGTTCACCACCAGGCGCGAAGTGGGAGCTGATGATCAAACCGCAAAGGAACGGTGCCATCGAAATCTTGCGGATCATATTCACGATAAAATGGATAACTCTGGGCAGGCACTTTTAGTACGGTATCAGCAGACATTCCACAGTCGCCCGAATGAAAATGAATATTTGGAATCCGATATCCGGACTCGTGCGCAGGTGTTGTTTGTCTGAATCAACTGCGACCGTCTGGTCTCTGGAGCTTGTTTCTGGCCGTTTGCTTTAGATCAAGTCTTACGGGGTACTGGTCTCTATTTACAGTCACCTGAGTGGTCGAACTCCGACGGGCGAGTCGTTTCCCTCCGATGGATTCATCGACTTGCCTGGAAGTGTGTCGGCGTTTTGACTGTAGGAAGTCATTTGCGGAGAACTTTACTTTGAAATCAACCAAACCTGCGATAGGCTTCTGCTGACTGCAGTCGTTCCGCCTTGACTCGGCCGCCGGAAAGTTTCTCACCATTTGGGTCAATGTAGATTCGTCCGCTGCGTTTGTTTTCTGGATCGACATTCAAAACATGAATGTTAAAGATGTAACCTTTGTCACTCGTCGCTTTAAACCAGTGAACATTGTCTTTGTGATCTGAAACCGTTGAGTATTGGCCCGGTTTGAAAGTTTGATCGATTGTGGGGCGTATGATCATGTACTCTCGTGTGTCTTCCAAGCGATCGTAATGTTTGCCAATGAAGTCACCTTCAAGCACCAAAAAAGCGGTGGCCATATTGTTGTGTCCGTGAGGCACAACCGATCGATTTTTACGAAGAGCAAACATTTGATGCCCAAACACTAAATCTGTTGGCAAGCCTTCGACTTTGGGGAACTTGGCACGGAATGAAAGCTCACCGCGCTCCTTGAGTTTGAGATTCTTGGTCAACGTCGGCAGGTCAACATAGGAGAGAAATTCGGCCAGATTGACTTGTGAGAAAAGCTGTTCGACTTGCTGCTGCCACTCGATCTGCTTGAGTGTCTGTCCTTTAAGATCCTGACTCATTTGATTGATGTCGCTAAGCCACTTTGCGGCGACTGGTTTGAGCGGTCCGGCAACAGCGTTTGATCCTAAGACCGTTTCAAGTAACGAGTAGGTCAACAGAGTGCCAAGCGTCTGACTTGCGAATTCACGTCGGTCCATTTGTTTGTCCTTGGCGTCGAGATCAGAAATGTCGAGATCAGGAATATCGGGCCGTAGGTTGGTAGTCACCTGTGGCTGCGGTTTATCTTTGAATCGAATCCCCGTCCACCAGTATATCTTGATCGGAAGCCAAAGAAACGACTGAACAGGTTGTGTTGGTCTATGGGTCGGCCACGAGGGCGTCCAGTTGCGCCCCGAAATCCAAGGTTTGAAGCGGACCGGTGGTTGGAAACGATGAGGCTGAGTGTTTAGCGACTCTTGGTGGCAGCTGCAGAGTCAGTTCCTGAGCGTAGCTTTTTGGTGCGTTGGCATTTCTGGAAAAGCATTGGCAAAGAATGATTTTTATTTGTCAAACTACTTTGATTCGCTTGTTGAATCGATGGGCAGCTTGGGTTCTGGCCATAAGGCTAACGCATTCGCAGCGATTACAAGACTGCCGCCAATTAGAAGCGTCATGCTGAACTCTTCGTTCTTATAGGTGACAAAGCATGCAACACTTAGCAAGGCAGGGATAAACATTGCCCAGAGTGATGCGAACACTGGCTCGAGCGTATAAATCACTGCCGCCTGAACCGCTGATAAGGAGGGTTGATATTTGTTCATCAACGCGAAGGCGATTAGTGAAGGAAAGATACACAGCAGTGCAATCAAAATATAGAAACGGGGCTGCACGGCGAGCGCCAGCCAATCACTTCCTGGCGTTGACGTTACTTCCGGAATGTATCCTTTGAAGACTGCAAAAACAGCAAATGCCATCACCGCGACGACTGCGAACATGCTGGGTGTAAATGCGACTGAGTTGTATCGTTTTCCCAGTCGATCGACTAAGAGAATTTGACCGCTAAAGCAGAGTGCAGCCAGCGTTGTCAGGGTGTCTCCGATCGTCCATCGGCTGAGACCCTCCTTTGCAATCGAAAATTGCCCACCTTCAAAGCTCAAGAGGCCTGTCAAGATTGTGACACCTAGTAATGCGACCGCTGCTCCCAGCAGAACTGTTATACGTGGTAGCTTGCGTTGACCCAGAGTACTGATCAAAGGGGTAAAGACAACTGCCAGGCTGGTAAGGAACCCACTCCTCGAGGCGGGGATTGTTGCGAGACCAATCACTTGTAGTAGTAAGCCAATGAAAAATAATGCGCCGATCACTATGCCAGAATAGATGTGGGCTCGACGTATGCCGGAAAATGTTCCACGCATGAAAAAAATCAAAAGAACGAACGCGACCGCAAATCGAATCGCGATCAGCCAAGCTGCGGATCCCGTGCGAAGTGCTGCGGAGGCAGTTAGCTCGGTGACCCCGAAATGCTCATCCATTTCCAAGTTCAGGCATTTCATAACCGGAAATGAGGATCCCCACATCGCGTTGGTAGCGACTAGTCCAAGAATTGCTCGCGATCGAGCGTGTGAAGTATTGGGTTGTTCCAAGGGATTTTCCCGTTCAGTGTGGACCCTGCGACGAATGACCAAAATCGTACCGGCGGTATCGAAAACCTGCTACTCGGCAATGCAGATGATTTGATTTTCGTGGTGGCGTTCTGGAATGCATCACGATTTGTGTAGGGGAGGCGGGAATTTAACTTGTCAGATTTGGCTTGACGGTAGGTCTCGACAGCCAGCGGACTGGCGGACGGACTAAATCTTTGACAAGCTGGCGGGGCGTTCATTGTCTTGCGATTCCAAACTGAAACGGGCTGACCGATTCGAGGTTAGGCCGCATCTGCCGAAAATCATTCGACTTATGTCTGATCTCTCAACAAAAATCGTTTCTGCGGAAGTAGTCGACCTTCGTGTTCCCACTTCGGATCAGTTGCTTGGATCGGATCCATTCCACAAGGAACCTGATTACTCTTCAGCTGTACTCCACTTGGAAACAGACTCCGGTCTGCGCGGTGTTTCGGTCGTCTTCACGGTAGGTGCAGGTACTGATTGGATTTGCTACGGCATTCAGGATCTTTGCCAGTTGGTTGTTGGGATCAGTCTGGAGGAATTTGCGAGTGACCCCCTTAGGCTGTACCGCCGACTGATCGACCACCATCAATTGCGTTGGCTGCATGATGGTGTCTTTAGGATGGCGGCAGGCGGTGTACTGAATGCCATGTGGGATCTTTGGGCAAAATCGGAAGAGAAACCGCTATGGAAATTGCTCGTCGATTTGGAGCCGGAGTTCATTGCGGATTGCATCGACTGGCGAAACATCAGGGATGCGTTGACTCGAGACGAAGCCATCACGATCCTAAGATCGAAGCAAGACGGTTTACCGCAACGGGAAGTTGCAATGAGGGATCGTGGTCCCAAGGCCTACTGTACCGCCGGGTGGTTGGGCCTAAGCGACGAGGAGATTTTGAAGACGATTCAGAAACTACAACAACAGGGTTTTGATTCGTTTAAGTTGAAGGTTGGTCGGGATTCTCAGCAAGACGTCTCACGAATTCGTTTTATGCGAGAAGCGATTGGGGATCATTGCAACCTGATGGTGGATGCAAATCAGTATTGGGGACTCAACGAGGCTAAAGATCATATTGAAAAGTATCGACCGTTCGACCTGAAATGGATCGAGGAGCCTATTGCCCGTGATGATGTTCTAGGTTACGTGGAGCTCGCCGACACATTTGCTGACGCCAGTTTCGGGTTCGCGTGCGGTGAGCAAGCTGCGTCACCCGTCATCTTCAAACAATTGTTGAAGAGTGGGGCGATCAAGTATTGTCAGATCGATGCTGTGCGGGTGGCGGGGGTCAACGATGTGATCGCAATTATTTTGATGGCTGCGAAATACGATGTGCCAGTTTGTCCACATGGTGGTGGCATTGCGTTGTGCAATATGATTCAGCATTACGGGATGTGGGACCAAATCGCAGTAGCCGGGCACTCCGAGACTCAATTGATCGAATACATCGATTTTCTGCAAACGGCAGTTCAGCATCCAGTATCGATCAACGAAGGATCCTACGTAGCGCCAACGGCACACGGTTGGGGCCTTGAGTTTCTTCCCGAGTTCGTGCAGCGACACCAATTTCCCGACGGCGAAGTGTGGAAAGATCGTGACCCGGCAAAGAAGGGCTCCGCCTATGAAGCGCCAATCGATTGAAAAGTGAGATTTGCTTTTGTTGATATCTCGGATTCAAGATCTCAACGATGATACAAGCTTGCCGGGGACATAGTACAAGCTTGCCGGGGACATAGTACAAGCTTGCCGGGGACATAGTACAAGC
>JARGNK010000146.1 GCA_029213145.1 Rubripirellula sp. | reverse complement strand
ATCGAGGTCGACAAACAGCATGTTGGCAACGTACTGAGGAGCCTTGAAGGCATTAGCACGACTGAGGTGTGCCGTAACACGACCATAGATCGACGCTTTGTCGAGTTCGCGTCGCATGCGATCTACATCGGCAGCGTCTTGGCTGACGATTGCAAGTTGGGTGAACGGCGAATTCGCAGCCAGTGCTTTCAATCCCGGTGATTGCCAGGAACCGTGCCAAATCGCGTAGCCCTCGGCTTCGCCCGTTGCCAACAGAGTTTTAGCTACCTTTGAGGATTCTGGAGAGAATGCTAGTTCATTACTGGCTGGCGAACGGTCAATTTCGTTTGTGGCAGGACGGTTTCCAAAAGCCATCAGTCGTCCGTCCAGACTGACGGCAAACAATTTTTGATCGGCGACGATTAACCTTTGCACCGACACATCGTTTAATTCAATCGTATCGAGGATTTGCGGTGACGCTCCGTCCGTACCAAGGCCCACGATCGTGATCGCGGATTCACCCGCAGCAATTAATTTGTTTCCGGCCAGGATCAGATCACCCTGACCATCGATCGGCAATTCCCAGACGATGCTCTGGTCAGCCTTACTCTGATCAGCGTTGTACGCGCGAATGACGGGCCGCTCTTTGACCGACTCAGCCGAGTAAATGAGTTTGTCCGTCAGGACTGGCTCGCTCGGCATGAAAGCTGTTTTAACACCATCGTTCAGGCGAAAGGCGCGGGTCCCTTTGCGGCGCGTGTGGACGAAAAAATGTTTGTCGTTGGCGGTCACGAATGAGCCGCCGGTTCCCTTGCCACCGGCATTGATTTCAAAATAACGTAGCCTTCCATCGCTGCGTTCAAACACTGCCGGTACGCTTCTGCCGCCAGGGACAATCAAGGCCTTCTCGGTCGCGACCAATGCACCTTGAGGTGCGACGCCTGCAAACGAGGGAGCGCTGTGGGGTTGCTTGGTGTATTGCGAACCGGTCGTGTCATTGACCCAGGTGACCTCGCCTTGGTCAGCATCCAACGCGTATACGAACGTCCCCATGAAGGGCCAGATGCTTGCAGCGAAGTAGACGACACCGTCACGGACAACCGGTCCACCTCGTGCCGGCCAAGCTGATGTGAATCGTTGGTTGCCGATGGCGTGTTGACCACTCGGAGCGCCGTTGAACTTCCAGATCAGTTTTCCCTGTTCCGCATCGACGCAATATAAGAACCCGTCATCACTGCTGAAATAAACTTTGCCTTCCCAACCGACCGGTGGTAAACGAACGGGAGCCTCCGTGTAGAACGACCAGAGTTCTTGGCCACTGTTGGTGTCGAAGGCGGAGAGTTTATCCGTATCGTTGAACCCGACGAACAGTCGACCATCCATCACAATCGGTTCGAAGACTCGATCGTAGGTCATCAGATCGAGATTCAAAGGATCATCCCACGCTTGCTTGCGTGGTGTCAGGTCGATGGACCAAGAGAGTTGCGGGGCATTGACGAGCGTATTGGTGGACGCCGCACTGCGAGTCGCATCGTACCGCCACATCGGCCAGTCATCGGCTCGGCCATTCGCCGAGAGACAAATCCAGCACAGGATTGCCGGCATTGTGACGGCGGGAAGTGACGTAAATCGGATCGATGTGACGAAACGCTGGATCGAGATCGGCATGACAATTTGGTGCGAGAAACTTGGGCCGGCAATTTAGTCCGCGGGCGTATCCGCAGAACGCTTGACAGTATACTATCCGCTATCGCTTGATCGGCGATTTCCGAGCTTGCGATTATTGGACTGCCCGCAGATCATCGTTTTGCGTGCCATCCACGGAATGGAATTTCGATTTCATAGCAAGTTTTAACCAGCAACCTGTTTTGCACACCTACGAATCTGCGGAGAATGAACGATGCGACGCTTGGCTTTCATGATGTTCGCCACCTTGGTAATTTCGCTGTCAGCTACCCATTCGATTGCTGCGGACGATTGGGTGGCTTTGTTTGATGGCAAAACATTGGATGGTTGGCAAAAAGCTGATTTGGGGAAAGCCGAATACAAGGTGGTTGATGGCACGATCTACGGAAAGACCGTCGAAGGCAGCCCAAATACCTTTCTGGCATCGAAGAAACAGTATGGCGATTTTGAACTCGAGTTCGAAGTGAAAGTTCACGACAAATTGAATTCGGGGTGTCAGATTCGTTCACGTGGAAAAACTCAAGCCGATGTGGATGAAGAGGCAACACGGACCGGAAAGAAAAATCGCAACAATCAACTCGGTCGTTTTCATGGTCCGCAGGTCGAAATCGAGGCGAGCCCTGGGCAGGCCGGTTACGTCTATGGCGAAGCGACAGGACGTGGTTGGTTGTCGCCCGAACCGCAGGACAAGAAGCATTCACACGACCACATGAAAAACGGCGAGTGGAATCAATATCGAATTGTCGCCAAAGGACCGCGGATTCAAACGTGGATCAATGGCGAAATGGTGGCGGATCTGACCGATGAAGCGATTTTCAAGTCACATCCCAAAGGTCACATTGGCTTGCAGGTGCACGGCATCAAAGCGGGAACCGGCCCCTACGATGTCGCTTGGCGAAACATTCGTATCCGCGAGCACTAATCACAGTTGGCGGTGTTCGCAGTTGGCGTCGTGGGGCTCGCTGGTTTACCGGACGGCCTCACGATCTCTTTTGTGTTTTGTGTGCAGCGGTGGTTGATGGATGACGAATCGCGATTTGTATCTCAACCACGCCGGAACGAGTTGGCCGAAACCGGACGTCGTGACAGCTGCGGTTCAGGAAGCGATGTCTGCTCAGCCGATTCGCTGGGCTGGGCAATTTGAACAGGCCCATCAGCAGATCGCGGGTTACTTTGGTGTTCAGGATGCCGAGCAAATCTTATTGACGCCCGGTTGCACCTCCGCGCTAGCCGTTGGCATTGGCGATGTCTTTGTGGCGAGTGGAAAGCGTCTGTTAACCAGTCGGTGGGAGCATCATGCCTTGCACCGACCGTTGCTGAAGCTTGCCTCCGCTGGTGTCTCACTTGAATACATTCCGTATCGTCCTGGTGATTCGACAGGTGAATCTGAATCAGCCATGGCGGTCGGTGCGGCCATCGACCTTGATTGGCTGCAGGCAAACTTGTCCAACCAGGATGTTGGATTGGTTGCCATCACGGCGGCCTGCAACGTCACGGGTGAACTGTTGCCTTATGAGGCGGTGATCCGCATGGCGCATGACAACGGGGCGATGGTTTTGATTGACGCGGCACAAGTGGTTGGTTGGTTGGATCTGGATTTTCCCAGTCTGGGCGCGGACATGGTCGCGTTCGGTGGGCACAAAGGACTGCAATCTCCGTGGGGGATTGGCGGTATGTATTTATCTGAACGCGCACAAATGGAATGTGTCTCAGCGGCATGTGCCTTGCCGTCTGCCGATCACCGTGAAACGCCGTCACGACCGCGGCCCGGGTACTGTGATGTCGGTTCGGTCGACCAGATCGCGCTGGCGGGACTGCGCGCGGCGGTGAGGCAATTGCGACAGCAGGATGCGGGAGCACAGCTTGCCAGGGCACGCGACCAAATCGAACGGATCCAGTCACTGCTACATTCAAAGGGCAAGGTGCAAGTTGCTGGGCCAATGGAAGTGGGGCGTCGAATGCCGACACTCGCTTTTAGCGTAACGGGGGTTCCGAGCGGGCAGGTTGCAGCTGATTTTCGCCAGCATGGCATGACGGTCGGCAGTGGAATTCAGTGCGCGCCGCTGGCCCATGAAACTCTGGGTACCGAGTCGACGGGATTGGTCCGTATTTCCGTCGGACTGGGACAACCGGACGATGAGATCGACGAGGCGATCGATCGAATGGCTTCGATGGCACTGCTGAGGTAGGCAGACGATCGAGCGGCGACCAAGTTTCTGTTGCCGTACGATCATCGATTCCCATCGCCAGAAAGCAATCATGCCCAATCGTTTTATTCGTTCGATTTCGTTATCGAGGTGTTTCATCGGGGGGTGTAGCTCAGTGGTTTAGAGCTCCTAATCCCCATTGTTTCACTCGTGGTTCGATGGCAAGCGTTCTCCTGGACTACCATTGGGAGCGGCCAATCGCGGTGAAAATCTTGATTGCGATTGGTGCTTGCGTCTGTTCCAATTTTGCCAAAATCATCTCATGAACAAACCGGCATTCAAATCCTGAATGCTCGCGTCTTGTTTCTGCTTGGGCTTATGTTGTTTCGATGTTTGGAAGTCGAAAACCTGTTGAGGGGTGTTAGTTTTCAATAGGACTTCGCTCAGGAAATAGGATGGACACCAAGTCTTCCATCCTGTGTCGTCGTCCGCTTTGGGGGGGTGATCCAATTCAGTGTCGAATCCACTGTTTCCATTTTGCATAAAAAGGCAAGGAAGTTTGTTTCACCACGGGCATTTTGGGGTCATGTTGGCCAGTCAATGGTTGGGCATGAGTACGCAAGAAGTTCAGGAAACGATCCGCCCAGTCTGAAACATCTGCGGTCACCAACTCGTTGTAAGGAAGGTTCAGTTGTTCAAAAACGGTGAAGCGTCCTGGTGCCCAGGCGTTCCGCGGGTTGGCTAGATAGACTGGCGTTCCGAATGCAAGGCACGGAAAAGCGACATGTAATCGCGTTGTGTAAACAGCCTCGGCGGTGCGATACCTTTGAAGGGCTTCCATTGCTTCGGCCCACTGTTTGGGAACACCATCATCTCGTGAAATGGTGTGGCTATGAGGTGTTCCCGGGCCAGGATAGTCGACCGAGTACACACCGTGGCGTTTTCCTTCGTACCTTGGGAAAGTCAGAGTGGCGCAACCAATCAAACTTGCATTCAGACCTCGTTCGCGGGCGGCATCAACCGTCATC
This sequence comes from Rubripirellula sp., assembly GCA_029213145.1. Classification (GTDB taxonomy): domain Bacteria; phylum Planctomycetota; class Planctomycetia; order Pirellulales; family Pirellulaceae; genus Rubripirellula. The sequence goes on along the minus strand of JARGNK010000146.1, from coordinate 13,288 downwards.
TGGTCCCGTCCACCGATAGGGTGTCGAGAACTTGCGAGCCAGTGGAAATAGGATCTTTTTCTCCAGTAAGGCCCACTGACACCCGCAAACAGACAGTTTTCCCCACGTTTGGCGGGTCGTTCCCTGAACAACACTCCGTTGACGACAAACAATCCATCGCTGTCCATGCGGGACAACTCGTGTCGAAATACACCCGACGATCGGGGCAGCCATTGCGATAACGCAGCGGTTTGAATCATGTCGCCAAGATTGCGGGATCGATAAACAACAACTGTGAATGCTTGTCGGTTCTGATAAGAGAGAGCCGGTTCGTTTAGCTGTGAAGCTTTCAATGCGACCTCGACTCAATTGTCATTAACAAGCCACCCTTGGGGCGTAAGGTGATGCCTGGATGTAGCCGCACTGCATTTGCGTCAACGCATCGAAGCTTGAATTGTCTTCCCAGCGAAGCCAACACCAAGATAGCTTCCATCCTTGCGAGTGGTTCTCCAATGCAAACTCTGGGACCACCACCAAATGGAAAGAATGCGAATTTTGGCCGATTCGCAATCGCCGCGTCATTAAAGTTTTCGGGCTCGAATTGCTGAGGATCAGGAAAGTATTGCGGATTTCGGTGCAGGATGTACTGACAAATGTAGATCTTGTCACCAGCACAGACTCGAGTTCCGCTCGGCAGGACATCTTCGTTGTCTGCCATTCGTACATAAATCCATGTGGGCGGATAAAGCCTAAGAGATTCGTTAAACACCATTCGCGTAAACTTCAAGTCATCAAGGTGATCTAGGCCCGGATCATCTCGCTGACAAACACTTTTCACTTCTTCAACCATTCGCGACTCTTCTGATTGATGTTGCGACAACAGGTACCAGCACCAAGTGAGACCATCGCCAATGGTTTCATATCCCGTGCTCATTAAAGTTAAAACTTCATCCCTAACCTGTTCCTGTGTCATTGATAGACCATTTTGGTAGGTTGCGGATGAGAATCGGGCCAGCATGCATTTGGGTGGTTCGGTCGACCTTGATTGTGATCGGAGTTCACGATCAATGGTTTCGTGCAATCGGCGTTCCGCATGTTGGTAATCCCTGACTACCCGAGTGGGTAACTTGTCGCGAAATGGGAACAATGAAAGATTGAAATGCTCGATGTACCTGCGTCTTGCGTCAATGGCGGCGGAGATCTCCCCGTCATCATCGTTAAAATCATCTCCAAAGATCACACGCAGGATCACTGACTTGGCGAGACACTCCATTTCTCGGCAAACATCGGCTTGTTTTTGCTGGTGCCATGACTTTGCAAGACGTCTCGTCTCTTCCTGCACCAAGCCGCAGAATGTTGCTGAAGTTTGTTTGGTGAAATGTGGTTGTAGCAACCGACGTTGCTTTAGATGTTGCGAACTCGAACTGGTGAGAAGTCCGTTTCCCGAAAGTTGCCTTCCTTTCTGACCGGTAAGTCGCCGCGTCTTCTGGTAATTCGAGGAATTGGCAATGAGGACGTGATGGACATCTTCTGCATTGTTAAGCAGCCAGGTCGGTTCACCTAAACGCAGCCTTACAACCTTGCCGTAGCGGTCGGCACATTCTTGCAGATATTGCAGTTTGCGCGGCAGATATGAGAGAAGGTTTCCGAAGATGGGAAGCCCTTGGGGGCCTGCTGCCCTTCCGTTCGTTGCTGTATGTGAATGCGACATTATTGGGAATCAGTTTGGAGTCCAAACTTCTCCCTTCTGACTTCGCTAATCAACGCCATGTACTTTCTCAAGTGTGCTTCACGGGACCAATGTTCCAGGAAGTGCTGGTATCCCCGTTCGCCTGACTGCTGGCGGAGTGACTGAGATTGGCGCAGTTGATCAATCGCATTAACGAGTTCGTCATGGTTTGAGTAGATAAACCCGCCAGAGCTATCGTTAATGGCTTCTGGCAAACCGCCGATCTTGCGAACGATCACGGGAGTTTTTCTGGCAAACGCCTCGATGATTACTAAAGGAAAAACTTCATGTGTGATTGAGGGAATGATGAGTCCGATCGCATTGGCGTAATAGCCGCCTAGCTCGTCCTGAGGAATCTGTCCCGCGAAATGGATTCGAGGGTTATCACCAGCCTGCTTTTCAAGCGTTTCTCGGCTCGAGCCACTACCCGCAATCACCAAATCGACATCGGTGATTTGTTTCCATGAAGCAATCAGAGTTTGAACACCCTTGATCGGCTCAAGGCGTCCGACGTATAGAAAGTAGGGGCGAGGATGAGGGGGAGTTTTTGGATCCTGCCAATCGCAATCAACACGCTCAACAAAATTCGGTAGATGCCGCATTGGTTCTTCAAAGCCTCGCTCATGGTGTAGGCGGGCAGTGAATCGGCTCGGAGCCAGAAACCGGTCGACATGCTTTGATGCACGCTTCAGTTTGGATGTGTATCGCCATAGTTGCGGAGGCTTCCCTGCCATAAGTGAGCAACGAATGCAGGCGGGTTTGTCGCAGGGACGCCGATTGTTTTTCCAGAGAACGTGCATCGGACAAATCAACCAGTGTTCGTGAGCGGTGTAAAGAACAACCGCTTCATCGGCTTGGAGGGCAAGTTCCAGCGATTGAATGCCAAGCAATGAGGGATTGTGAAAATGAATAACATCGAAGTTTTTCTTCCGAATCAACTCCCTGATTCGCTTCGATTTAAACCATGCATCCCCGGTTTGATGCGTTAACAATGGTGATAGGAGGCCGACGCCGCTTCGTAGCGAGTGCACTGTCAAGTTGGGATGGAACTTTGGCTCCGACTGGCGTGGATTGCTTTGTAAAGAATGGTAGGCGTCCGTGCAGTGAACCACATCGACCTCATGCCCTTCTGCCGTCAATGCCAAGGCCAGGCGTTCTAAGAAGATAGCATCACCGCCAAAACTATAGGGTGGGTAAAACGTGGTTGGGAATAAGAACTTCATGCCACCAACGTAATTGATGTGTCGTGGACGGCCGTCGCCAGATGTTCCGTCAAACGAAAGCTGGAGTCGAAAATCGCACTGTAAGCTTCACGACGATCGCCAAGAGAACTACCGTGTTTCCAACGGTAGGGAAATTTTCTATCCCTCATGATTTGCATCCTTCTAATAGAACCCAAATGTGGAACCACCTTTTCGCCAACCAGTAAATCTGTCGATAGGACGAAGGATGTAAAACTTTGATCTCTTAAATTATTTGTTGCTGGTCGCTAGCCTGATCGAATAGGCACGTGCTGGAAGCTTGATGTGGGTTGATCGGTCAAGGACTCGGATCTCTCTCCTCTCTTTTTGTGTTCCAGATCTTGGGGCCCGTTTACTGAGCATTCAAATCCACCGCGCCCCGTTCGGCCGCTAATCGTGCTATAAGCTCTGCGTATGTACGATTCTCTTTTTACCGATTGCCGCCGTTCGAGCTTAATCCGCAGCGTAAATAAGGAAAGCGTTGAAACCACTCCAATGATGCGTAGTGGCGGAGCTTTAGGGGTTGGATATCGCGATCAAAAATTGGATTCTGGTCACGCGTTTTTGCCGTTTTCTTTGCTTGTCATGTGACATGAAGATGCGCTCTAGCCGGGAGATCTATATTCTAGCCGGGAGATGTATACTTTGCTGAACTTGTCGGGCAACAAGGAAACCCGAATTCTTTCCAATGGGATTTTCATTCGCGTCGGTGTTCAATCGTTGATTTCGCGGGCCCGCATCGGTTTGTGGCAATCCGAAACTCCGGCCGTTTTTTTTTGACCCGTTACCATCATGAATTGGGTTAGGCAAGTCGTCGGTTGCTGGGGTCGAACCGCAAATTCAAATTAGCGCCAGGGCAGTGAATTTACCATGAATTGGCTCCCTGAGGCGGGCTGGTTGCGCCCCTCTGCGTGCGACTGGGGTATTAGGTTTTGCAGAGCGTGGTGGCTGTCCACACCTGTTTAGTAGTTTAGTGTGATCACCAGTGTTTTTCTGGTGAGGCGCTGCAGTGCCGACTATCGTCGAGCACGGACAGCGGAGTTCAACTCGCCACTTGTTGCCGTCTTGAAGAGGGTAAGGGGGAGCACAGTTTTTTGTAGTTTGGAACGGGGGGTATCCCTGAATTGAGCAGTGAAAGAAGTGTTCGGTGATGACTGCTAGTCGAAAAACAAGATTGAAAACATCGCTCGCTGATGATTTTCGTAAGTTATGTTTTTACACAACACTTGAATTGCTTCGTCCCCTTCCCTTTTTCTGGGCGCTTCGTTGGCTGAGATTGTTGGGTTTGTGTAAGTACTACGTCGCGTTAGGGGCAAGGCGGCGGGCGATCCGCTGGATGAATGTTTCGCTTCCCGGGACTGCGTCGGTAATGACTCGCCGGCGTTTAGCGCGTGAACAAGTGGTCAATTCGCTTGTAAAAGATTTTGCCAGCGATTTAATGATGCTCCAAGACGCGGCGAAGTACCCTTCGTTAATTCGCGTCGAGGGTTGGCAGCATGTGCAGCAGATGCTTGAGTCGGGCAACGGAGTGATCCTTCTTACAACGCATGTGGGTGTTCCGCGTTTGCTTCGCTGGTACCTGCGCACTCTCGATTATGAGGTGTGTTACCTGTTGAAGATGGGGCTACCAAAAGTGGAAAAGCACTCCTTCCGTGCTAGGTTTGGGCGTTGGCACCGTAACCGATATCACCTCGATGATGATGTGTTGTTTGGTCAGGAAGAACTAAGCGTTCAATATCTCAAAAAGGCTTACCGCCAATTGCAGCAGAATCAACTGGTGAACATCTCCGGAGACGGGAGTTCGGGAGATACGCGAGTCCCTGTGAGAATTTGCGGCCAGGAACTGAGCTTTGCAACGGGTTGGCTGTCGTTGGGAATCATGTCAGGCGCGGAGATTTTGCCTTGTTTTACGATGCTCGATTCGTCAAAGCTGTTTCGGCTTGTCATCCAGTCTCCATTGCGATGTGCGGATGGCGATCAAGGGGCGAAGCAGTTGGATGCGATGCTAAGTGACTACGTCTCAAGGATTGAAGAATACATCCAACAGAATCCTACGAATGTGTTTATCTCGCAATATCTACGGCGTGTCGAATCGGTTGGGCCGCAGGCCAGCGGTCTGTAAATGAAATGATTATTGAAAGTGATGTTGTGGTTTTGGAAACGCATTTCAGATTGAGTCGTGCGAGGCCGGTAAATGAGTGACTGGCAAGATATTTGGGAACAGGACGGCGCTCGGCAAATGTGGAGTATCCCCGACATGCAAGTGGTTGAACTTGCCGCAAAGTGGAAGAAATCGGGCGTGATGCATCGAGTCTTGGACATTGGTTGCGGCATCGGACGCCACGTGCACCACTTGGCTAAGCACGGTTTTGACGTGTACGGGTCGGATCACTCGGAATCAGCAATTCGCATTTGTCAGCAATGGCTGCAGTCGCAAACGCTGTCGGCGGAAGTATGGTGCGGAGAGATGGAAGAAATCCCATATCCACACGCAACATTTGATGCGTGTGTCGCATTCAATAGCATCTACCATGGGACTTACTGTCGGCTGAAAGGCATCATGAAGATCCTTCACGATAAGCTGCGAAACGGAGGCGAGTGCCTGGTTACATTGCCTTCACGAGAGAACCGAATGTACGGGCGGGGGGAGTGCCTCGGTCCGCATACCTATCTTAGTCCGGGAATGTACGACAAACTTTTTTCGCATGATGGTGAGCGCGGTGTTCCCCACCATTTTTGCTCACGGGAAGAAGTTGAACGACTCTTTGCGGGATTCCACATACAAACATTGAGGCACGAAGAACTACGATTGGCAACAGTCCGTGGTGAAGCAGGAGTAGTTTGGCTCCCAATTCCTAAGGCCTTTTTTTGGCGAGTTGTCGCCACGAGGAAAGATCAAAATGCGTGACGAATTATTGGTCAAAGAACCATTGCTCAAAGCACGGTTGTTGGTAGACGGCGTGCGGATTGCTGAGTCCGGCTATGAAGGCGTCGGTCAACAATTTAAGGAACAGGTGCATCACCTCTTTGAATATGACTTCGACTTGCATCAGACGCGGGCTTGCCCGGCAGAAATGCGATTGCCTGGGGGAACTGTTGTGCAAGTGCGGCTCAACGAGCGTTCTCCGTTTCTCATTCAGCGAGAAGGTGAAACGCTGCGTCTTGAAGAGGGCACGCATGAAATTGCTACTGTAGAGTGGCTCGAACGTCCAGCTTTCTACGACCTGAAAACATCCGTCGGTACGCCAATGACAAGCATCGCCGAACTGGTTGGCGAGGATTGCATTGCCGTGTCACATACAAACGCCTGCATGCTGTTCGCTGATGGTTCGCAATGTGGATTCTGTAATCTGAATTACACACCCAAGCAATATGATGAAGTTCGCATCAAGAAAAAAGCAGCCGAGGTGGGTGAAGTCTTCGGAGCAGCTTTTAACTCGGGGGTGGCGAATCACTTTGAAATTACCGGTGGCATTTTGCCAGGTAATCGAGAAATCAATATCTTAGAGGAGTACCTGAGAAGCATACGTGATGCCACGGGGCTCACAGATCTTCCCGGTACAGCGATCATGACGCCCCCCGCGGATTTACGGGACTTGGAGAAGCTTCAGCGTCTTGGAATCAGAGGATTGGGTTTTAATCTGGAGTGTTTTAATCCCGCGTTCTTTCGAGCGGTATGCCCTGGTAAAGAGCGACAGATCGGATACGAAACCTATCGAGAAGCGTTGCGGACTGCGGTTGATATCTTTGGAGCGGGCGGACGAATTTACTCGGGCTTTGTTGCGGGTGTCGAGCCAATGGAGGATTTACTCGAAGGCGTGAAAGAATTAGCGGAGGAAGGAGTCGCGAGCATTCCTTTGGTATGGAGTCCATCTTCGGGCACGCGCTTTCATCGCCATCGACCTCCATCGGCCGAATGGTATGTCGAACTTGCTGAGCGAGCTTCGGCACTCATGATCCGACATTTGCGGCGTGATGTAGGCGTACCTCGCCCAGTGCCGACGCGCTGCACAGGTTGCCAAACGCAATGTTTGCTCCAAGACGTCATTCAATCTCGTATTCAATCGCTGCAGACGCTCACCTCGATAAGTTGACAGAGCAGCGTTCATCGAGTGCATTGCGAGGAAGTTCCCCGATGTAGGTTGCCTCTCGTCGTTACTGGTTGTTCACGCGTCGGATTTTGCGTGAGTGGCACTCAAAAGCCGTGCCACGCAAACAGTAGTGGGGCTAACTGTGGCGTATTCTCGCTTACACATTGGAATCCCATTGCCCGAGAGATTTACGCTCATCCTCAATCATAGTTAGTACACCATGTCCCATACGTCTGACGAACAGCAAGGGAGTTTCAATGGTTGGAACCATACCGAGTCGGTTCAGCTGAGTTCACGTGCGGCAGCGAACCTCGAGCCCTACCAACCACGGATTTCTGGCAACTTTGAAATCCCAGCACACGTTGGCAAGCTCGTCGCCCAATGTGATAAGCCTGATTTCATCTCGAGAGAAGACGCATCGAGCATGCGTGACGATGATTACGTGGTCGGTTTGGTGCTCAATGAAACTGCAGTGGCATTTCCAATGTGGGTTGCAGACAACTATCACATTATCAATTGCGTCATCGCAGGGGTTCCGGTGGTCTATGTTACGTGTGAGCGGTGTCAATCAGGATCTGCGTTTCATTCGATTGTGAATGGGAAATCAGTTAAATTCAGTGCGTTGGGAATGTATAACGCTTCGCTAACCATGACAGATCGGGCAGGTTTTTTACGCCGCCCCGGGAGTCTTTGGCTGCACTACGAGGGCGTTTGTATCGACGGGCCTCGGAAGGGTGTTTTTCTAGATTCGATCCCCACATTCCATACCACCTGGCACGACTGGGTAAAGCTCCATTCTGATTCGGTGGTAATGGCAGCACCGAATGATAAACACCATCGTGACGCGCGGCACGGACATGGTCGTGAGGAGTACTTTGCAAGGCCTGGCATGGATCCGCCACTTGTGCTGACAATCACCGGCAACCTGGATCGTCGGTTTCCGGAAAACGAAATTGTGCTGGGAATCAATGTTGACCAACTGTTAAAGGCGTATCCACTCAAGGAAGTCAAGAAGAGTGGTAGCGTCGTACATGACAATATCGGGGACTTGCCGATTGTCGTGTTGGCTGGCCCTAGGGCAGATCAGGTCACAATGGCCGCGTATAGTTGTGTCGTTCGCGATAAGCGGCTCACCTTTATGCTGAAGGACGACGAGTTTATTGATGAGCAAACCTGTTCGACATGGAATATCGAAGGAAAAGCAATCAAGGGAACTCTGGAAGGGGAACAGCTATGTTCAATTCGCTCGCACTATGTGCGTTGGCATGCATGGTTTTATCCTCACAGGGAGACTGAGCTGTACACACATCAGGGAGGACTGCCTACCTATCCCAAAGTGCGGCCTGAGCTGGAAGTCACTGGCTTTCGCGATCTCCTTGATTGCCTAGCGACGTTGGAGCGACCAATCATCATTGACAACGCCGTGCCGCGTTTGGGTTTGCCCCACGAGGCGTCGACGGGGCTGAGCATGCGGGTCGGTTCCGATCGCATGAACGTCTATCGATTCGGCAACGCAACAGCGGCAGAGGACTACGTTGAATTTCAGGGTGCGTGGTTCTGTCAACCAATCAGTACGAAGATCGGCAGAAAAGTTTCATTGCGTATCGGTAACTTCGTTCTCGAGTCGGATCCTGAAAATCAGTATGCCGACCCTGCGCAATTTGTTCGACTGCCAGATCCAGAAATTCGTTGGTCCGATATCGTGACCGATCTGGATGTTAGACAATGGGTTCGGTCGGAGCTGTTGCATGTTGTCAACGACAAAGTTCCTTCGTTTTCTGCGCTCATCAAGCATCTGCGCAAATCACAATATGACGTTGTCGAAGCTGCTTTCCTGCCGCACACACAACTTCGTGTTGGAGTTTGCAATGCCGTGGCAGCCACAATCAACGGGGACCGGTTTGCGATTTACAAGTGCCTCAATGCGGATTCCGCTCGTCAGGTACTCAACGACGTGCCCCATGCGATTCGTGTCGATCGCTGGGTGTTCCGGTCAATTCCGATCCTTATGTATCAAGACCCTTGCTATGAGATGGGGCAACTGCCTGAAAATGAGATCCGATGGTCATATTTGTTGACAGATGACCGGTTTGCCAAATGCGTCGAGTTATTTTGTGCGGCGAGTTCGGAGTCAAACGTGGACTCTTTTTGATCGCGACCCAGGGCGGTGGCTCAATCGCCGCCCCCAGCAAGTTTTTGATCCATTGCATTACTGTCTGAAAGTTTTCCCAAATCGATATCGAAGCCAACAGAGAGGTACCTATGACTGACTCTATCGAAGCCATTGAAGAACGACTCAAACGCGTGCTCGCGGAGTGCACTACTTTGCCGAACGTATCAGAGAAAAGCGATTTCGACGGTGCACTCGTCGGTGAGGGTGCTGTGCTGGATTCGGTTGCTCTACTTCAATTCGTACTGGGGATCGAAACTGAATTTTCAATACTGCTCGATGATGGATCGCTAACCCCCGAGCATTTTAAAACACTGCGTGCACTGGCGACGCTCGTTCATGGTTCGCTTGAGAAGCAAGTCCAGTAGTGATTGAGTGATGATGCTGGCCGATCTACTCGAACGACATGCGGCCGACAGGCCCCGGCAAGCGGCGCTTGTTGAGGGTGACAGCGTGCTCACGTGGAGTGGCCTTGATCGTGGTGTTTGCCAGCTTGCGAACGGCCTTTGGAAAACCGGCGTGCGCAAAGGTGACCCGGTTGCGGTTGCGCTTCCGAATGGCTTCGGATTCGTCACCACTTTTCTGGCGTTAGCAAAGATCGGCGCTGTCACGGTTCCCGTCAATCCCGAGTTTAAATCGTTGGAAATCCGCATCGCGTTGCAGGCGTCGCGATGCGAGATGGGAGTCTTCGACGCTGGATTGACTGAGCTTTGTGGGAGTCTCTTAAACGAAGGCGTGATACGGCAGGCTTGGGTGGAAGGCAAAGGACAGGCTGGTATTCCGAGCGTGGATAGATTGATGACCGGGCATTTACCGGGCGACACCCTGTCAATTCCGGATGCAGAATCTCCGTTGATACAACTCTTGACATCGGGAACGACCGGTCAATCCAAGCGGATTCTCCGAACGCACGGCCAAATCTTGTCGCTCGCTCACGCTTACCAGAGTGCAATTGACGGTACGCCAGACGATCGTATCCTGGCGGTGATTCCTTTGTCTCATGGACACGGATTCTGCAGTCTCCTTCTGAATACTTTACAGTCCGGGGCAACTCTGTTTCTGCAACGGTCGTTCGATCGACGAAGAGCGATGGAAACGTTAAGCCGCGAGCGAATTACCATACTTTCCGCTGTGCCCTTTGTCTTTTCAGTTCTGGCTGACACACGGATGGCAAGCCCAATCGATTTGTCCTCCCTACGGCTCAATGTGACAGGTGGCGCACCCTTGAGGCGTGAAACGTGGTTGAAGGTCCGCGATCGGCTTGGGATCTTGCTCCGCCAGTCTTATGGAAGTGTCGAAACCGGAGCGCTCACGATCAATATGGACCCGGACCCCGAGGCAACTGCAGAATCCGTGGGCAGACCATTGCCGGGTGTGCGCTTGGATATTCTGGATGATGCCGGAAATTCGCTACCTCCAGGGATGATTGGTGAAGTCGCTGTTCAAAGTCCAGGTGCCGGTGAACTTTGCCACGCCGATGGTCAACGACCACTTATGACGGTCGATGGCTGGATTCGAGTTAACGATCTCGGATGGCTTGATGACCAAGGACGGCTCCATATTCATGGACGTAAGGAAAGTGTTATCAATGTCGCAGGACGGAAGGTCCAGGCCAGTGAGGTTGAAACGGTTCTCCGTCGACACCCTGCGGTGAAGCAGGTTGTTGTCGTGCCTCAACGTGACGCCTACGGAGAAGAGGCTGTTAGCGCTTTGGTCGTTGTTGGCATGGCATGCACAGTGCCTGAATTAGTGGCCCATTGTCGCGATCAAATCGCTGACTACAAGGTTCCCCGGTTTTTTGATTTTCGTGATTCGTTGCCATCGACAATGGGAACCGCGTCAGACGGAAGTCACCAGTAGTTGATCGCGAATTTACAGAAATCCGGAACGATCAGGGAGTAGGATTTGACACTCAGTGTTTCTAAAAGACAGCGGCTAGGAAAAGGCTGCTTGCAGCAGCGTTTCCATGCTCCAATCGTTCGGTTGGATGACTTTGCGCAAAGAGCTTGAAGAACGAGATGCGAGCGACCCTGCATCTGTCCGGTGAGAGCACCACCATGTTTTAGCAAATGGCATCACCAAGAGCGGCTGAGATACACATCATTAAATCACGACCGGACTTGTGGCTAAATTACGGAGACACGGGGCAGATCGAATCGGATCAGGCCCGGTGGTTAAATATCAATGTTTGATGCCATGCCGAGGATGATCCATGAAGATCATTGAAGTTATCTATCGAAGCTGATTTGGTGATCCTGGGAGCAATAACTCAAGTCACCAAGTCGGGAAATCGAGTCACCAAGTCCGGCAACTGTGTCCGAGTTTTGAGTGGTTAACGATCAATTTATAGGAGAATTGATTTTACGCACCGCTCCACACCCGCGGGTTTTGGTTCACCTTGGCGGGAGTCCATGCAAGAAGGATTCAAGGCATCATGCGGCAACAGAATGTGCAGATCACTCTTGAGACCGATGGGCATCTGTTCGAATCGATGAAACGTGAGGCTCTTGGCAAGTTGCGGGAACCTACCACTTTTTCCTGCAATTGCGGTGGTGCTTTTCGATGATTCTCCGTGGGTTGGGGCTCTTTTGTGTGTTTTCACAAACCTCTACTGCGCAGTAAATTTCCCCTATTTATGTCGATCGTGGTTTTTTGTGATTTCACCGTCTCGCTCACGAACGAGAAACACCGTAAATTACGGTCCTCGGGGCTGTAGCTCAGTTGGTTAGAGCTGGGGACTCATAATCCCTAGGTCGCGGGTTCAAGTCCTGCCAGCCCTACTTTTTTCGCCCGGGTGCCTGCCCGGCTTTTTTTTGTTCGGATGCCAGCCTGTGCGTTTGGATTGCTGAGACGCACCCTGCTTGAACCGGTGAGCCAAGTAGCGCCGGTTGGGGCCAACCGGCGATCACGCAAGGCGGATTGGATCGGTGGCGGGATTTGAAATGGTGTCACCCGTTTTCGCACTTGTGAGTTTGAATCGCGTTTCTGGTCGTCTCACTACGATCTGGCTTGACCACCCTTCAACGCGGCATTGAGAAAGTGCTTGCGCACTGGTGGCGAGTTTGTGTTGGGTATCTTATTTCCCCGGAATCTTTTTTGTCGCCTGTGGAGGAACCTCAACGTCGAGAGATCCTGAAGTGAGCATCCCTTTCCATTCAGAAGCCTGTTGATCAATCACCAAAGCTGCCTGGATGCGATATTTACCGGGACGTAACTCATTCGATTTCTCATTAAGCTGCCAGAGTGCGTTTTTATCATCATCATTCAGACTGATTTTCACCCATTCGGGCCAAACCGTATCACCCGCTGCAAGTTCGATTTGATGCTCTCTTCCCATCGCAAGGTCGACTTGAAAACCGCTCGCTCCTTTGGCGTTATCGCGAGGTGCTTTCGACAATCGATCAGACTTCCGATCACGTTTCTCCAGCAGTCTCAAATGGTTGTTACCCCGATAGCTGACCGTCAACGAATCATCGCCTTGCTCGGGCGTCAGGGTAAGTTTTGACGCTAGGACGGCACCGGCATCACCCATCGCAAGACAATCCCAGACGGATGGCAGAAATCGCTTATTCGAACTTCCCACGTTCCTTAGGTGGATGGTCACATTCAAACTGCCCTTTGCGAGGATGGGGCCCTCGAATCCATCGATCTCGAAAGTCTCACTCATTTTCACGGGAGGCGAGATTCCAAGCTGTAGACCGTTGATCACTTCACCCCAAACGATGCCGTTATCATCGCTTCGGTTCGGCGTGTCCTTCGCATGAACAACCGTGACTGCGGACAGCAAAACGCAAATGAAAAGAAAGGCAATCTTCACGGAAAAATCCTTCTCAGCAGGAAGCGGCACCACAGTCTGAATGGATCACACACCCGGCGAGCGTTTGCCGCTCTGAATCAGCCATTCCCAAGAGAAGCTGTTCCCGCTCGTTGATAATTTGGTGAGCACAGGATGTTGACGACTCATACTGGCTGAATCTTAGCAGCAATCCCTGAAATACTTTTCGTTTTTTCTTCGCTCGGGTTTCCCATGATTTCCAGGGTGCGAAATTCCCCGAGATTTCAGGGAATACTGTCCTCT
>JARGNK010000145.1 GCA_029213145.1 Rubripirellula sp. | reverse complement strand
CTCCGTCGACAACTGGTTGGTGACTCATTTGGGGCACATCATGGCCTGTTCCCATCCCAGGTTTTGGCACCATTGCGTGATATGCTAGCGATGTAGGTGTAGGGCGCGTGCGTTGCCTGTCCCCAGTGCGTTGCCTGTCCCCAGCGGGTCGCCACGCGTGCTTTCACGATTTGCTAGCGTGAGTCGTTGTCTGTCTCCTCTTCTCAATTCTCTCCCGTTTTATGTTCCCTGTTTGTTACCCACCAGGTTTTGATGTCCGACTGAAATCTGTTTGATCGTTTCACTCGGGCCGGTGAATGGTGCGGCTTCCCGATCCGGACAAGCAGCAGTGACTTCGTTACATTAATCTTCAACGCGACGCCTCGAACGCCGGGGCGGCGTCCTCATTGCATCTCGCACAGAAAGGGGCATTCTGTGAGCAGGCAACGTCGGCAACGACTTGAAGCGTTCATTCATCCGCTCGTCGATTTAGATTGTTTTTCGTCGAAACAGGCGAAGGCACATTGTTCGGGAACGCCACCAGCGCACGTCTCTCGATTGCTGCAGCAACTCGTTCGAGATGGGTTGTTGCGTGAATCAAAGCTCGATGGCACCCTCGTCTATCAATGGCAGCAGAACAAGCCACTGATCCATGAAGCAATGCGGTGGATCGATCGCCAAGTATGTGAGACTCGAGGAGTTGCGTCGCTAACGCGAAGTCGCAGTCGCGAGCGGTTACTAAGGTGCGGAGCCAATTCACTCAGTGATGCAGAGTTGGTGTCGGTCTTGGTTCGTGTTGCATTAGCGACCGAACCCGCCATGGATGTTGGTCAACGTATCGCAGCTCAGTTCTCGTTCCACTGGCGAGAACTAGCAGACGCAACGCTGGACGAACTTCGTGAGATCGCACCGGCGATAACTCGCAGTAGCTACTTGCAGATCATGGCGGGAATCGAATTGGGACGCCGAATCGCGCTCGCCGATCGACCGTATGAATCGATGGAGGGAATTACCAGTACGGATCAGGCGATTGAATTTTGTCGTCAAGCTTTTCGACGCCTCGCGGTCGATGGTGTACAGGAAGAATTTCACTTGGTGACTTTGGATACCAAGCACAAGCCGATCGGCACCCATCAAGTGACGGTTGGAACGCTCGATGCCGCGCTGGTTCATCCAAGGGAGGTGTTTCGGCCAGCGATTCGCCACTCGGCCGCTGCGGTTTTACTGGTTCACAATCATCCAAGTGGCGATCCGAAACCGAGCCGCGAAGATCAGCTTGTCACCCAACAATTAACCGAGGCGGGCAAGTTGCTGGGGATTCAAGTTTTGGACCACATCGTGGTGGCCAGAAACGGTTGCGTCAGCGTTCGAGAGCTTGCGAGTTAGTCGCGAATTCGAGTTTTGTTCACGTTTGACTTCGGTATTCAACCTGTGAACCGGGATCGCGTTCAATCTCGTCGACGCGGTATCCGAATCCAGGGCCATGAATCGAAGAGAGGTCGAGCATGCCATTGGTGCGTTGAAACAGGCCTGGGTGAACCTCCGCTTCTGCTGCGGAGGCGGCTGGGTAAAACTGCATACCATTGGATTCGACTCCCATAATGGTCCCAGCATGAGCTGCCAAGCGAACGTGCGGGATTTGCGCCAGCATCAAATTGGTCAAATCCTGCACCATCAGGGGCATCCCGTGCGCCTTGGCCCAGCAGAGACTGAGCAATGCGCCGGTTTGCGTTTTGCAGGTTTTTAATGCGACGCCGGTCCAGCCGAGTTGCTTGCCCAAGGCGACGAACTTCCAGTCATGCGCGCTTTCGTCCAGAAACAGCGGTTTCCGTTCTGACACGCTTGTCACCTCGATCTGGTTTTGCTCGAGGTCGTACGGGAATGGCTGCTCGACATAAACCAGCATGTCAAAAATGTCACTGCGATTCTCACGCAATCGATCGAGGATTTGATTGACATAGGCTGGGTCGGTGACGGTGCAATTAAAATCGGCCGACAAAGCTTCGGCGGAAAATTCAATCGCTAAATCACCAACGGCGACGATTCGGTTGTAATCCCATTCGGCGTCATTGCCACGTAGTTTGATTTTCAAACAATTCAATCCATCGGCTTGAATCCACTGACGCAAGGTAACAGGGTATCCGTCGTTGGGTTCGGCCCCACTTGTGTCGGATTGTTCGAGCGGATCGAGCCCACCGACAAGGTGCCAAACAGGGAGCTGCTGTGGAACTTCGTCAACCAGATAGTCCGATGGGTACTTTCCGGCGAATGACACCGAATCGTCCGCTGGGGTTAAAAAATGAGACAGGTCGTGTGAAAGATAGTCACGGGTATAGGTGTCGAAGATGTCCTTCTGGTGAAGTTGGCCGTAGGCATCATGGGTTGCGAGATCGAATGCACTGGTAGCGATCAAGGCCGCTAAATGGGGAACCGGATCATTCGTCTGACTGGCATTGAATTCTTCGAGTAGGCTCGGAAGGTGATGTTCTACAAATTCATGGCCAACTTCGATGGGGTGGCCTGATGCCGGTGAATCGACCCAAGCCTGGGCGAGTTTGTGGCATAAACTCGTAACAACATCGAGACGTTGTTGGTACGACAGCGTTGGACTGGGCCACGCCCAGGTAACTGCCAGTGGTGTTTCGCCCCAACCGACAGCAGTCTTGCCGTCGGCATCCCGGACTGTTGCCGCGACACGGATCGTCGTGGCTTCGGTGATCGACTCGGCCCCGAATTTTAGCGGCATCCGCATGGTGACCGGCAGAAACGAGATTGCAACCGAATCGACGGCGATATCGGTAGATCGTGAGAAGGTTGGCATCGCTTTCTACAGCCCTTGTAGCATCTGGGTGAACTCTTTGAGGTTTCTCGGGTTTTGTCCGAGATCGCCTTTGCCAATTCGCGATTGACTGGTCGCATCGACTCGCGTTCCCGCCGCTTCCTGGGTCAACGAAACGCGTATGTCGTCCACAAATCGAAAAAGACGCGTCGTTCGCGCCAAGTGGATTTGGATCGCCTGACCAGTCGATTGCTCAGGACTTGGTGGATGGGGGTCAGGCGTATCTTGGCGAGAAACCACCGCCCAGCCCGAGCGGCCGTTGGCCCAAGATTCAATCTTACCCGCGATTGCTTCAGGCGATTGGGGAAGGAGCGCCGGATGCAGCATTGGGTCGTCATTTGCGAAATCCAAGCTGGCGAAATTAACCGTCAGGCCCCTCTGCAAATTTTTTATTCCAAACATGACAGGAATCTGGTCGATTTTTCCTGCCGTTGCAAGCCACCAACTCGCGGGGAAAGCAAGATGATCCAGATTGAGCGTGATGTTGAACACTCAATCATGTGTGGATGGGTTTGAGCGGTCATTCGCTTGATTGACGGGAATGCCACAAAACTCACGTGAAGAGCGGAGCAAGGATAACGCTCGGCGGGCGAACGTTTGGCAGTCCAGCGACCATGGGGGTGTAGCAAGTCGTTTTGCAAACGGGGCACTTTGCAGGTGGTGCACCCGAGGGCATTGCGAATAGACCAAACCCCGAAGTTTGAAAAGATTCAACCCAAAAGCACAGAAAGCGAATGATAGCCGGTCAAAGTTTCGCTCAGAGGCCGTTTCGCTCAGAAGCAGAGCGTAATCGATTCATCCGACTTCGCCGGCCGTTAAAGTCGCGTTTGCCAGCGAGCATCCGCATTCGATCGCAAGCTCGGATGGTGTTTTTTCGGATCGTTCAACCGCTGCGATGTGACGAGGTTTTGTGCGCCGTATGATGCCGCTTGAATGGTGTTTGCCTGAGCCCAGGTAGGTGATCGGATTCACGAAAGGGCGTATGTTTACGAGAGCGGGCGGCTTTCGAGTGCGCGAGAGTGGGCTGGCTTCCGAGAGTGGGCTGGGTTGACCGGAGGTTTCCTCACGCGTGGTAGCTTTCGCGTGAAGAAACAGCAGAATCCTGTTCTGCTTTTTTTAGCGTCTCCCCGGAGCAGGGAGCGGTCAGCCTCGATCGCAGTCTCGATTTTCTATATGCGTCCGTCTTTTTCGAGCATTTCGCGATATTGATCGCGTTCGCGACGCGTCGCTTCGAGGTCGAATATTAAATATTTCATATCCAAGCGAAGTTGCGAGAGAGCTTCTTGAACCAGGTTTAGGATTCGTCGTCGTCGTGTGCTGCACTCGACCACGCGATTCAAAGCGGGAGTGACGGCATCGCGGTAGCGTGCTGGGAGGGCATTGATGGTACGAGCGAGCTCCTTTAATTCGATAGGAGTCTCGTCTTTAAGTTGATTGGAGGAAATGGCGGTATTGGGCATGCGAGGTTGCTCCGGTTGGGGCTGCGTGAGGCGAAGTTGTCTGTGTGCCATCCATTGCATTCGGGATGCCAGAAGTGGGCACTGGGAACCATCTGGCGGTTGGAAGTTGTTTCTGGTTAAAGACTTAGGGTGATTGCTGGATCGCGGATGTCAAAACGCAACGCTGCTTTTTTGCAACGCGGTTTCGCCTTGGCTTGAAGCCCTAAATCTTGGTATGGAAACACCTTGCGCCAATAGTGGCGGTCTGCGACTCGACGTGGACTATTGTCAACACGGTGTCGCGTTCACCACACACACTGATTTGAATCCGCCTGGGACATCCTTCCGCTTTCGCGATTCCGTGACGGCGAAGCGATTGTTTCGTGTTGGCGGTAGTCGGTCAACAATCCATGGTCCCACTTAAAGACTCGTTAATGAATTCGCCGCCGGATGTTCCGACTCGGCAAAGCTTGCATCCTAAATGGCGGTTGAGCCACGTTCGGTGGGCGTCGATCCTATTCGCGGCGTTGTTCGCTGGCGGATTGTTTAAACGGTGTGACGCTCAGATTTACGATGCACTCGATACTCATCCGCCCCGATGGTACCTGGATCGTTCAGATTGTGATGCAAGGGTTTTGCAGCAAGGACATTTGGTTGACGGAGGTGTTGGGGGCGACGGATGTGAAACTTTGACGTTTAACGCGAGTCATGGGACCGAGGCGATTTTGGTCTATCCGATCGAGCCGGTTCAACCCTTGGATGACTTGGTTGCGGGCGTTTCTCTGATGAGTGCTAGAAAAGGGGCCCGGATTGGTCTCCGCGTTCGTTTTCCATATCTGCGTGATACAGAAACACGACGTCCGGTCGCCGTGATCGTATACGGCGCGACCTACCAGAATCCGGGAGAGTTCGCTTCGATCGGAGTTGGTTCGATTGAACGTCCGTTGAAACTGAAATACGTCGCGCTGCGTAAAGAGCACGGATCCGATGCGGATCTCCGCGAACCTTACGTAGACGGTGTCGTCATCAACGCTTATGCAGGTCCTGGTAAAACAGCTTTGCGAATTAGTGAGTTGAGAGTCGACGGGTTAGTACCGCTTGGTGAGGAGGTTGCGCTGGGGGTCGGATCGCGTCCGGGCACAGCTCGTTCTGGCGATTCAACCCAGGTGAGACGATTGTCGCCTGGTGGCAAGGGCTTGCCTTATGACGCGGGCTTGCCATTTGACGCTGGCACTGCTTTCCCGAGTGGGACCGTCACCCGCATCTTGCAGCACAATGGTGAGCCGCTGTTTTGGGTTCGCTCGCTCGGTTTCGATGCAGTGTTATTATCGTCGCCGCCCGATGCAGAAATTTTGCGTGAGGCGATACGGGCACGGGTTAAGATCTACGCTCCTCCTCCCTCTTCCCCTGATCCAGCCATTGAATCTCTGCTGGATCCGGTCGCCGGTTGGTTTTTGGGTAGTGGTGAAGCGATGGACCTTCAGCAATTAGAAGAGTTCACGTTGCACTCTCAGAATTTGCGCAAATGGCCGGAGCAATGGCGGCGACCTTTGATCGGTGCGCCGTCGGAAAGTTGGACTCGCTACGCACCTTTGCTTGATGGATTACTAAACGATCTGCCTCCGCGGATAAGAGGCTTACCGGGTGACGAAGAAACCGCACAAATGGTTGGAACCCAACGTCGCATTGGTGCGCAAGTCGAAACAGGCGTTGGCATCATGAGTATGCCACCGGAATCGATGTTGCGCCAGGTTGACGCGATTGCGGAAGCGATTGGCGCACCAAGCCCTGATTCTTTTCACTGGCATGCGATGTGGGTTCAGGCAATGCGAAGCTTGGAAGTGACTCCCAGAGCGATTTTATTTCGGTCCACGCGTGCGGTTTCCTCAGGGTTACCAATGGATGTTCAGCGATCGATGGCACTGAGCTATGTCAATCGGATGATCGCGATGATTGCACCATGGGTATCAACGGGAACTTTATCGCCGGCACCCAGTGTGGTTGGCGCCCCTTATCGGTGCACAAGATTGACGATCGGTGGAACTGAGATGTTGATCATGACGACACTTGTTAGTCGAGGTGATGAGGTTTTGGCGGGCGATGGCGAATCGATTGATATTTTGTTGAATCCCGCTGATGCTGCGAAGACGGTGTGGCGGATGACCCATTTTTCAGCGGAACGAATTTCTCCGGAGTCGACTGCCACGGGGGCGAGGCTCTCGATCGTTTCACCAGATGCTGTCGAAATCGTCGTGCTCAGTAGCGATCCTTCTGAAGGCGGTCGTTTGGCGGCGTCAGCGCAGCGATTCGCGCGACAAGCCGGATTAGATCGTTGGCAATTGGCAGGTGATTTGGTGCGTCGCACTCGGGACAATTGGGCGATGGCGAACGCGATGCGAGCAGCAGAGCGATCTGCACCGACGAATTTAGTGACGGTGGCGGAGCAAACCCTTTCACAAACCGAGCCGGCCTACCGCGCGGGTGACACAGATGCAACGTTGCGAATGGCCCGTCGAGCTGACGCTTGGGCCCTCCGAAGCGAATGGCAGCTTGCTGAAGCTCTAATGCCGGATTGGCCAATGCCGACGAGTTGTCCGCCGATCATGCTTGGCGCGTCGCCAATTCAGGCTTCGTGGCGGACGTTGATGGATGACGCAGGCTGGGGCTCGAATCGTTTAGTCACCGGAACACTCGATACACCCGACCTGTTGGGACAGAACCGTTGGTCGTTCGGGCAGCGGCTGAAAGATCGCGCGACGAGCGAATTGTTGCATGTACGCAGAGGAACCTACCAAGGGGCAGGAGCGCTTCGAGCGAGGGTTTCGCCATTGGCTGATGACCCATTGCCCGGTGGTTACGAGGGGACCGTGATTCAGATTCGTAGTCCTGCAATACGCGTGACGGCTGGAAAAGCGATTCGAATTGATACGATGGTTCGCACGCTCGGTTTTGGATCACCCCACCAAGGCTTGTTGGTTTACGACACCATTGGTGGCCAGGAAATGGGGGTCTTGGTCCGCGGTAATGCGGGCTGGGTGCCCGTGCGACTCTATCGACAAGCGACTGAGGAAACCGAGGTTCACGTGATGTTTGAGGTCATCGGCGCCGGGGAAGCCACAATCGATGATGTTCGGTTGAGGCTCTGGGACCCGAGTCGTTCAATGCTGCAGGAGCGACGACCCATCGCAGAAAAACGAGATGAACAGTCGACAAGACGATAGCACCTAGGTGATAATCTGCAGATAGTCATGGACGGTACGATTCCTCTCTAGCCCAGCGGTTCAATGCAGCAAATCAAAATTTTCAAGACCGTGGATACCGATATCGCGGAGACGGAAAAGCAAATTAATCGTTGGATGAGAAAAAGTGGGGCTCGAGTTCTTTCCATCACCGGAAATATTGCTTCCCAGTCCAATAGTGGCGGCGGACCCATGAATTCGTTTGCGGCCAGCGATATCCTGATCATCGTGCACTACGAAATTGATCGACCTTCTGCTTAGGGGCGAACCAACCCCCGCGACATGACGTCTCAATCTAACATGTGACTCGATTTTTTCCTTGCCGGAATTTGACCGGTGGGGATAATGAGAGCGTCGTGTCGCGAGAACGCATCGCGATATTTCCGTTCCGTACGAGGAAAGATCCATTCTGGTTGGCACCGGGTCTGGAATCGTCTAACGAAGTTTTGAAAGGAGGTGACCAAGTGGAATATTGCTGTACTTGCCAACGGGGTGGTAACCCGTAGCTGAAGTCGGCGGGCCGATGCTTCGGCATGGCTACCCCACTCGCTCATCCATATGATGCGAGCAAACAGCCCCGTCTGCTGAGATCGCCTTGGTCTCGGCAGGCGGGTTTTTTTGTAACTGTCCAGTGAAAAATGGACTCCCGCATACAAACGTAATCCACCGCTAAATAGACGCTCGATCAGGCGTCGGTTGGAAAGCTCGTTTCGATTGAGCGGTCATCTGAATCGTAGCCATCTAAGTGGAAGGGAGCTAAGCGTCGAGATTGATTTGATCGAGATGGCCCTAGCCGCCAATCAGATGGCGAGTAACGCAGGCAATTGTGAAGTGCAGAATGGATGAACCGGGACGTGATGCCCCAGTCCAAAAATTGACGTGAAAGCCCCGCTTGAGAAAAGCCCCGCCAGAGAGTCGTATCCTGTGGCCGACACCGCACGGTTGGCATTTCGTCGATAGCGTGATCCAAAAAGTTGGATGCGAGGACCGATTCGCCGATTCGCCGGTTCATCGGGATGACTCATCCGCCGGGTTTTTCGC
Organism: Rubripirellula sp.; assembly: GCA_029213145.1. Taxonomy (GTDB): domain Bacteria; phylum Planctomycetota; class Planctomycetia; order Pirellulales; family Pirellulaceae; genus Rubripirellula. Next base: position 9,716 of record JARGNK010000145.1, on the reverse strand, counting down.
ATTCTTTTGATTGGATCAGCATCCGCAAGGCTGGAGCGAACATTAGGGCTCGCGGCTTAGGTATGATGCGTGTTTTCCCCCCTGCCATCTGACGTTTTGTAACCACTATGAAATTGAGCGCACTTCTTTTCTTGATCGCAATGACAATTCCAATGACTGCGAAGGCTGAGACCATTGATGTTTGGCTCGGAACTGGCGGCGGACCAAGTCGCGGGATTTATCATTCCACTTTAGATCTCGAGACGGGCCGTCTGAGTGAGTCGGAGCTTGCGGCTGAGGTACAGCGTCCTGGATTCTTAGCCATGCATCCAGACGGGCATCACTTGTACGCTGTCGGCACTCTGGATGGAGTCGCTTCGGTGATCGCTTACAAGATCGCGAAGGAGGGGAAAGAGTCCAAGTTGACGCTTCATAATTCATTGCCGATCGGTGATGGTGGTGCAGCGCATGTCGCGGTGGATCCGACTGGTAATACGTTGCTAACGGCGCAGTACGGCGGCGGATCGGTTGCGGCTTACCAATTGAACGAAGACGGCTCGCTGAAAAAGCAAACCGCATTGATTAAGCACTCTGGTGGATCTCGTGTCGTAGACCGCCGACAAGATTCACCGCATGCACATTGGGTTGGGTTTTCACCTGACAACCGTTTCGCGTTTGTTCCCGATTTGGGGCTGGACCAGGTTGTGATTTACAAAGTGGACACTGATTCCGCGACGTTGACGCGATCCGGTGCGGCGGATGTGCCACCAGGCGGCGGTCCGCGGCATCTGAAGTTTCACCCAACCGAGGACATCGTTTACGTCTTAAATGAGTTAGCTCTTAGCGTGACTGTGTTTGATTACGATCCCGCGTCGGGTGAGATGACAGCGAAGCAAACGATCCCCGCAGTTCCGCAGGCCGAGCTAGACAAAGAGCTATTCAAAAGTGCCTCAGAAATCCGAGTGCATCCCACCGGTCGGTTTGTTTATTCGGCAAATCGAGGCCATGACACAATCACCGTCTACTCCGTTGATGCGAAGACAGGCGAGCTGGCTGTCGTGGAGCGGGAGCACGTGCGTGGCGCAACGCCACGGAACTTCAATCTTGACCCTTCGGGTCGATGGTTGTTGGCTGGTGGGCAAGACTCGCATACCCTTTCAGTCTTTGGCGTCAACGAAGAGACCGGCGAACTGACGTACAATCGCAAGGTTATCAACACTCCCTCGCCAATCTGTGTTCTCTTCGAGCATGAAGGTTCCGCTCGTGACTGAATTTTGAGTCATCCTCACCGGAGTGGCTTTTGTGAAGGCGTTGGTCGACGCCGTCTGCTCAGGTTGCGAACTTGATCGAACCTGCGGCAACGAGTGAATTGGCTTCGTTCGGTCGTCGGGTTAGCAGGTCAGTCGGCAGCTTCTGTTCGCGGGCTCGATTGCCAGATGCTGGTAGATGTCGGTTCGCTCGGTTGCCCAACCCCGCAGCCGAACTTGCGACCGCAGCCGAACTTGCGACCGCAGCCGAACTTGCGACCGCAGCCGAACTTGCGACCGCAGCCGAAGATGCGGACGCAGCTGAAGTTGCAGTCAAAATTCGAGTTCTCGCGGAATTGGCAATGGAATCGGTACTGCGCACCATCGCAGTCGGCGAGTGTCGCTCGTCCTATTACGTCGAAGCTGGATACCGCGAGCATTTGCTGCCGCATGGCAGCGGTCCATTGCGATGACGCTGAAAGGGGCTGCTGACGCAAACAAAAATCGCTGCTGCGAACAGAGTTCGCAGCAGCGAAGAGGAAGCATATGCTTGTACTTGGTCCTAATCGGTCGTACGCGATCCGTTATTCGTCAGCTCGGAGCGTGAACGATCCCAAGTGCATGCCAGATGGTTCGTCGTAAGCGAACGTGCCACTCGGCGCGAAGTACTTTTTCAGTTCCTCAAACGGCGGCAGTTGGTTGTTTTCCAGCATCTCCGAGACCTTCGCGGCTACGGGGTTGTTTTGCCCCGCCTGACGCACGAATCGTTGTGTATCGGGCGATTTAACTAATTCATAAAGCTGGCGGATGTAATCCGAGGAGCGAAGGAATGACACCATGAATGGTTTTTCACCATCAAGTTTGCCCCCAAGCTCGGAGCTGACCAATTCATATTCCGGCACGGTCAGTAGTCTCGAGCGGCCACCGCGATTTGCTTGCGTCACTCGTTCGAGAAACGCGCGGCTGTCTGAGAAAACGATCCAATCATCGAGCAGCATCAAGTTCATCGTCGGCTGGCGGAACGTTTCCGGCAAATTCTCGTTTCGCGGGCCAGATGTGTAAGCAACATAACCGCCGATCGTTTCGGTATTCATTTCATTGGGGAAGCGATCGCGAATGTTTGCCATCGTTTGCTTGGCTTGCACTTCGTCTTTGATTTGAACTGCATGGAGTTGTGCGGTGCTGTTCAATTTCACGGGCGGCTCAATCCATCGGAGTGTTACGTAGCGGCCGACCATGTTGCTGATGACATCATCCCGCAGTGCGACTCCCGTCCTTGTCTCGACCGGTTCTTCAACTAGGCGAGTCATGGCGTCTGCACCGTTGAAGATTTCTAGGATTCCCCCAACGTTGTCATAGGTTGTTTCAAAGTCCCAGTACATCGAAGTGTAGCTCGTGACGTCGTTGGGAACCCATTGTGGTGGCGTTGAATCGCCCGTCTCTGGACGCAGCACACCAAAAATTCCATCCCGCGGAGGGTCAATCAAAACATGAAGGTGCATGATGTCGTCAAAGACCTCTCCGCCACGGAAAGAGCTTCCGCCTAGGCCGCGGATTTTGCCAACACCGAGGTTTTCAACCAACGGCCAAACGAGTGCGGCAGCACCGCCTTGATTGACGACTCGACGGATGATGTTGTAAGGATCGACGAAAAACGTCAATTGTGGGCGGGTGCCCTCAGCGCCAACGCAGCGGGCCATGACTGAGGAGAAATCTGCGCGATCTGCCAGCGTCGAATCGTCGCTGCGGTCGAGCCAGTGATCGAGAACCTTGGAGGCGGTTTTGCTCCCGATGCCGAAGACGATTGTTCCGTCTCGCTTGAAATACTCAATCTCTGGTCGGCCCTGCCGTGGCGGCAGTAGTTGGACGAGGGTGACATTCTTGATGCTCGAAGTTCGACGAACGTATCCGCTGCTGACAATTTGGTTTTCCAACCGGTCGATCAGTCCGACCAAGTCATCGACGTTCCTGCCGGCGTCGATAATGAAGACCCCAGCGAAGCCATTTTGGTCTCGACGTTTCCGTGCGATTCTTCGTCGAATTGCTTCCTCCGAATTCGGATCCTCGTCATCCCGAATTGATTCTTCCGCCTCATCGGAGATGTTTTTCGGCATGAGGGCAACGGCGACTTGGCCCTGTGGAATGGCTAATAAATCGTCCATCGAGATTTCCGCGGCGGTGGCGAACTGATCGAAAAAATCAGCAACGGTGCGGTAAACTTCGCTGGCGAAGGGTTGGACCTGTGGATCGTTCAGCATTCGTCCGATTGACGAATCAGCCATATCATCGCGAAGGTCCTGGACGCTGTCTAACCGAAGATAGGCGAGCGTGTCCTCGGGCAATAGCCTCGGCGCGCCGGGTAATGCATCGTCTTTGCTTTGAGCCCGCAATGGCAGCGTGGCGGGGGCCAACGCGAAAGCCAGCGTGAGCATGGTGAGGATTGGACGAGATAAACAGATTTGCAGAGAGGGCATAAAAGGCTGGTTCCTGAAAGTGCTCATTGCTGAAAGTGTTCGGAAGGTAGGGACTAAAGCGATTGAAGTAACCGGTTATAAGGGTTTTAGTCGCGAGGACTCGACCCGTCTTGGGGGCTATGCCAAAGATTTCCCGTTATGCTGAAAAGCGGACCGAAAGCCAAGTTGAGGAGTTAAACTCCATTGTGGAGTTGATTGAACCTTTTGGACGGTGACTGATGATGTATCGAATTGTACGAATTTTTGGTTTTCTCGCTATTTCCTGCTGTGTGGGGAATGTCGCTACCGCTCAATCCACTGGGTTGGATGCTGGTGATATTGGTTCTACGACCGGCGAAAATGGGCAGCTGGACGCGGATACTGCCTTTTCCGCGATTGACCGGGGCGACACCGTTGGATCGACCGGTTCAACTGGGCAGGGTTTCAGCTCAGCCAGTAGCGCGACTGGGGCCACTGCCGGTGGGGGAGGCCTTGGCGGATTTGGTGGCTTAGGGGGAGGCGGGCTCGGTGGCTTTGCGAATCTATTTGGCGGTATCGGTGGGGCTGGCAGCCAGAATACTCAGCCCGTGATCCGAACGAGGCTTCGTTCAGCAATCTCCGTGGCTCCAATGCAACCGGCCATGGTGCAGCGAGCGGCTGTCACTCGCTTTCGCGTTTTGACCACTCGTCCGCAGTTGCGCGGAATCAATGTTCGGATGGATGGACGGACTGCCATCATCAGTGGCGTCGTCCCAACTCAGCGAGATCGTCGCATGAGCGAGATGCTGATTCGGCTAGAGCCAGGTGTTAGCGCCGTTGTCAACGAGATTTCGGTTGCACAATAACGCGGGCACCGGCGGATGAGCAAAATGGGGTCAGTCACCACCACGGTGACCCACTTGAATTGGAATGTTTTTCTCAATTCGTTCGCCATTGAGAAAGGTGCCATTGGTGCTATTTTCGTCTTTTAGCATCAAGCATCCGTCGTGTGGTCACAATGAAGCGTGATGGCCGCTGACGGTGCTGAACTGAGATTTCAGCGACACATTGGGATTACGCCCGACCGTGAAGGGATGCTCGGCGATTCGAACATCGGTTGCTGTTTCACCGTCCTGCGCGAGCCCTGACAAGATCCAAGCATCTTGCAGATCAGCGACATTGTTGGGACAAGGTGCGAGCGTGGCGTTTTTTGATGTTTGACATCAATGCGACTGGCGATTTGCCAGTTGAGGGTGGCACAAGGCGACAGTTGTCTAATCGTTGCAATCCGGATTACTAGTCGCTTTTGATACAGGGGGTTTAAACAAATCACCGGCGAATGCGAAGCTTAGGAAGCTCGGTCGGTGAGAGATTTCTAGGAAAACTCGCGCTTCAGATGCGAGCTACAGTTGGACGGCATACGTCAACATGAACTTAGACGTAATCAACCTTCCATGACTAGAAATCCCAATGTCCACGATTGCTGAAGAGATTCGTAGCTTTGAGTCCAGTCTATTGGGCAGCTTGTTGTCGGATGACACCTTCTGGCCCGCCGAGCCACAATCCTTTGAAGAAGCAGGATTGTCGGCCACGTACGTCGAGGCCTTGGTGCTAAAGGCAATCCTCACAAATGGCACGATCAGTGGGCGTCATATTTCTGAACGGCTTGGTCTGCCATTTCGAATGATCGAGCCAATGCTAGACGCGATGAGGGCGCGTAAGCTTGTGACACATGTGCGACCAGCCGCCCTCAATGACTACTACTTTTCGTTGACAGAGGAAGGTCAGCGTCACGGTCAATCGCATATGACCCGCTGCGGCTACGTTGGTCCAGCTCCCGTTTCCTTGAGTGATTACTCACTCAGCGTTGAAGCGCAGGCTGCCGGCCTTGATCCGATTGATCGGGAGCAATTGTCAGCTGCTCTTTCAACGATCTCCTACCAGGAGGAACTGCTCGATCAACTTGGGCCTGCGATCAACAGTAACTCGGGGCTTTTTCTGTTTGGAGCGCCGGGGAATGGAAAGACATCAATCGCGCGATGCCTGACTCGGTGCCTTGGCCAAGAAGTTTGGATACCGCATGCAATCCTCGATGACGGAAATCTCATCAAATTAAAAGATGACGCGTTCCATCGACCCGTTTCGGTACCCGAGGCGGACGGCCAGCTTTTGAAGACACAGCAATGGGATCGTCGGTGGTTGCGAGTGCAACGACCAACTGTGATCGTGGGTGGGGAGTTGGTGTTGGAGAATTTGGAGGTCAGGCATGACCCGCGTTCGAATATTTGCGAAGCGCCGCTGCAGATGAAAAGCAATTGCGGTTGCTTATTGATCGATGACTTTGGCCGGCAACGCATTTCACCTGCCGAATTGTTGAATCGTTGGATCGTCCCGCTTGAAAATCGATGTGATTTTCTGACGCTGCCCACGGGGAAAAAGATCCAGATTCCATTTGAGCAGTTCCTTGTATTCTCCACCAACCTTGATCCCGATTCGCTGGTTGATGAGGCGTTTCTTCGTCGCGTGCCTTACAAAATATTCGTTGGTGATCCGACGGCAAATGAATTCCGAACTCTGATGGCTGATGTCTCACAGCAACTTGGTTTCAAGGTGACGCCCGAGGCGGCAGATCACCTGTTGCGTTTCTATCGCGGCAACAATCGGCCGCTTCGTCGTTGCCATCCACGTGATTTGTTGACCCAGGTAGCCAGCTTTTGTCGGTACCGAAAAATTCCGTTGACAATTCGGCCTGAGTACCTTGATCAAGCCTGCCGTAGTTATTTCAACGAGCTCTAGGCCAAATTCGACCAGACTTTCACACCCACTAGATTTATGACAAAGCTAGGTTCATCGCGAATTTGTGCCGGTTATGAACCGATCCCAGGGTATGTGCTGGAAGAACGAATTGGCCATGGTGGGTATGGGGAGGTTTGGCGTGCGAGTGCTCCCGGCGGTTTGAAAAAGGCGGTTAAGTTCGTTTTTGGATCGCATAAGGAAGCTCGCGCACTTAGAGAATTGAAATCCCTGGAGAGGATCCGACAGGTTCAACACCCTTTTCTGCTGACCTTGGAACGCTTCGAAGCAATTGAAAACCAGTTGGTGATCGTGACGGAACTGGCTGATGGCTCGCTGGAAAATGTCTTTCAAGAGGCTTGTGACGTCGGGTCGTGCGGAATCGCTAGGAACGTTCTGATTTCGCACATGCACGATGTCGCTGATGCGCTCGATTATTTGCACGAGAAACATCAGTTGCAGCATTTGGATATCAAGCCGGGCAACCTGTTGCTGTTTGGCGACCATGTGAAGGTTGCAGATTTTGGTTTGGTGAAAGATTTGGGTGATGTTGACTGTAGTGCGGTGGTTGGTCTCACGCCCTCCTACGCGCCGCCGGAGTTATTCGATGGTCAACCGGGCAAAAATAGTGACCAATACAGCCTTGCGGTGATGTATCAAGAGTTGCTGACGGGAACGCTCCCTTTTAACGGGAGTACGATTGCGCAACTTGCAACTCAGCATGTCCACGCCGCGCCGAATTTGGATTCTCTGCCGGCTCATGATCGACCTGTAATTGCCAGAGCTTTGGAAAAGAATCCGACTCGACGTTTTGCGAACTGCAAAGCGTTTGTGGATGCGTTGGTGCTAGCGGGCAGTGTTTCGCCGCAGGTGACAGTTGATCACCCGACCCCGATAACGAGTCAAGAGGTTGATGGTGAGGTCAATGATCTGCCCAAACTTGCGGTTCTGCAACGGCAAGCCACGGGAAAACGCCAGGTCCTAGTTGTTGGACTGGGCGGACTAGGGGGGAGTTGTTTGCGAGCCATCGGAGCGCGTTTGAACGAAACCATTGAAGACTTTCCGGTGGTTGCGCAGGGAGTCTTGATCGACACGGAAGCGGAATCGTGTCAATCATTGTCCAAGCCGGAAGGAACGGGTGGCTATTCCCGGTGCAAATTTGTGCACACTCCTTTGAAGACACCGCAGCAGTACCGTGATTATGCTACGAGTCGCTTGGGATCGATTTCGCGGCGTTGGATCTATAATGTCCCTCGCAATGGGACAACCACGGGGATGCGTCCACTCGGGCGCTTGGCGTTAGTTGACAACAGTGAACGCATCCGTGAGGTCCTTCTTGAGAGCGTGAAAGCGATAACCGGCGTCTCAGGGGAGCAAACGCCGGTTGTCTATGTCGTCGGATCTTTGTGTGGCGGCACTGCAAGCGGGATGTATCTCGATGTCGTTCATTTATTGCGAAATTTGTTGGATGAAGTGGGTTCGGCCGAGACACAAGTCCGCTCACTGCTGGTGACCCCATGCCTGGAAAGCAGTGATAACCATCCGCTGGCAGTTCATTCTGCGATGGCCGCGATGAAAGAGATTCGGCATTGCTTAGATACCACAAATGGATATCCGGGTGATGTTGGTGCAGGCTGGTCGAGTGTTCCTGCGGCGCGTTCACCCCTGCGAAACGCGTATTTCATTTCATTGCCCCCTCGCGGAAGTTTGCTTCGTTCGGTGGAAGAGTCAATTTCGCAATATGTTTTGACCGATAGCGGATATGGTCATTCCTTGTTGGCGTCTGCGCGAGAATTGGAAGCGAATGAGTTGCAAACATTAATGCCAATTTCGGTGAGATCGTTTGCAGCGGTGCCCCTGGTTGACCAGCATCAGGCGCGTCGTGAGATGTTGGTTGCACCACTGGTGCGAAATCTCCTGCTCGGTTGGCTTGGACTCCCTTCTCAGGCTCGGATCGATGCCATCGAGTTAAGTCGTCGGGTGATGCGCAGGGCCGGATTGCTTTCAGAAGATTTGAGTGACGATAGGCAGGCATGGATGGCGTGCGCAAATAGTCTGCAGCGTGAATTGGCCGTCTGTCTCTGCGATCGAAGAGCGGATGTAACCACGGTTCTTGAATGCCTCAAGTGCATCGATCAATGGTGCGAGTCACAACAGTCGCTCGAGGTTCAAGTTGTCCAGGAAATGTCAGCGAGGATCTCCGCGAAATTGGAGCGGTACGCGACGGTACTGGCGATGGGGATCGTTGAAACGACCAAGATTCAATCAGCGGATCAAGATCAATGGCCGTCCATGCCGTTAGTGCTGCAGCAGCAATTTGGAGATCTGGTAAACGAAATCCATTCACGCTTTGAGAACGAGTGGCTGGTTCGGCCAATGATGCAGTCTCGCTATGAGGTAGAACCGATTTTTATGGTGCGTGCGCTCTGCGGGGGTGCGGAGCAGATTTTGCGCGGATTGCTCGATGCACCTGAAAGTGAGTCGGAATTTGAAGCTCCGCATGGCGTATCGGTGGTGTCTGTTTCAACGAGCGTTATGCGCGTGCATTCACAGCCTGACTTTAGAGAGGAGGGCGATTCGGCACCGCCGTGTCAACCGGGGAGTCCGCTCCTCACTGTGGAGCAGGCGGTGTCTGCAGCGAAGCCAGCGCTGCTTTCGGTCGGTGGTTTGCATCGCATGATCTTGGTGGTTGGATCTGAATACGAAAAACAACAATTGGAGTCCCAGGTGCGTGCTGCTTATGACGGTACGCTCTCCGTTGCAATCGTCCACGGGGCACTACCACATTTGATTCACGAAGCGCAGCAGATCGAGCTCGCTGGCATTATCGCCAGATTCAGTGAATTCAATCGCGGAAATGAGCAGGTGACGGCGCGGTTGACAAGCCGATCAGATATCACATGGTAGGCAGATTAATTTCAATTGCGCTGGGTTACGGTTCACTGCGAGCGAGTCGATCAGCCCAGAATTTTCGAGCGGCTTGCACGTAGGGTACATGAGGCTGCATCTGTTGAGGTGGTAACTGTCTGAGCCTTTGCTCATAATCATTGAGCCATCGTTGGAAGAATTCGACTGCCGATTTCTTGATGCGAGGTTGGTAGTCGAAATCGATGTACCAGGGTGCGGTCGATGCTGCACGGAAATGTTCCTCCACCAGGGTCACGACTCGACTCGTGACCCAACTGCTCTCCTTGATTTCCAACGCTGGGATGCGGCCCCCTGCGCGAGCAAATTCGTCCAACCTTGCGCTGTAAAATACTTGGCC
>JARGNK010000144.1:304-18615 GCA_029213145.1 Rubripirellula sp. | reverse complement strand
AACCCATCGTTAGACGACAGCATCGAACTACCGTCGAGCACGATAACCGGTTGGTCGAGATAGGAAGGGTTCGAAGTACCATCAATGACAACGGTTTCGCTGATCGCAGGCAGCACCGACTGCAAAGAAATCGTGTGGGGCGCGTTCCCTTGAATATCAAACGCGATACGATCGGCGCCTTGTGATGCGTTGGCCGAAACGATCGCGTCTCGCAAACTCCCCTGCCCAGCATCATTTGTGTTGGTCACCTCAAATGTATTGACCACGTCAACGGCAAGCAGGCGGCGTGATTCCATTGGCTCGAAAAGCAAGCGGCGACGTCTCAGCGCTGCCTCTTTCTTGGCGTATGCATTCCGGCGCGACCACTTTGTATGCTTTTTAACCATCGCGATATTTCCAGTAGTATCGTGCTTCGACTCGCAGATTTAGCGCGGCTTAGAAAGTCAGCAACAACCACACAGCGCGATTGCCAACTCAAGAAACCAGGAAGCGAAATTCAGCGTCCGTCGACGTTGGCAACGGGTACCAAGTCCCTGAGTCCGCAGCAGTTTTAGGGCGATTCTGGAGGTAAAACAACCTGGTATTGACGCTTCACGACGACGGCAGTTCACCGCTGGCGGCCAACGCCGCTGCAAACATCCCGAGAAGCGAGACCGAATATAGGTGTGCTGCCCCCCCCAAACGCTACGAATTTACCGCAAAACCGTGCGACAGAGCATGCCGCAACGATAACAGCTTCAGAATTTCAGTGATTGAGTTCGTAAAAACGAGCGTTTTTCCCAAATTCACATCGGAAATGCCAAAAATGGGCCACCGGCAATTACTGCGTCAGCTTGAAGTACCAAGCTTCGACTGGGGCGGTATCGATTATCCAATCCGAACCATTAACACCGCACACCAGCGTCAAGTCGTGAAATACCCCGGTTCCAAAACCCGTTTGCTCTTACTTAGTTGCACCCCGGCAATCAGGTCCTTTCACACCGACGCACCAAGTATCGTCCAACGTCGAGACCGATCATGAATTACCTGCTACCATGATCAGCCAACCACAATTCCGCCACCGCGAAGTGGATATCGAACGCAAGCAACGGACCGGTTGTAACAAACGAGAGCCTCAGACAAGCCGGAGCGGCAGACGCAAATACGCGTTTGAAATGAAAGCGAACGCGCCGGATTCGAACCAATCCCGTCGACCAGAGAATCCTTCGCCTTCAGCTGCTTGCCAAATTTACTAGCCAACCCGCGCGTTGTTAGCGCATTGCTCACGACTTGACCGACTGATAAAGCTCAAGCATTTTCGGCAAACAAACATCTAAGCTGTATTGCTCTACGATGCGGGTACGTGCCTGCGTACCGAGATGCTCGTATTCGGCAGAGAAATCCAACACATGGTTTGCCATCTCCACAGCCTGTTCAATCTCAAAGAAGTCAAATCGTAGACCATTTCTCCCGTGCTGGATCATTTCTCGCACCGGCGCCGTATCGGATCCCATTACGGTCGCCCCACAAGCTAACGCATTCATCAGTGACCACGACAACACAAAGGGCGCAGTTAGATAAAAGTGCAAGTTCGAAATCGAAAACAGATTCACCAATTGTGCAGGTGGTATCCGGCCAAGAAACAATATTTTCTTCAAGTCATAATCATCTTGTGCGAGAACCCATTGCTTAAATGTCTTACCATCTGTGTATCGATGATCGCCTCCATAAGCAACACGATCTTCACCGACGACGACAAATAAGACATCATCGCGATGATCGCAGATTCGTTTCGCGATCTTCATGAAGATGTCGAAACCTCGAAGAGCCTCCATCCCTCGACTTACATACGTGATGATTTTTTTGTCTGTCGGCAAATTCCAGCCGGCAATCAGGCGATTGGGCTGCGAATCAGGTTTCCAAAATTGAGTATCGATCCCGTCGAAAATCGTCGTCACCTTTGGATGATAGACTTCGGGTAACTGACGACGCTGGAACTCAGTTGGCGAGTAACCTCGATCGCAATTCTGTAAATCCAACAGGAAGATCGCATTACGAGTCCTTGCCCGCAACAAATCGGCGGTTTCGTAAGCAGGCAGATCAGTTCGGAAGTCAAGATCAGAGTCTTGCGTATGATAGAAAAACTCGAAGTAACTGATCACGGGACAATCATAAAGCTCACGAAGGTACAGCGTCGAAACAAAACCGCTGTGCCCGACAATCAAATCAGGCTGGATATCGGGCCGCGCCTGGAGCGCATCGAAGAGTCCTTTTGAAGACCAGATCTGGTTCTCAAAGGATCTTGAGCAAAAGTGGGTCTTGTCGGTTGCGCCGCTGCGGGGATCGTACTGAATCCGCTCGAGCCCTTCCCACTGCGCAGGAGGTTTTTCAGACACGAATGTGCATCGAAACCCATGACGATCGATCAGGTGCCTGGCAATGTGACCAAACTGGGCCGGATAGTTTTTATGGACGAAGAGAATGTGCATACTAATTGGCTTGGCTTCGTTGGCGACAACGCCAACCTTGGTGAGAACTCACGAGCTGCTTTCGGTTAAAACACAGACCAGCTAGAAAACATGGGCGGTCATCACATTAAACAACAAAACACAGATCCAAGCTCCTCGGGGCAGAGGGATTGTATAGCCAAATCAGCTGAAACGCATCGACACATATCGGCGAGGTTCCTTCTCCTGCTTGCCTCCCATCGTCATCAGTGACTCACAGTCCTCCCCTCACCGACAACCAAAATACCGCCCGGAGTCAGCTACAAACGATGGCACTGACGCGAGGCTTCAATCGCACAATCTTCGTGACCAGCGATGGTGAACGGCCTACTATTTTTGCTCGACTGCCGATACTACGGACTTACAGATGCTGCTGCGGATTTAAAGGTCAACGCAATCTAGCCAGCCCCCCCTTCACTGCAAACGCTCACCACCAAAGCTCACTCCGATTCGCCCCCTTCGGACGGCTCACTGTCACTGATTTCCTGACTTCACTATCCTGACATGCCTTCACTGAATATTGCCACGCACTGACCTAATGTTTTGCCATGAATGAAAATGAACAAGCGGAGATCCTGGAGCTTACCACCCGATTGCTTCAAGCCATCACAGTTGCGGATTGGGGGACCTACACCGAACTCTGCGCTGCGAACTTAACCGCGATCGAGCCAGAGGCGAATGGTCATCTGATCGAAGGAATGGCATTCCACAAACACTACTTCGACATGGCAGGCCAATCTCCGTACGCCAACGTGACGACAACAATCAGCAGCCCACATATCCGAGTAATGGGGAACGTCGCCGTCATTGCTTATGTTCGAATGACACAACGCATCACCGACGGCATCAGCGCAACCTCCACAACCGAAGAGACACGGATTTGGGAAAAAACGGCCGGAGTGTGGAAACACGTTCATTTCCATCGCTCTTGATCTTACGACAGCCGTCCGATCACCATTGTTAATGGACTACCTATATCCGACACACCGTGTTCTGCATGCGATTCCTGCAACTGCGACCCTAGCAATCAGCCCGCGAAACTTGGAGATGATCGTTCCGACGGATCTACCGGCGGTTCCTACAAAGAAGAGTGAAGCTTCTCACATTCCCCACTCAACGGGGATGCCAGGCGGCAGTGAATTGGCGTTACATCGATAACATCCGACGCCACCTTTGTTTCACCAGAACTCAATCCACCTGACTGAGGGACCTCGCCGCGTACAAACTCCTCGCATCAATCATTTTGACAACGATTATTCTCAAGAGAAGAAAACCTTATTCTCAAGAGAAGAGAACCTGCGCGCTCACCGATGTCCGTTATCAAGATGATGACCATCTGGCCAGCGTGGCAACACTTTGAAGAAAAGACAAAGGGTTCAATCGAAGTTGGAAAGCTCGCTGATCTCGTGATTCTGGACCAAGACCCGACGCGTATTGACCTCGATCAGCTCGATCAGCTCGATCAAATCCAAATACTTGAAACGATCAAGGAAGGGGTTACGGTCTTTGCGCTGAAGAATCGAAGCCAAGCAAAAACGCACCAACTTGATCAGCAGAGAGATCGCGCAAGCGACGCGTTCACCAACACCTTGATGGCAATCAGCGGCGTGCGTGCGACACTGACAAGAGGCAGATTTGAACCAAGCAATCTTAGCTCGGCCATGGGCCCCCGCCTGCGTCTCCTGTGCTTGCGGGACTTTGAGCTGGCTGGTGGAGACAGCAGCCAAAGGGAACGAGCCATAGGGAAACCAAATTCGCCAATGCGAATGACGAAGTCCGCAAACCCATCAAAGCTCCACAAGCTTTCGATCTGGGTGGATGCAAATGCCAAAAGCCATGGCCTGGTCCGGCTCGGTCAGAGAATTTCCGCACCGTTACTCACGGGGCGATCGGGAAAGCAGGTTACATTCGGGAAAGTAGCAACTCACTTGCCAACATTGATTCGTCTCAGCAAGTCCAAGATGCGTTTGCTGATAGGAGTCAGCTTAGTTCGGTTGAATTGGTCACCCAACTTTCGGATCGCATCAGCCTGCGTTGGATAGGGATGAATCGTCGCGGCGATTTTTGAAAGCCCCAGCTTTGCCTGCATTGCAAGCGTCAACTCACAGATCAAGTCTCCCGCGTTTTCAGCAACGATCGTTGCCCCCAAGATTTGATCTGTCCCCTTTCGTGTATGCACCTTCACGAATCCTTCTTCTTGCCCTTCCAGGATCGCGCGATCAACCTCCGATAGCGGTTGCGTATAGGTGTCGATTGGAATTCCTTGCTGCGTTGCCTCTTTTTCACTGAGTCCGACGTGAGCAATTTCGGGAGCAGTGTACGTCGCCCACGGAATAATCAATTGACTGGCTCGTTTCTTCCCGAAAGGCCCTATTGAAAAAAGTGAGTTCTGGATCACGATCCGAGCCTGAAAGTCTGCCGAGTGCGTGAATTTGTACTTCGAGCAAACATCTCCCGCTGCGTAAATTCTGGGATTGGTTGTTTGCAGATGATCGTTTACTTGAACCCCATGTTGATCGTATTTCACATTTACCGCTTCAAGATTTAATGCCTCGGTGTTGGCCGCCCGACCGACCGCAATGAGCAATTGGTCGACCAGGGTGTGAACCGTTTCCCCAGCTTGCTTCACGCTCACACGAATGCAATCGTTGTCAGCAGGACTAAACTTGATCGCCCGGCTGTCCAGCATGAGCTGGATCCCATCGCGTTGCAGCTGCTTGGCTAGAATCTCACCCGCCTCAGGGTCTTCCCGCGGCAGGACTTGCTCACTGCGATCAAACAAAACGACTTCACTGCCAAAGCGGGCGAACGATTGTGCCATTTCAACACCGATTGGCCCGGTTCCGACGACGGCTAGTCGCGTTGGCAACTCAGTTAGTGAGAATAGATTTTCGTTGGTCAGATACCTGACGCTTTGCAAACCCTCGATGTCCGGTGCGTAGGCGCGAGCACCACTTGCGATCACTGCTTTTTTGAAATTCAGCTGGCTAACCGACCCATCGCCGCGGCTGACCCTAATCGTGCTGTTATCTTTGAAGGCGGCCTGCCCGAAAAAAACATCGACTCCCAAGTCTGAGAAACGCTCCGCAGAATCATTTGGACTGATCTGAGCGCGCAACTCGCGCATTCGCTTCATCGCCTTGGCAAAATCGAATCCTACATCGCCGGCAAGTTTGACACCGAATGGCTGGGCGTCCCGAACGGTAGCGGCAACGCGAGCTGCGCGGATTAAACCTTTGGAAGGGACACAGCCGACGTTCAAGCAATCGCCCCCCATTAGCTCTCGCTCCACCAGTGCCACCCGAGCCCCAAGGCCGGCGGCTCCAGCAGCGGTCACCAATCCAGCTGTACCGGCTCCGATAATCACCAAGTGATAAGGCTTTGCTGGGCTGGGGTTCACCCAATCCGGTGGCCTCACGTTCACTTCCAAATTCCGGTTGTGCTCGTCTGTCGGTTGCAGCTGGACGAGATCCGATGGGTCCATGGTCGTTTCCTTGGTCGCTTTACTCCCTGCACTGGACATCACCTAGTTATAGGCTACCGGTCCTCCCCGGATGACACACCTTTCAACAGTCGACAAAACGGGGTGCCATCGCTTTAAGCTCAATCCCCGATCAGCCATCTGCGTTTTCGGTGACTGCTGTCCCCGAGCCAAATTACACCGAAGCCTCTCCTCGAATGCCGAGCATCCAGCCTGAGCACATCAAATGTGCTTTGCCGCTTCACGCGAAACGTGCTTTGCCACTCACCCAGTCTGCAACCACTCTGCCTTGCTACCGACTGACGTCAAGTCGCCAAGGCGAGGAAAGCATTTACGAATGTTTCGACATGAAAATTACCACCATCCCAGCAATGGCTTCAAATCAACAGTCGCTTCAAATTACTCTGCGAATTTCCAAAGTTGTTGGTCACTACGGATGTAGAGGGCGTTGTTGGCAACGGCCGGACTGCAGAGGATTTTCTCACCAAGATCGAGTTCCGACACGATCTCACCGCCGTCACGGTTTGCCTTGACCACCGACGCAAAACCGTCTTCATTGAAGAAGAACAGGTATCCATTGGATGCGACTGGCGTGCTACTGAAGGGTCCCTTGAGCCGAAGCTGCCAAAGCCGGTCCCCCGACTCCACGTCTCCCGCCGCCAAAGCTCCCGCAGGGTTGACGGTAAAGGTCATTCCATCCATCACGACGGGGCTGGCAGTGCCGGGTGACAACCGCGACGCATTCCATACTTCTTCGAAAGTCCCGTCCGCGACAGGCTTGATGGTGGTGAGTCCATTGGATGGAATCACCACCGTGTTTCCGACGACAGTCGAAGACGGAATCGTCGACGCACCATCAGCGAAATCCCAAACAACCTTTCCCGTTTCGGGATCGACGGCCGAGACCCCTTTGGAAGATTGCAGCAGAGCTAATGCCGGTCGCCCCTCTGCTCCCGGAAGAATGGTAGGCGAAGTCCAATTCGCTTTTCGCGGCCGATCAATTTTCCATTTGGTGGCTCCACTGATCGCATCGACCCCAATTGCAAACGCCTCGGCATCGCTTTCCACTTGAGCGATCACCGTCGGCCCGATCACGATCGGCGACGACGACATCCCCAAACTGTTGCTGGCGTTAGGAAATTCCTCGCCCAGCCCGCGATACCATTGCAGGTTCCCTTGCAAATCGGTGCAGATGAGATCGTTGCTGGAGTAGAATGCAAAGACACGCTGACCATCACTGGCCGGCGTTGGTGTCGCCACCGACATCTTGCTGTGACAGCCTGTTCGGCCGGTTGCTTCGAACTGTCGCTCCCACTGCAGTTCACCGCTGCCAACGTCATAGCTCAAACCGTGCAAACGATTCTGGGAGTAACCGGAGCTGGCGGTCAGCAAAACCTGCCCACCGACCACGATGGGTCCCGACACGCCGCGGCCCGGCAAGTCGACTTGCCAAGCGATACTCGTTCCACTGAGTTCAGTCGGTAATGTTTCGCCGGTCGCGACGGAATTGGCGTTGTTCCCGCGAAACTGTTTCCAGTCGGCCGCCAGTGCGGAATTGATCACTGCAGAGGGGATTGCGGTTGCTAGACAGAGACGAGCAAATAACGATTTAATTTTTAAAGGTTTCATCTTCAATTCCCTGATTTGATCTGACTCAAGTCGCTGATCGTGCCTGCTGGTAGAACCGCTGATCCCGTCGCATCACAAACTCTCAGTTGGAATTTGTAATCTTGCGCCCACGATTGCTCCTGCTCGTTTTGGCAAACTTTCAATAACAAGACGTTATCCCCTTTCTGCAATTCCACAGGGACCTTGTACTGATCCATTTGAGTGCTGCGGTGATATTCCTCACGCTGAAAAACCAGCTCGCCATTGACCCACAATTTCCATGCATTGGGAGTCCCCAATCGCAACTCAACAGATTGTGCTTGATCGCTGCGAAAAGTCGTGGTCGCGTACATCAGCGATCCCTTGTAGTTCTCAATCTGCTTACCGATATCGACCACCCCGTAATCATCCTCGGTGTTGATCGGTTGCCAACTGACTTGGCCGAGCTGGCCGTCATACTCGGCAGCGATTTCAATCTTCTTTTCGGGCGGGTAAGCAATTGAAAAACCAACCAAGTCTCGGTTGTTAAACGGCCCAATTACTTTCCAGGACGGAAGAAAGCCAAAGTGCTTTTGAATATCAACTTCGACCTCCGCAGCGCGAAGCGCCTCGGCAATTATTTTGACTTGATCTTCGTGCACAGCGCCTGCCAACGCTGACTGGTAAATCTTGATTGCTTTTGGTCCGTTCGCGGCTTTGGCCTGATCGACCAAACGGCTGACTGCATCCCGACGAAACTCGGGGTTCGGATCGAGCAACATGCTCGGGATCAGCTGTTCTTCCAAATCAGCGGATTCTTTCCTCAACCATTCGTACGCCAAACGCCGTGCCGCCGGTGACTGAGTTGTGTCACGAACAAAACTCAGCAATTCAGCTTGCGGCAAACCTTTGCCCGATTTCAGCTGTTGATCGGCGATCGCCTCAAATGTGCTCCTCAACCAGTTCGATGCGAGCACCGTGCTGCCGCGAAAACCTTCTAGCACCGGGACCAAATTATCGGCTCCCTCGGCAACCAGCACATCACGCGCGTGCCGGGCTTGAGCCGCGCCCGCAGCCTCGGCTCCGACCGAACGCAGCGTCTCAATTTCATCCGCCGCTTGCAATGACTCAGACTGCAAAGACGTTGTACAAGCCAACAAAACGGCCGCAACCAGTTTCCATTTCATGTTGTCAATTCCACGAGTATTCGCCGACCAGAAAGGACCTCCCCGCGGTGGCGGAGCCTCCAAGATATCACACCGCCACCGCTTAGCCATCATCCCTTCCGCCTGTCCTTCTACCGCCAGCCTCTCTACCGCCTGCCTCCTGTGGACAAATGTCAATTCCAGGTGGCTGACTGGCTGAAACTGCACTGTTCGTGCACGTTTGCCAGGCAGCAGCCGCGGTGCGAATCCGAAACAGTGGTGATCAAGGCGAATACCTGCAACCTTGCAATGACTAGGATCTACTAGGGTCGCTTGAGGGAAGCAGACCAGCCGGGTCACTGACCGGGCAAACATATACACCGCAACGAAAAAATGCTGCCGGAAGGCTGAATCTGCGCGCCTTCTCGGGTATCCTGCAGAGAGTTCGAAACGTTTCGTCTTCTTTGCAGTTCAGGTTACGACAAGATGCTCCGGTCCATGAAATTCATTCTTTCCCTGCCAATCACGCTTCTCGTCCTGTCACCCGCGTTGGGGCGAGAGTGGAAAGATGCTACCGGCAAGTACAAGCTAGAGGCTGACCTGATCGCATTCGACGACGAGATGGTCATTTTGCAGCGAGCCAACAAAGAGCTCGGATCTTGCCAGATCGATCAACTGTCGGAAAACGACCAAGCGTTCTTGAAAACGAAGAAAGCGCAAGAAATCCACGATTCGAACCTTGGCAAGATGCAAACGTGGACAACCGCAAGCGGTTTGAAAGTCATCGGTAAAATCGTTGACTATGCCCGCCGTGATGTAACGATTCAATCACGGCGAGGCAGAACCTACATCGGTGACAAAGCTTACAAAAACTTGCCGGAGGTTTACCAAGCGATCGTCCGGAGGGTAGTGGAACACCTGGAGGGCCAAGAGATTCCCGACGAGGCCGCACTGAATCGTTGGGTAAGAAGTCTCAGAGGCGACCCGCGAACCTACACGCTCGAAGGTGTCATCATGGAACTCGAAAATGGTGACGAGTATGGCGTGCCATTCTTCCTGCTCTCCGAGAAGGATCAAGAGTTCTTGAAGGCTGGCTACGAAACCTGGCGGGCCGACAAAGACGCAGCAGATAAAGCGGCTGAAGAAGAGATGGAGCACTCCTTGCGTCTGCAATCCCAGGCCGCTGCTTATCATCAAGATCAGGAAATGAAACGCCAAGTTGCGATGATGCGTTTTAACATGGAAGCAATTCGCACGGGCCTAACCTCTGCCTGGGAAGTCACGCTCTATCCAGGCCCCGGAGTCGCTGGACCGCCGATGTGGGTTGTGGCAATGGGGCGGAACAGCGAAATCGCCGCACAAAACGCGTTGCGAGAACATCCCGGATACTACAGCGGCCCGGTCCGAAAGGTCAGCTGGTAAAACCAGATCCGATCGACTTCAGCAGACAGTTCGTGAAGCACCAATACGTTCTGCTTCGCTATCAGGAAGATGAACATCGCCAGCCCGCGACCGCAATGACGGTCGCGGCATCTCGCCAAGGCGATGAGGTTGGCGAACAGATGTTGCCTGACAACCTGCGAAGCTCCAACTCGCTCTCGCAATCTGCTTAACTGCGAGCCTTTCTTTGTTGGAATCCCGAGCAAATTTCAGATCGGCGACAGGGCGCCGAAGGCGGCCTTGCTAGGCTGTGGTCGGTTCGCCGAGCTCATCGGTTTTGTCCCCAAAGCGACCCGCCATCAGACTTGCGATCGGCCGTGTTTGGTCAATCCTTTCCAACACAATTTTGACCGCAGCAGTGATCGGTGTCGCCAAAAACATCCCAATCACTCCCCACATCATGCCCCAAAACATCAAGGCCAACAAAATCGTGACAGGGTGCAGGTCGGATGAGTTGCCCATGATTTTTGGTTCCACCAAGTTGCCGCTTATCAACTGAATGCTGCAGATCACGGTGATGGTAATCGCCATCCAAATGATGGTGCCGTTCGGATCCAAGATGATCAGCGGAATCGGCAACAAGCTTGCCACCAACGGACCAACATTGGGAACAAAGTTCAACAAGAAAGCCATGACCCCAAAAGTGAATGCCATCGGAACCCCAAACAAACGCAAAGCCATTCCAAACGCCATCCCCGTAAAAATGGAGATGATGGTTTTGAGTGCCAGGTAAGACCGAATTTGTAGATCGATCTCCTTCAGAGTTTCCGAGTTATGGTAGGTCGGTGTTCCAATCAACAAGAAGAACACAAAGATCAGGACGACAACGCTGGTTGAAACCATCGTGACCAGCGATTGTGAAATGACTGTGATTCCCTGACGGACAAAAGCATCAACAAATGCACTTGCTTCATCAGTTGGCGGCGGCATGCTACCATTGGACGGAACTGGGAAGACGGGCACCGCTGCATTCACTGGCTGATCCATCTCTCTGAACCGGCTCGCGGTATCGAACTCACTCTCGTCACTCGTCCGGCTCGCGGTATCGAACTCACTTTCGTCGCTCGTCTGGCTCTCACCATCAGACTGGCTCTCACCATCAGACTGGCTCTCGCTCTCTGACTGACGCAGATCATCCGAGTTGTTTTCGCCACCAGGTTCGCCTTCACCGTCCCTCGCATCCTCTGCGAGCCCTTGGTTGCTGGCCGATTTTTGGTCAGCCGCTTGGCTCTGGTCATCCGCTTGGCTGCCGCTGGGCGCGTCGCCAACGCTTTCGCCTTGCTTAGCCTCGCGTTCCCCACCAACTCCGGAAGCGACGTTCGTGTTGCCCGGATCATTTGGCTGGGTTTCATTCTCAGCCTGACTTTCTCCGTTGGTTCTCCCCTCTTCATCGAACAAGTTTTTGTCGGTCGACCATGAATTTCGCTTGCCCGCTTTCAGCGGTATGCGGCTTTCGACTTCCGCCACCAACTCGCGGACGCGGCGGCGATAGGCATCGGAGTTTTTAGAAAGGTCGACAATGGACGCCCAAATCGTAAATCCAAACAGCCCCAACATGACCACGCCGGCAAGAAAGGTAAGGGCGGCGGCGATGATTCGCGTGACTCCCAGCCGCTTCTCCAAAGTCACCAAAATTGGGCTAACGCCACTAACCACAAAGATCGCGACGACCAACGGCACCAACACCGGTCGCAGCCAATAAACGGTGTAGATCACCGCCAGTGTGGTCAGCGTTACCAAACAAACCGTCTGACTCTTAAATTGTGAAGCTCGGACGGGCGGATTCATCGGATTTCCTGGGGTAGAGGAGACGGCAGATCGCCCAGAATAACCAACGTTCCGGTTGACGGCGATAATCCCCCCCTGAATCGAAACCCGAGCGGACTTGGTACCAGCCCCTAACCACTCGAACTCATCGCCGCACGATCTGGGCGTCAGGGTGATGGACGATTCCCCCCAGGTTCACCGATGCACCGGCAAGCAACAAGCCGTGCGATAGAACGACCGCGAGCTCGTTGCAATCTCCATCATGCAGCAACGACCTGGTGATAAATGGCCTGGCAGGCGGCAAGCATTGCGAAATAGAGATCCCACGCTTCCCCTGATTCCAAGCTTCCCCGCGATTCCGGTGGGAGCTCGGGGGGAAAGTGCTGGTTGGTGCGGCCGCCAAATTAACCCCTTATTTTGTCAGGATCAATTTTCCTTGGCTGGTACGCCGCAGGCGATAGAGCTGCCCATTGTTCTCAATCCAAATTTCATCGCCACAGGGTGCCAGTGTCGAAAACGGAATGATCTTTGGTAATTTGGCCGCCGGAGCCGCCGATTCAGAATCACTCGGATTCGAATGGGTCAAATCACCTCGATTTTCGTCATTCATGAGTTGGTTCCGAATGGCCCTACAATGGAAAGCGTCTCGTCGGTCAGGCAGATGCCAGGCGACGGAGCCGCGTATCAAAGCTGCGAAGCGGGGACGCCAGTTCGAGGTGAGCTATTCGGGGACAGCAACAACTTCGCGTCCAGCTCGCGTGGACAGGTCTTGCCACAATTGCAACTCAATCGACTCGGTGACGAATCGTACTGATCCGTCCAACATCGCACTGTGCACACCACCGCCGTGATAGCTACGAGACGTGACCGCCGCGTAGGTTCTCGCATTCGAGGTCTTTCCTTCACGCATGTTGGTGAAATCGACGTCGTATTCGATTTCGTTGAACTCACACAGCACTTTGTGGTTCGGCGGGAACGTGGTTGTGAATCCCGATTGATGAACCCGACCGTCCACCCACTCGGTATGTCCGGTTTCTGATTTAAACGATCCCCCCAGAGCACAAATTTGATCCGAGACAACGGGCATTGTCAGCGAATCAAGTTGCCCGGCATCGCGCAGATACGGCGTCCAACCTTTGACTTCTGAAAACGCTAACGTGTTCGCCAAACCGTCCAGAACATCCCGAAAGCGAGAATAACGGTTGGCCAGGAAAACACCATCGCCGACTTGCTGGTTGTTCGGGTTATAAACAAACCAACGACCAGCGTTATAGGCGTAGCTCAGTGGATAATGCTGGGGCTGGCCCGACGAATCGAACCGAGTGCGATCGTTGACCTCACTTGGGCACAAGTAAGTCGGCACGCGAAACGACGAAACCTTGACCCATTGGCCATCGACGAAAATCTGAGCTCGCTTGTAACCGGCGGCATACTCAACGCCATCGCTCAGACCAAGCTGCTCAATAAACGGCAGTAGCCTCGCCTGGGCTGACCAACCATCGCCGGTGAGCGACGGCTTGCTCCATGCAGCCGGCAATCTTTTGAAGGCCGACTCGTAGTTGTGAACCGCCAGCAGGACCTGCTTGAGGTTATTCGAACAAGACATCCGCCGAGCGGCGGCTCGGGCCGCTTGGACGGCCGGTAACAGCAATCCAATCAAAATTCCGATGATCGCGATCACGACCAACAGCTCGACCAAGGTAAAACCGCCTCGCGGCAGCAGGTGTTTGTTTTTTCGCATGTTTTTCATCGCAGCAAGCCTTCTTATCCAGGTGAAATCAGTCGCTAGATCGCCAACACGCTTGCCTGTTCGACGGGAACAGGCCGGCGATCAGAGCGTGGCTGGCTGGATAAGCAGCAGAATCGGGGACCGATACCGTGCAACGCTGGCTTGCTTCGCTCAGGAACTCTGAAAATGAGAACCATTATCAATAGATGATATCGAGTTCGAGCGGCGCTTCAAGGGGGTTTTTTCCACTTGCATCGACCGTAGGCCCCACCACCCACCAAAACCGTTCAATCCGCACTCTGCCGCCGTACGGATCGACCGGCACCGAGCGCGGGAATGAACATGCGCACCCCTTGGTTTGTACCTGGGCTTCGTCGGCTTGAGTGCAAACAGTGACCTACCCACCCAAAAACCAATAAATTGGCCTATTCCGGGAAGCAAAAGCGATCTGAAAGCCTGTCTTCGCCGACGGCCTGCCTCGATCGGACAGGCGGCGGCGAGCGAGAGCTCGATGCGGAGCTCAGAAACGGTGTTTGATCTCGCCGCCGCGATCGGTATGGTGCCAACGGTCTTCAGTGGAACCCCCGCGGGAAAAGACATCAACAAACCAACAGACGTTTCAAAAAAAGGATTTGGGATGAGTAATCAAGCGATCATTGACCAACTGAACGAGATTCTGAAGCATGAATGGACGGGAGTCGCTCAATACTCCCAGGCGAGCTTCATTGTGGAAGGCGTTTGGCGCGAGGTTTACGCCAGCAAGTTCCTTGACGACGCGAAGGAATCATTTGGGCATGCTCAACTTGTTGGCGACAAGATTGCCTCACTTGGCGGAGTTCCTTTGGCGACTCGCAATGAGATTCGCCAATCACGTGAACTTACCGAAGTCCTGCAGTTCAGCATGGAATTCGAATCCAAGGCCGTCGAAATGTACAGCAAGGCAATTGACCTAGCTGGTGAAAACAGGGCCCTAGTGATCTTCCTGGAGGACATCCTGAAAGAAGAGCAGGAAGGTGTCGATGAGTACGCAAAGCTGCTGCGAAACACCGGCAGCGGAAGTGAGTCAGCGAATCCAGCTCGGCAAACCGGTTAGCCGAAAAAACGCCATCGGCAGGCAAGGCGAAGAAACAGCCACAGGCGGATGCACTTACTTGCAAATCGAGTCCGTGAACAAAACGCCGTGGCTAAGAGGCCCTGAGCGGGACGCTAAGAACCTATCCGAAAACCTATTGGATCATGGATAAGCCCGAAGTGTCGTCGCGGAATTCGTCAAGAATTTCGGCGGTTTTCGGCGGTTTTCGGCGGTTTTCGGCGGTTTTCGGCGGGGGCCGAAAGCCTCCACGGCTTCCGCTACTAATTTTTGGATAGGGCCCAAGGCTTGAGCGTAACTGCGGGAGCCGCCGGTGTTCCCGTGGGGCGGAAAGATCCCAGGCTCGGATTCCTAAGCCACAGCTCGGATTCCGAAGCCACAGCTCGGAAATCAAGCCAAAAAGAACAGCGATGCTCTGAAACAGGCGAATCACCGACTAGCCGGCGGCTCCAGGGGCCGCACCATCGAACCGCAGAGTCATCGCCGGCACTCGCGGTAGCTCACGAGATCGATGTTGAATTTTCGGAGCCCCCGCTCTCCCCAGACTCATTTTCAGTGCAGGCACCTGCTCTGGTTCGATCGCGACTTGGCTCTGCACAAACCAGCCGACGTCGCTGGAAAAAGTCTCCTGCCTCAGGACCAATCGACTCGCTGAATCGGGCAACTGCTCAACGGCGATCACCAGCCGACGGTTCTCATCGGAGCTCGGAAACACGTTGACGATGGTTTCTTGTCGCACGACAGCCACCCAGATTGCTTATTGATACTAATTCTCAATAAACCCAGTCTAATCGTCGAAAGGGTGGCAGCAAGGGGTTAAAACGGACCGCTGCGGTCAAAAGTCGTCATCGTCGAATTCGCTAAAGTCCTCATCGATATCTGTTTCGGAAAGCGGTTCCTCGTCCTCTGAATCGGCCTCCCCACGAGCCAGCAGATCCTCGGGAGGCTCACTGTCGTCTTGGGGAATCCAGCGCAGCGTGGCGCGAGGTGGATCGGAAAGCGCATCTTCACAGGCGATCGCTTTCCATTGGATTTCACCCGGTCCATCGGCCGTATCGCCGTCCTCCACCTCCTCTTCGCCGCTCATCAGATAGAGCACGGCGTTCCGCAGAAACCCCTCGACTTCACTCGGCTCAACTTTGTCCGCAAGAAAAACGGCTTCCATATCGGGCAGGTCGAATTGTCCGTTTCCGACGGTATCCATGAGCGACCATTCGGGGGTGGCGCGGAATAGCCGCACATTGGTCCACATATCAAGCGGCGGCAACTCGTGGCTCCAGGCATAGTTCAATCCCCGCCGCAACCCGCTCTCCTCCCGCAACACTTCACCACCTGGGTTGAAGTAGCAGATGGCCTCTGGCATTTCGAGCAGTTTGGTCACCGCTCGCGTCAAGAATTTCAACTCTGCGATCGGGTCGTAGTCATCGGGAATCAACGGAACATCTTCGTCGTCCGATTCCTCTGGTGATTCGACCCCCAGCACGTAGCTGATCAGGAGTCGGATATGGGATGTGTGCCCCTCGAGTTGCTCGGCAGCGTCTTCCCAGCCCCAAGATTGCTGCCCGGCACGTTCGAGGCAGCCAGGGAAAGCGAGTGGCGCAAATTGCCCAAGCGACCAAGCGACAAACCGCTCGGGCGATTCATCCGGGTCTCCCATTTCATCAGGCCAGGGGCAGGTTGCCGGGGTCACCAGCAGGTGCCCGTTGACTTCAGGCCGAAATTCAAACACCAGCGTGTGCGGCGCATCGTCGTCTTCGATCGAATCATGCTGCCCAACCAGCTTGAATTCCGACAAACGTTGCTCGAGTTGCTCTAACGAAACTGGGTTTCGCAGCAAAACGCACATTCCCTGGGTAAACAGTCCTTTGGCCATTATCTCCTCGATTCGTAGGCTAAACCAAAGTTGTAGCCGAGTGGACGCGGCCTCCATAGCCGGAGTATTCGGTAAGTTACCTCCGGAAGCGGTCTACCGTTGCCAAGGCAGGATTTGCTAGAGGCGACCATTATGGATGTCTTGCCACTACAAAACGGAAGTCAGCCTGCGAAAAAATTTGCGGGCCTGGACGGCCTGCGAGCAATTAGCGCCTTGGGCGTTGTGCTACTGCACGCCTGCGTTCCCTACGCCCGACACCCGATGCCAGGCTTGGCATGGCCGGTCCACGATGGTAGCAGCAGGATTGTCGACCTCGTTCTCTGGTCGATCGAATTATTCATCATGCCGGTATTTCTTGTGATTGCCGGATTTTTTGCCTACCGGGGCCTGCAACGCCACGGTGAAACGACGCTCGTTCGGCAGCGGGCTCGCCGCCTCCTGATTCCGCTGTTGTTTGGCGTGGTCGTCATTCTTCCAATCGATTTACACCTTTGGGTCTTGGGCTGGGTGATCGAAGGGCAAGTCGAACCGGTGAAATTGCGGAGTTTCAAATTTGACGGGCAGATTGACAAAGACCTGTGGGGGCTGAGTCATCTCTGGTTCTTGCAATATATCTTCCTGTATCTCTGTGTTTTATCGCTGGGTTCTTTCGTGGGAAAGCGATTTCAGCGTTTGCGATTCCCTGCATGGTCACTTTTTCAATGGACGCTGATCTTGATGGTCCTGGGAACCGCTGTTTTAGCGGTCCGGCCGAACGTGGTCTGGGGATTCCAGCATTCGTTCTGGCCCGTACCGAGTAAGTGGATCTACAGCGGACTCTTTTTCGCTCTGGGGGCACTGATCGCCAAGCATGACCCCCAGTTTCAGCGTCTTTCCAGCGTGGCCCTCCGATTATGGCCGCCCGCCTTGGGGATGTCGCTCGCGGCGCTGCTACTCGGACAATGGCATTTGAATGGTGGGGAAAATCGATTCGCGAGTCTCTTGTTGGCCGCGTTCACCTGTCTTTCCGCCACTCTTTTAACGACGGCGATGATTGGAACCGTCGCCACGCGAGTCAAGCAAGTACCGCCGGCCATCGAATACATTGCCGCCGCTTCGTTTTGGGTTTACGTCGTACATCATCCAATCGTTGGGCTGATCCACATTGATTTGTATCTTCTCGCTCCGCAGTGGAACCCGGTGATCAAGACCGGCCTGTCGTTTGGATTGGCAACCGTGATCTCGTTGTTGATGTATGAGAGCTTGGTCCGCACCACAGCATTCGGACGTTGGCTCGGATTGGGTTGGCAAAGAAAACCGAAAGCGGGTGATCTGCTTCCAATGGACACATCGGCCAAGCCGGCAGTTGAGCAACCCGCCAAAGCAGCCTAGCCGAACATTCTCACAACCGGTTGCCTTACTTTGGAAACCTGGCGGCTTCGAACCAGCAGCTTTTCTTAGCGGTTCAGTTCATGGATCAACGGCTTGGCCAGTCCGGGCCAGTGACTCAGCAGCAAGCCAGCGACTCGGCGAGCCATGGAGGAGCGGAGGGCGGAGGTAACCGTGCGGCAGGTCTGCTTCTTCCGTCTCAACAGCGTTCGCGATTGCCGATCCCAGTCTTGCCCGACGCGGCGCCAATCATGCGTCGGTGCCCGACCGCCCTGACTCGGCACACCAGCCCGGCTGGCAAGGAAGTCTGCCGCCGCGATGGCTGACTGGGCGGCCCAAGTCATT
>JARGNK010000144.1:0-294 GCA_029213145.1 Rubripirellula sp. | reverse complement strand
GTAAAGGGTTCGACGTAGCCCGCAGCATCTCCAATCACCAACAATCGATTCATTCCGGCCGGCCGTGATCGTCGCAACGGGGGCGTCGTCATCAGCGGCGAAGCATCCCGAATCGTCAATCCAGCAAACCGGCTGCGACGAAGAATCGATTCGATCCGGTGCAAAGGTGTGCCGGCGGCCGCCGAACCGCCACCCGATACCAAAGCCGCTGCCACA
Source organism: Rubripirellula sp. (assembly GCA_029213145.1). GTDB lineage: Bacteria > Planctomycetota > Planctomycetia > Pirellulales > Pirellulaceae > Rubripirellula. The sequence goes on along the minus strand of JARGNK010000144.1, from coordinate 78 downwards.
TCCACCCGACCATCTTCCAATCGAACCAAGCCGACATAACCATCGTCATCACAGCCCATGTAAATCGCCCCCGCCTCA